>CADDZF010000260.1 GCA_902812445.1 Methylococcaceae bacterium | reverse complement strand
GCCCGTTGGCGCCGCGCCGTCGATACGCAGGGCCAAAACGTAAGAGCGATGGGGCGCCATGCGGGCGAAATAAAAGCCTTTGTCGTAGATGGGAAAGTGGCTGGCCACCACGACGTCACGGGCGGTTACTTTCTGTTTATCGGTCTTGACCGTGCAAGGTTCGCCTTCGGCGATGTCGAGAACCCGCGTCTGCTCGAAAATGTGACAACCTTCGCCGGGAATATCCCGAGCCAGCGCCAGAAGATATTTGCGCGGATGAAACTTGGCCTGGTTAGCGAAACGTATGGCAGCTTCGACTTTGAACGGCAGCGGCGGCTCAAACGTAAAGGCGGCCGGCAGGCCCAACTCTAGCGCGGCGTCCACTTCGGCCTGAATGGAGTTGACCTCCTTGGATATCTCGGTGTAGGTATAGGCGTCCGTGCGAACAAAATCGCAGTCGATGTTTTTTTCGCTAACCCAGGTGGCGATCTGCTCGATCGCTGCTTGATTCGCGGTGGCATAGGCTCTGGCCTTTTCCCTGCCAAAGCGACGGATGAGGTATTCGTAAATGAGCGCGTGCAGCGATGTTACCTTGGCCGTGGTATAGCCGGTGACACCTTCAATGATGCGGCCGGCTTCGATAACGGCCACGGTTCTGCCCGCTTGCTTGAGCAAGGTGGCGACAGTCAACCCGGCAATGCCGCCGCCGACGATGGCGACATCGACAGCGACATCCTCGGATAGGGGCGGAAATTCCGTTTTCGGAGTGGTGGCCAACCACAGCGAAGTGGGTTGGCCGGGAAGCGAACGGTAATCACTGGACATCTGGCTGATCCCTATAATGGTTCGCATACGTTCCTCTTGCATGCCTTCCCTGAGCCGGTATCGTTTCCTGTGCTCCTGCGGGCAGCTTCCTTACCGCGCGCTTAGGTCCTGATAGGCCTGTCATGTCTTTCCGCCTGCCCTTTGACCGGCATAAAGCCAAAATAAGCCGCGACTAGTGAGGAGAGGGCGTGCAACCAGACGTCGTGGCCATGGATCGGAGCCAGACCGAACAGCGTGTAAGTCGCCGGGATAAGACCCAGGATGGTCAACACGCCATACAGGATCGCAACACCCCGCGCATAGGTCAGTGATGCCGCAAGGCTCCGCGCGGCAATGATGCCCCAAGCGCCGATCAAGATATGCACTAGGTTATGCATGACATTGACCGGGAACAAGCCTAGAAGGAGACCATGTCCCCATTCGACAGCCAAGGCCGGACTCTCGGAAGGCGGTTGCACGATACCGGGAATAAATCCCAGGATACCCACGGCCAAAAAGACAATGCCATAGATTTTTGCAAACTTAAGTAGTAACGGATTCATAATATCCTCCTCTAGTTTCTCACCAGGTAAGCCAGCGCCCGCTGTGTGCACGAGCGAGACTAAGTGTTTGAACAGATAGGGACAAGCGGTGATTCAGCGACATGGCGCTTACCGGCTGCCCAGTTCACGAGAGAGAGCGATAGGACTTTCGTATTCCTGATCGGGAATGCGCTCAAGTGCCGCCATCACCTTCTCGTCCGCGCCTGCTTTCCGCGCCCTGTCGATCAAGTCCTGCTTCCCGACGGGATAGTCCAGCCCGCCAAGAAACTTCTGGATCTGTATTGGATTCGACGTTTCACGGTCCTTGCTACTCGTATTCTTCCTGTCTTGTTCGCGTTTCGCAGACATAATCTTCCTCCTCATACCTTGAACAAGGGTTAACTAAAAGACCTGACAAGCTGTCATAAGGAACACCGCCGGAGCAGAAATCCCTTGCGCATGCACGGCTTAAAAACGACTTTTAGTATTGTCCGGCCAAAGCAACTTCGGTGCCAGTCGACAAACGGACCCCCGGCACAGTAACGCCTGCAATATCGACCGCGGAAATGAGTAATTCCATTTCTACATCATAGATGAAACAATAAGCCGTGTTTTGTCATGAGGTACGGCAATGGCGAGAACGGCCAGCGGGCGGGAGGTTTTAGAGCAGGCCAAGGCTTGCTTGGCGAAGGCCA
>CADDZF010000259.1 GCA_902812445.1 Methylococcaceae bacterium | reverse complement strand
CCGCATGGCCCAGCAACGCGCCGCCAGCGGCCCCGACGGCGGCGCCGGTCAGGGTGCCCCGGTAGGGATACGCCTGATAGCCGGGGGTGGCGCAGCCGGCCACAGCGAGGATGACTAAAAAGGAAACCAGTAATTTCATCGAGGCGGTCATGATCTCTGCTCCGGTGCTGGACACGATGGCGCCAGTATCCAAGGGAGGGGCTGAACGGCGGCTGAATGGCTGCACCTTGGCAAAATGTCTGGCCAATATCATGGCCCTCAGATAATTTATTTCTTAATTAATAGAGGCTTATATCCAATACTAAGATATCTTGAGATCGTTTTCTAGCGCTTTAGTAGCCCGATATCTTAAAGCCTGTCAAAGATTCTTGCCGAAACGAGTTCTATAGGAAGTTATGCGCTGTAAATAAAGTGTCACAAATAGCAGATTGACAGAACTGTACCGATAGGCAAAACTTCCTCTGCGTTCTGTGTTGAGGTTGCTTGTCGTTATATACATCGGAGGTTGGTATGTCTAACTACCGTTCTGTGATAAGTTTTGCGGTGGCGTTGTTTTTGACCTTGGCTTCGGCGACCGCTTTTGCCGTGAGTAGCAAAATAGAAGTTTTAGGTCTTGCGAAGTTGGAAATCGAAAAGCTCAAGGTTGAAAAAATAGGGGATCTTGATAAGCTCAGAAAAGAGTTCCGAAATGGCACGTTAACTAAGGATGAGTATGTAAAAGGCGTTCGAGGCATCAAGGAGTCGTTTGGAGAAGCTATCAGCACGGCTCAAGATGCTTTCAGAGCCTTAAAGGTGGAACTTAGAGGTGATGTCAGCGATGACGTGATCGATAAGGCCGAAAGCGACTTCAATGCCGCAATTGATAAGGCTATCACGGAATTGAACAGTTTCTTGATTGCTCTTGCTGAGGATCTAAACCTTAGTCCAGACGATTATATAGTAAGCAAATGTTAATCTTATCCATAGTCTCGATCAGTCTCCGTTACTAACCTGAGATCAGCCTGTTTGGGCACTGCTCAAATAGGCTGATGACTCTCAAAGCTCGATATTCTTTTCCTTAATACCCATTGAACTGAAAAACCCCCATGCTATGGGGCTTTTCCTTCGGTATTCATTACATTCCCATTCTCTCAGAGCGCATTCTTAAATATAGTCGGTGCTGAAGAATCCCCTTAGAGCCTGCGGCATCAGATACGTGGAGCATTGAAAGAGGATTCAAATTATCAGAAAACGCTTTAACAGCCCTGACTTCTTGCAAAATGAACGTTTTCGTTTGACCGCTTTGTCCCCCTGGAAAGCCATGGCCGAAGACCTGTTCCGCCACCTTTTGGACAACCTGATTGACCTCCGCCATCCTTTGGCCAAGAAACCCTTAATGGCAGTGCTTCACTGGGGAAGCGTACTTCCAAAACCTGTCTCCTCCGTCATTCCAACTCCCTGACCTGCTGGCGGCAGCGGATTGACGAAAGTGAAGTGAAGGGAATGCTGGCGGCGCAGCGGCGAAGTGGATGATGCCCTCAGAAGCTGTCTGGCAAAAATTCAGATGCATTTTGCAAGTGTAATCTTGCGCAGGGCGATGCGGATCATGTTCTCGGCAGTGGCGGCGAGGATTTCAACGTCCTGGCTCAAACGGCGGAAGCCGCCCAGCCACACGAACGCCCGTTCCACGATCCAACGCTTGGGCAGGACCACGAACCCGTCCACGATCCACTCAGCGATGTGGAGCACCCGACCCAGTTGCTCCTCCACGAAGCGCACCGCCGTGCGCGATAGCCTCCGTCGCCCGAGAACGCCTCAAGCCTCGAGGCTTCCCCGCTGCCTGGCGTAGCACCTCGCAGGCCCCTGTGTCGTGCAGGTTAGCGGCGTGAACCTAGACATGCCGCAGGTGTGTCAGTAGGAATTCAATAATGGCTCTTCCGCAGTTTTCGTGAATTGGGAGGGCGTGAGCTGTTCCTGCCCCATTACGGGCGTGCGAGGGGTCATTCCCGCGAGAGGAACCGAATGGACAAGAGGTCGAGGCTGGCCCGACCATATCTC
>CADDZF010000258.1 GCA_902812445.1 Methylococcaceae bacterium | reverse complement strand
AAAATGGCCGCGCTCGGCGCCGCCATGCGTAAACTCGTCCATCTCTGCTTCGGCGTGATCAAAACACGCCAGCCTTACCAAGCAAATTATGCATTTTACGCTTGACAGACAAGACGGTATCTACGCGGGGGGACACGGCAGCCCAAGCGGCCGAGGCTCATGGCATTCGCCTGGAGGTGATCAAGTTACCGGAAGCCAAGCGGGGATTTATCCTGTTGCCTCGCCGCTGGGTCGTCGAGCGGACCTTCGCCTGGGCCGCCCGCTTCCGGCGTCTGGCACGCGATGATGAGCGAATGCCAGAAACCTTGGTCGGCCTGCATTTCCTGGCCCTGATGTGCTTGATGTTACCGAAAGCCATACCGCTGCTTGCTTTGAGTACATAACAGGCTCTAGGGCGGGACGGAATAATAGGCAGGACAGGATGACTATATGGGGGTAGAACGAGCAGTCGTGTCACCAGCCGCCATTTCGGTCACAGTAAAGCCAGCCGTGCGTTCATGTCGAGGTCAAAGCGCCCATACGGGTTGACGTGCTCCCATATCAGCGGCGTCAGGGCGGCGTAGTCGCGCGGCGTCAACTTCCCCTGCCAGTGCGGCTGCACAAGTACCTTCTGGATCATCAGCGTGTTGATATAGACCATGCAATTCTGGATCAGGTGCAACGCGAGCATACTGATCTCATGGTCCTCGCGGCGGTTGCTGACCATCTCACCGCGCCGTGCAAAGAACACGAAGTCGGTGGCGCCGTTCCACTGCTCGACCACGTTCAGCCCCTCGTTGATCTCACGGCGTAGCTCTTCGGAGTGCAGGTAGCGGCATAGGAAGATCGTCTTAATCGCCTTGCCCAGCTCAGCAAATGCCCTGTACGTCGGGTGTTGCACGTTCTTCTTGGTAAAGCGCCGCAGGATGGATTCGGCTTCAGCAGTACGCAGGCGCAGCGCCGTGGCGTACTTGATAATCTAGCCGTACTGCTGACGCATTAATTCCCAATCGATCGGCTTGGTCAGAATCAGTTGCAGGTTTGCGTAGGCATCTGCCTTGCCGGTCTCTGGCCGGTACAACTTTTGTTTGTGGATAGCCTTCAGTCTCGGTAACAACTGAAAGCCGAGCAGCCGGCAGAAGGTGAACGCCACAGTGCTTTGACCATGTGAATCGACGTATTGGCGATCGACCTCCATCGCGGTGCAGTGATGGATCACACCCTCGATATTCAACGCCACTTCGGACGACGAGGGCGACTTGAGCTGGGAGTGAATGCACAGCGAGTTGCGCTCGACGTGCCAGTAGATCATGATTCCACGCCCGCCGTAGCGGACATGCCATTGCGTGGTGATGTTCTGGTCCCAGGCGCCAAAGTGCTTGGAATCGGAGGCGCAGGCGGTCGTGCCGCTGCCCCAGATCGCCGGGTTGCGGGCGCGCAGCGTACCATCGGCCACGATGGCGATCGCGCGGCGCAGCGCATCGACGCTGATGTAGCGCCGGCGCACGTAAGCCAGATCCCTGGCCGTCGTACCGGAATCCAACCCGGCCATCCGCTGCAATCCGGCATTGGTGCCGATGCCGTGCAGACACAGCAACAGGCGCGGCTGCAACACGGTGCGATCCATGGTTTCGTAAGAAGTCGGGCTTTTCAGCACGTCGGTGAAGCCCAGTTGCAGGTCGGTTTCCTTGACCATATCGAGCAAGCTGGTCATCGGCCAGAGCGCGTTGAGTTGGGCTTTTAACGCCGTCAGGTTGGCCGGATTGGGCTGTGCATCCAGCGGCGTCAGCGTGATCCAGCCCCCTCCTTTGGCCTTGAGCCGGACGTGGCGGTTCTTCTTCAGCCCTGCGTCGAATGTGCTCAACGCCTCCCGCATTTCGACCTACAAGTCGGCAATGAAGCGATCCGCGTCGAGCGGAAGATTCAGCGCCTGGTAGTATTCCTTCCGGTGTCAATCAGCATTGAAAAGTATCCAGCAAACAGCGTCCAAAATTACCCAGGGGTTAGGCCGAATTTTTCCGCTGTTTGAAGCGGTAGGAATCGTTTCCGGTTTCGAGGATGTCGCAGTGATGGGTG
>CADDZF010000257.1 GCA_902812445.1 Methylococcaceae bacterium | reverse complement strand
GGCTGGGTTCTGTTGACCGCGCTGCTCCTGTCGTTCGCGGATGGCGCATTGAGCGTGCCGTTCATGCGCGCGGATAGTCCGCTCTACCGGGTGCTGCTGTTTCTCTTCGCCGGTCGGACCTTTTCCGTCACCACGATCGCGCTGGGCGTGAGCTGGCTGATGCAGCGCCAGCGCGCCCAGCAGCACGCGCTGGCGCTGGCGAACCGGAAGCTGGCGCAGTATGCGGCAACGACCGAGCACCTGGCTGTGAGTCAGGAGCGCAACCGCCTGGCGCGCGAGTTGCACGACACGCTGGCCCATTCGCTGAGCGGCGTGGCGGTGCAGTTGGAAGCGGTGCAGGCGCTGTGGGAGGTCGATCCCCACGCGGCGCGCGCCATGCTCGATCAGGCGTGTCGGAATACGCGCAACGGCTTGACCGAAGCCCGCCGCGCGCTGCACGCGTTGCGCGCTCAGCCGCTTGAGGATATGGGACTGGCGCTGGCGATCAGCACGTTCGCCGAATCACTAGCGGCGCGCGCAGGTTTGACCCTTGATCTGGATGTCCACACTGATCTGGACCAACTCGCGCCGGATGTCGAGCAGTGTGTGTATCGTGTGGCGCAGGAGGCGTTGAGCAACGTCGCGCGTCACGCCGATGCGCGTTCGCTTCAGGTGGCCCTCGCCCACGCAGACGGACACATCACGCTGACCGTCGCCGATGATGGGCACGGATTCGAGCCCGCCGCAGTGCACGGCGCGCATTATGGGTTGCAAGGACTCCGCGAACGCGCGGAGATGATTGGCGGCACGCTGGAGGTGAACAGCCAACCGGCGCACGGGACGATTGTTCGATTAGCCATTCAAGGGTAGCGATTGATCGAGGTTGCCATGATTCGCGTGTTGATTTGTGATGATCAGGACGTCGTGCGCGAGGGACTGCGGGCGATTATGAGTACCGCGCCAGACATAGAGGTTGTCGGCGTCGCAGCGGACGGCGCGCAGGCCGTCGAAATGGCACAGGCGCAGTGCCCAGACGTGGTGTTGATGGATCTGAACATGCCGGTCGTGAACGGCATCCAGGCGACGCGCACGATTCGTGACCGGTTTCCGTCCGTGCGCGTGCTGGCCCTAACGACTTATGATGCCGACGAGTGGGTGTTTGATGCGATTCGGGCGGGCGCCTTCGGATACGTACTCAAGGACACGCCGCGCGCGGAGTTACTCAAAGCCATCGAAGGCACGGCGGCGGGACAAACCTTTGTGGACCCGCTGGTCGCAGGAAAACTATTTACGCATATTGCCAGCCGCACAGTAGGAACCGACACGACGATTGCCGATACCCTGAGCCAACGCGAGCGCGAGATCCTGCGTTTGCTGGCAAAGGGCCTGTCGAATACCGAGATCGCGGGTCAGTTGTTTTTATCGGAAGGCACCGTCCGCAATTATGTGAGCACGCTATTTGCGAAACTCGGGGTTACGGATCGCACTCAGGCGGCGGTGATTGCACTGCGGCATGGGCTGGCGGATTGACATCGTTCGTCAGCACACCATCTATAAAAAGCTGCACGTCGAGCAATTTACCTGGGTAGCCGGTAGAGCAGTACTCGCCCAGTATGATAGGGGATGAGCAGCCGTCCAACAGTGAATTAAACACTGAGCAAAAAATCGCGCCGCTCGAACCATAGCGATTCGAGCGGCACGGTTGATTAATCGCGAGGCAGGTTACTCTTCGTCGCGCATGGCAAGCGTGCGGCGAATCGCATCCCGACGATTGCGGTCGCGGCCGCCTTCATCGTCCTCCTCGTAATCCTCGTCACGCCGGTCCTTGCCGCCACGGCGATCCGCCTTGCCGGCGTTGAACTTCGAGACCAGGTCTTCGAGCGTCGCGTCACCGGAGAAGTTCTCCTCTTCCGGATCCTCGAAGGTGTAGACTTCCTCGGACGGCTCGTAAATCTGCGCCTCGCGCCGACCACGACCGCCTTCGGGCCGACCACCGAGCCGGTTGCCACGGCTGGCTTCACCGCGACCGCCTTCACCACGACCACGACCGCCTTCGGGCCGCCCGCGACCCGCTTCGCCGCGACCACGGCCCGCTTCGCCGCGACCACGACC
>CADDZF010000256.1 GCA_902812445.1 Methylococcaceae bacterium | reverse complement strand
GGAAGCACGCCAAATACCAGTGGCGTCGCTTCGAAACCTGGGCCAAGGAGCAGGTCCGTGAGGAAGTCATCAAACTCATGCACGGCTTTGGCACCTCTTACAAAATCAGTTTCGCGTGAACGCTTAGCAATTGATAGCTTATTGTTCATGATTAGCGCACTACTTTCATTTTCATCGATTCGTTTAGAACAGTCTGCTCTACGTTTGGAACGTTGGGCGGAAATACTTTTTAGGATTGGTATCAATGACACTCATTACAGTAATTTTCTCTTTTGAAATCATTTAGCTTAATCTTTACAAACTCACCACATGCTAATGGTAAATAAACTTCTGTCTATTGAGCCGGATTCAAATGAAAGATGTCATCAGCACCCTCTATTTTCAATTCGTCATCTTGGGGCGAATTGGGTACTTGATCAATTCCCTGTTTCGTGGTTATCGGTTTATTTATGGCTAGATCCAAGGATTGTTTGGATGGACTGTTATTTTTTCTGTTTTGACCAACCGATAGATCGTGTATTTCACCATCATCAATATTCTCAAATTGACCGGTTGTCCGTTGTTTTTCCCGTCAATTGAAAATAACGATTTTGAACACTTTCGACTTCATCGACCTTGAAATTAGGGTAAAGTTGGTTGAGTTGATTCGTATGCGGGGTCAGGGCAAACCCGCCAAGGTGGCCTCG
Source organism: Methylococcaceae bacterium (assembly GCA_902812445.1). Taxonomy (GTDB): domain Bacteria; phylum Pseudomonadota; class Gammaproteobacteria; order Methylococcales; family Methylococcaceae; genus CADDZF01. Next base: position 1,488 of record CADDZF010000256.1, on the reverse strand, counting down.
CCTGCATGCGCAAGCTGCTGATCATCATGAACGCCATGCTCAAACATCACTCTCCCTGGAATCTTTCTGTTGACTTACTACACAGTTGCTAACGTGGCTGCTGTAAAGATCTCAATGCACATTACATTAAGGCAATTAAAAGTTTTCGAACGGGTTGCACAACGGCTGAGTTTCACCCGGGCGGCGGAAGAATTGTATCTGACCCAGCCAGCCGTCTCCATGCAGATCAAGCAGTTCGAGGAAACCATCGGCTTGTCATTGTTCGAGCGACTCGGCAAGAAGGTTTATCTGACCCGGGCCGGTGAAGAGTTATACCGGTTAAGCCGATCCATCTCGCAGCAACTAGAAGCAGCCGAACAGTTGGTCGAGGAGATCAAGGGTACCGAAGGTGGCCGCCTGGTGGTATCGATCGCGAGCACGGTGCATTATTTTGCCATCCGGGTGCTGGCGGACTTTTGTAAGCACTATCCCAAGGTACGCGTCAGCCTCAAGGTGACCAACCGCAAAGGGCTGTTACAACAGCTTGGGGAAAACGAGACAGATATCGTGCTTATGGGACAACCGCCACACGATCAGGACCTCATCGCCGAGCCGTTCATGGACAATCCGCTCGTCGTGATTGCAGCGTTGGACCATCCGCTGGCACGGAAAACATCCGTTGTGCTAGATGAGTTGAGGTACGAGACTTTTCTCATGCGCGAGCAGGGATCGGGGACGCGTAGCTCGGTTGAACGCTTCTTCGCTGAAAAAGGCTTGCCTATGTCGGCCAACATGGAAATGAATACCAATAGCGCGATCAAGCAGGGCGTCGAAGTCGGCTTGGGTCTTGGCATCGTTTCCATCCACACGGTGGAACACGAACTTGAAGCCCGAAGATTAGTCGTGCTCAACGTCGAATGCTTTCCGATTATACGCCAGTGGTACATCGTCTACCGGGCGGGCAAACGTCTGTCCGCTGCGGCTCAGGCGTTTGAAGGTTTTGTGTGTCAGGAGGCCACTCGCTTCGTCGCGGCCAGTGCTTCACCACTGGAATGAAAAGCGGTGCGCTCGAAAGCGGCCTGAGGCATCCCGCGGAAATGAAGGGAGGCCTCGTTTGCAGGCGCCGCTACTCCAGGTTAGCGTGGCGGGTTTTCATCGCCTCTTCCGGGATTCCCTTGCTGTGGATGATGTGGGCGATGGTGGCTTCGAGGAAGATCAAGGTGGTCAGTTCGAAGGCCGTGCCCATCGGCATGCCGACCACCTGGCCATAGTGCGCCGGCGTGCCGATGGCAATCACGGTATCGGCCAGTGCGCCCAGGGTGGAGTCCGGCTTGGCGGTCAGCAGGGCCACCTCGGCGCCCAAGGCCTTGGCGCGCCGGGTGAAGGCGATCATCGTCTCGGTCTCGCCGGAGCCCGAGATGACGATCAGCAAGTCCCCGGGTTGCACACTCGGCGTGACGATCTCGCCGACCACGAACACCGAATACCCGCCGTGCATCAGGCGCATGG
>CADDZF010000255.1 GCA_902812445.1 Methylococcaceae bacterium | reverse complement strand
GGAGAACGGCTTGATGCCCCAGTTGACGAACAGCGTCACGCCCACCCCGCGCCAGTGCTTTACCACGCCCTTCAGCGCCTTCAGATCCACTCTCAGCAGCATGGGAATGATCATCAGCCAGATGAGCACGGCCACCGGCAGGTTGACTTGGGCCACTTCCATGGCGCCGACGGCATGGAACAGCGAAGGAAACGCCTGGCCGAACCCGATGCCGGCGCCGATGCACAGGAACACCCAGAGGGTCAGATAGCGGTCGAACAGGCCCAAGGGGGCGCCGGCAGTCTTCTTGCCGGTGGTTTCGCGTTGTATGGGCATGGCAAGTCTCCTTAATTGATTTCACGTTGATGCAGATCGTGTGGCTACAAGGTCCGATGCCCCGGTCAGGGCACGCAGCTGCACCACGCCAATGGGCTGTATTTCGAGCAGCGGCACCACAGCGTAGCGCTGAGCATGCCGGCTCGCCACGGCGTCGATCTCGCGCAGTTCGTTGGCCGCCCTTTGGCGCAGCAACGGCGACTTGGTAGCCGCCGCCGCCACGCTGATATTGATGATCCAGCCCCAAGGCTCGATACCGGCGCGGCGCAGATCGGCCTGCAGACTGGCGGCCTCCAGCACGGGCGTGGTTTCGGCTAGCGTCACGATCAGCACCTTGGTCTGCTTCGGGTCCTGCAGCTGCATCATCGGTGTGGTGATGCGCAGGCCCGTGCCGCTCATCTGTCGCGCAATCTCGCGGTGATAGGCCCCTGTGGCGTCGAGCAGCAGCAGGGTGTGGCCGGTGGGCGCGGTATCCATTACGACGAATTTTCTGCCAGCTTCGCGGATGATGCGGGAGAACGCTTGGAACACGGCGATCTCCTCGGTGCACGGCGAGCGCAAGTCCTCTTCGAGCAGGGCGCGGCCCTCCGCATCGAGCCCCTTGCCCTTGGTCTCCAGCACGTGTTGGCGGTAGCGCTCGGTCTCGGATCGCGGGTCGATGCGGCTGACGGTGAGGTTGTCGAGCGATTCGTTAAGCGCTTCGGCTAGATGCGCGGCCGGGTCGGAGGTGGTCAGATGCACCGGCAGGCCGCGGCTCGCCAGTTCCACGGCGATGGCTGCCGCCAGCGTGGTCTTGCCGACGCCGCCCTTGCCCATGAGCATGACCAATCCATGTCCATCCGCCGCAATGCCATCCACGAGCACGTCCAGCGCGGGCTCTTCGAGTTCAATGGGTGAATTGACACGGACCTGGGCCGGGGGCGGCGTGTCAGCCAGCAACTGATGCAGAGCATCCAGACCGACTAGGTTGAAAGGCTGAAGCGGGATCTGGTCGCAGGGCAGCCCAGTCAGTCCTTCCGGGATACTGTCAAGGGCCACTTGTTCGCGTTGGTGAATGGCCGCTGCCAGCGGATCGTCCGCCGCCTCAGCGGCGGGCAGGACGCCGTTGATGACGAGATGCTGCTGCTTGAGGCCAATGGCGGCCAACTCTTCATGAGTGCGGGCAACTTCGCGCAGGGTGGCTTGCTGGGCACGAGCGACCAACACCAGACGCGTCAACACGAGATCGGCGAGCGCTTCGACCGCTGCCTCGTACTGTGCTCGCTGTTTTTCCAGACCCGCCAGCGGGCCGAGGCAAGAAGCATCGCCTTTTCCCGCTTCCAGGAAACCGCTCCAGGCGCCAGGCAGTTGCAGCAAACGGATGGTGTGGCCGGTGGGGGCGGTGTCGAAAATGATGTGCTGATAATCCGCGGTTAGAGCGTGGTCGGTCAGCAGGGCCGTAAACTCGTCAAAGGCTGCTATCTCGGTAGTACATGCGCCAGACAGTGACTCTTCGATGCCTTTCACCACATCCTCGGGTAGTACGCCGCGTACCGGCCCCACCAGCCGTTCCCGGTATGCATGTGCCGCAGCTTCCGGGTCAATCTCCAATGCAGACAGGCGCGGGACAGCAGGAATGGAAGTAATGCGATTGCCGATGCTGACACCAAATACCTGCCCGACATTGGAAGCCGGATCGGTGCTCACCAAAAGCACGTTTTTCCCAGCTTCGGCGAGTTGGACAGCCGTTGCACAGGCAATCGATGTTTTGCCCACACCGCCTTTGCCGGTGAAGAAAAGGAAGCGGGGAGGGTCTTGAAGGAATTTCATGATGACTTTCGCCATGTGGTTTCAGCAGCTGCAGCTGCCAGCGCAGCAACCACCCCCCCGGCTCCGTTTCGGCGGCGGGTTGAGCGATACCGGACCAAAGGGCCAGTTC
>CADDZF010000254.1 GCA_902812445.1 Methylococcaceae bacterium | reverse complement strand
CCCATCCGACCGAATTGCCACAAGGCGATTATGACGTCGCCGTGTTCGATAATCGATTCCCTACGCTGACGCCCGCCGCCCACGATCCGCCGCCATGCATCGTGGAGACCTTGCCTGCCAGCGGCCGCTGCGAAGTCGTGGTCTATACCCAGGATGCTCAAAGCTCGCTGGGGCGGCTTCCGCTCGATCATATCGAACTCCTCATCGAGGTTTGGGGCCAGCGTACCGAGGCGATTGCCGCAGCCGGCGGGATCGGGTATGTCCTGCCGTTCGAAAACCGCGGTGTGGAAGTCGGCGTGACCTTGCACCACCCGCACGGGCAAATCTATGCTTATCCCTTTGTCCCCCCCGTTCCCGAGCGTATCAGCGCGTGCGAAACCGCTCACTTCGAGACCCATGGCGAGCCGCTACTGCAGCGCTTGATCGAGCGCGAACTCGGCTCGGGAGAACGCATTCTCTACCAGGGCAGCCACGCCGTCGCCTTTGTGCCAGCCTGGGCGCGTTATCCTTATGAGGTGTGGATCGCGCCGCTTGAGGCAGTGCCTCGGTTTACCGCACTGGGACCTGAGCAGCGCGCCGACCTGGCGCGGGCGCTGAAAACTGTGCTGCTCAAGTATGACGGGCTCTGGCAGCGGTCATTTCCCTATCTGATGGCCTGGTATCAAGCGCCTACCGATGGCGCCCCGCACCCCGAAGTCCACCTGCACGCCGAGTTTTACCCGCCTTACCGCAGTGCCGATAAACTCAAGTATCTAGCCGGCACGGAACTGGCCGCTGGGTTGTTTGCCAATGACGCCTTGCCCGAGGAAAAAGCGCGTGAGTTACAGGCCGTGAGGGTCGATCTATGAGCCGGGCACCTTCGTCGCAGAGGCTTTCGGCAAGTCACTTCCAGCGCCTGTTTGGGCGTCCTCCGGAAGCCGCCGCCGAAGCGCCGGGCCGCGTCAACCTGCTGGGCGAGCATACCGACTACAACGAAGGTTTCGTGCTGCCGACGACCATCCCGCAGCTCACCCGCATCGAGTTGGCGCGCAGCGGCGATGGCCATTACCGCTACTACTCGGCCAACCTCGACCAGCTCGTGACCTATCGCGACGGCGAAGAGCCGCCGCCGGGATTTGCTCGCTATGTCTACGGCTGCATTCAGATGCTGCGAGAGACCGGTTTTCAGGTTGAGCCCTGCACGTGCCGCATAAACTCGGACGTCCCAATTGGCGCGGGGCTTTCGAGCAGCGCAGCGCTCGAAGTCGCCGCGCTGCGAGGATTGCGTGCTCTCTTCCGGCTCGCCATCGACGACGTCGCAATCGCCAAAATCGCTCAGCAGGCCGAGATCCGTTACGCCGGCGTCCATTGTGGCATCATGGACCAGATGGCGGCGAGCCTGGGCGATGCAAGGCACATGCTGTTTCTTGACACGCGAACTCTCGAGCGGCGTTTAGTGCCTTTTCCGGACGGGGCTGAAGCGATCGTCCTCGATAGCGGAGTTCCGCGCAAGCTGAGCGATAGCGCCTATAACCTCCGGCGCAGGGAGTGCGAGGAAGCGGCCCAACGGCTCGGTGTCCCCGCACTGCGCGACATCCAGGAAGCAGGCGATGCCGTCAAGGCACTGCCGCCGCCGCTGGACCGGCGCGCCCGCCACGTCATTACCGAAGATCGACGCGTTCTCGAAGCGGTGCGCGGCGTCAGTGCACCCGAGTTCGGCGAGTTGATGAACGCTTCTCATGCCAGCCTGCGCGATGATTTCGAGGTATCGGTGCCGGCCCTGGACGTCCTGGTGGGTATTTTGCAGGCACACCCCTGGGTGTTCGGGGCGAGGCTCACCGGCGCGGGCTTTGGCGGCGCGTGCGTGGCACTGATCGCCCAAGGTATGGGTGCGTCGGTGAAACCACAGGTGTTGGCAGCTTACGCCGACCTCGGTTATCGGGGCGCGGTTTTGGTGTAGCGCCAGCTCCACTGCCGGGTACGGTCGCGCTCGCTGGCTTCCGGCAGAACGGCCGAATAGCCCTGTCATCAGCGATCCTGAATCAGCATCCGCCGGATCTAGGGGTTAACCGCTCCCACTTATCTTCCCTCGACATCCAATAAACTCGTCTTTCTCTTAAGGGTTCTCAGGACGAGCCAGATGGCAAAACCGACGCCTAATTCCATTTCTACATCATAGATGAAACAATAAGCCGTGTTTTGTCATGAGGTACGGCAATGGCGAGAACGGCCAGCGGGCGGGAGGTTTTAGAGCAGGCCAAGGCTTGCTTGGCGAAGGCCA
>CADDZF010000253.1 GCA_902812445.1 Methylococcaceae bacterium | reverse complement strand
GTTGGATGACCGCTCCGCCTGTATCAACGAGGCTTTGCACCGCTTCCTGTCGACGCCACTGGATGAGGCGCTCCAAGAACACCTTGCCGCCGATTCTCGAGCGGCGATATTGCGGTTGTTTCAGCGCGCCGCCCGCGACGTCCCGGCCTATCGGCAGTTTCTCGAGCGACACGGCGTCGAGCCGGACCGGATCGTTACGTTCGCCGATTATCAGCGCTTGTCGCTTATCGACAAATCCAATTACCTGCGTGTCTACTCTTTGCCGGAACGCTGCTGGCATGGTCGCTTGACCGAGTGCGAGCGGGTGGCGGTATCGTCCGGATCGACTGGCAGCCCGACTTTCTGGCCGCGCTCACTGCGGCACGAACTCGATATCGTATGGCGCTTCGAACAGATATTCCGCCTAAGCTTCGGCGCTCACGAAAGGGCGACGCTCGCCGTGGTATGTTTTGCGTTGGGCAACTGGGTCGGCGGGTTGTATACGACGTCCTGCTGCTGGCTGTTGGCGCAGAAAGGGTATCCCATCACCGTGGTCACGCCCGGCAACAACAAGGGCGAAATCTTCCGCGTCGTGCGGGAGCTTGCGCCTTTTTTCGAACAGATCGTGCTGCTCGGCTATCCGCCTTTTGTCAAGGACGTCATCGATGCCGGACTGCAGGAAGGTATCGAATGGCGGCATTATCGGGTCAAGCTGGTCTTTGCCGGCGAAGTGTTCAGTGAAGAGTGGCGAAACCTGGTCGCGGAACGGGTCGGTGCCGTCGCGCCCTGTTATGCGACCGCCTCGCTCTACGGTACGGCGGATGGCGGCGTGCTCGGCAATGAAACGCCGGTCAGCATCGCCGTCCGCCGCTTCCTCGCGCAGCATCCGAACGCGGCGCGCGAGTTGTTTGGCGAGTCGCGCCTGCCCACGTTGGTGCAATATGATCCGGCGAGCCGTTTCTTCGAAACTCATGAGGGCACTCTGGTCGTGTCCGGCGATAATGGCGTGCCTCTCCTGCGCTACCACATCGCCGATCGCGGCGGTATCGTGGCGCACGCGGAAATGCGGCAATTCCTACAGGACCATGGCGCGCCATCGCTGAAAGACTATGGGCTGGATGAAACCCAGCCGCACGTGCCGTTGCCGTTCGTTTACGTATTCGGGCGCGCCGATTTTACAGTGTCCTATTATGGCGCCAACATCTTTCCGGAAAACATCACGATAGGGCTGGAGCAGCCGGATATTGGCGAGTGGGTCACGGGTAAATTCGTCCTCGAGGTCCAAGAAACCGCGGACGGCGATCAATGCTTGAGTGTGGCGGTAGAGCTTTTGCCGGGTCAGCTCGGAGATGAGCGCAAGCAGCGGCGCATCGCCGAATCGTGCCGGATGGAGCTGCTCAGGCTGAATAGCGAGTTCTCTCATTACGTGCCGATCGAGCGGCAAGCATTGAACGTAGCGCTACGGTCGTTCGAAGATCCTGAGTTCTTCCCACCCGGCATCAAACATCGTTACACCCGTCGCTGATAGGGGCCGCTGGGCTAGCTGGCCCATGCGATCGTCCGAGAGCCATATACCGCGTCATTGACCTTAAGCTGCCGGCGCTGCGGCAGAGCAAAGCTTTCGGCAGTGTGGACGTGAACGGCGCCTGCTCACCAGAGCGCGGCCCGGGATCAGGAGCAAATGTTTTTACCTGAAACTTTATCGGCGCTATACTGTCTGTCTTTTTAAGAGGGGGCGATTTGGCTTCGACGTGGATCGCAAAACCCAAGGTGCATGCCGAGGAGCAGCTTACCTCGTAAATCCATCTGCAATCTATTAGTTGCCAACGACGACAACTACGCTCTGGCTGCTTAACCCAGCCAGCCTCTTATCTGACGCCAGCTTATAGGCTTCAGGTCGGGGGTAACCCAAATATAAGCTCGCGATGAGGTCAGTCCGGGGCTGATTCGCTAAAATCTTACGGAATCGCCGATAGCTTGCCCTGCCGGTCGGGCGGGCGTCGGTTAAAACGATAGACTCGGCTAAGCATGTAGAGCCAAAGGCGGAGGATTTGCGGACGCGGGTTCAATTCCCGCCGCCTCCACCAATAACAAAACCCCAACCGTTCTCGGTTGGGGTTTTTTCTTGCCCGATCGCGCCCGTTCCCGCGTGTTGTTGGGGGTTCCTGCGAACGACTGCGGACTTCGCCCATCACCCGAAGTGTGCTAATCAGCGTGCAAAAGTATCCAGGTTATCGGGGAGGTGGTGGGTTAATTTGATTTAATGGCTAGAATATTCACTTTGCTTTCGTTCGTTTATCAGAAGCACAACCATGGCGCATCAACTCGTTCGTTGCAAATATTGTGAAAGCCCCGATGTAGTTCGTTA
>CADDZF010000252.1 GCA_902812445.1 Methylococcaceae bacterium | reverse complement strand
CAGTATCGACGCTCTGGAGGATCACTTGGAAGACAGCTTGAGAACGCTGGAAAACGACCACGGCCGAGTCCATTCGATCGTCGCTTGGCCATGGATCATAGATTCACTTCAGAATTAGAAATGGAATCAGACGCTGGCAAGGCCGGCCGACATGTTCCGGGATTGCCTGGAATCTTCGAAGTTCGGAGGTTTCGAGCTTTAAGCCAACTGGCAGAATTCGCGAGCGGATTGTGAAGATTTCACGCGACTTTCGGCGGAGACGCTACGGCCCAGTTCAGGATTGACGCGAGTGTTCGAGCAGGAAGCGCAGCAGCTTTTCCTGATGATCCCGATAGATGAAAGCGCCGATGTGCGGGCCATTGATCAGCAGCAACTCCTTGGGCTCACTGGCCGCTTCGAACAGCCGCAAGGTGTGCGCCGCCGGTATGATGGTATCGTTTCGGCTACAGACGACCAACAGTGGCAGGGGAGAGATGTTGGCGATGTTATGGATCGGGCTATAGCGATCGGTAATCAGTAGAGATAAAGGATACTGCAGCGGCCAGGTCAGCCAGAAATCGCCCAGCTTTTGCCGCGCGAGCGCCCGATAACTGGCAAACGGTGCATCCAGCACTAAGGCCGACAGGCGTTGCCGAATATCCCTGCGTGCGCCAACGTAATAGGCCGCAAGGCTGGCGCCCAGGCTCTGGCCGAACAGGAACAAGGCTTTGCCCTGCACGCCGGGCCGTCTCTCGAGCCAGCGCAAGGCCGTGTCGACATCGATCAGGACTTCCGGCAACCTCGGCTCGCCTTCGGACTGGCCATAGCCCCGGTAGTCCAGCAGCAACACCTGGAAACCTTCAGCCGGTAGCCAGGCGACACTGTAGATATGGGTGCTGATGTTTTCTGCATTGCCGTGCAGGAATAAGACGGTGCCGCGCGGTTGATCGGGAGCGTCGAGAAACCAGCCGTGCAGCTTGACCTTATCGGGCGTTTGCAGCCAGACATCGTGATAGATCAGGCCGAGCTGATCCGGTGTGCGTCGGATCCACCGGTCGGGATAGAAAAACGCACCGCTGCAGCCCGCCAGCGCGAGCGCGACGTAAGCCAAGGTCAAACGTTTAAAAATAACGCTGTAGGCCCAAGCTGATTTCATTGGCGTACCGGCCTTGCGAGCGCTCGCGGCCGAGATTGAAGCGCAAGGCATAATCCCTGCCCAGATTGACCGTGTGCTGCAACCACAGCTTGCCGTTGCAGTAATCGCTGCCGGCGATGAAACACAGCGCGTTGAAGCCAACCAGACCCTGTCCGCCGAGCCCCCGGTATAGCCAGCCGAGGCGCGGGCCGAAGCCTACGTCCGCCGGGTTTTGCAGGCCGTCGCCAATTTCCATCGTGGCGTTCAGCAGGGCGAACGCCAGGCCGCCGAATGCGGGGTATGCCAGTCCCGCCCCGCCTTCTAGATAGCCGACCAAAGGCCTGCCGGTCGCCATCAGCTTCCGCCGGGCGCCCAATCCCACCGACCAGGAAACCGGCTTGAGGAAATCATTGCGCGGCGTCAGCGAGGTGACGTCCAGCACCTGGAGCTGTTCGAGCTGAAAACGATCATTTTCGTAATAGCGCACCGCGGCATCGAGCAGCTTGATCTGTGCACCCAGCTGATAACCTGGCCAAGGATCGGTCAAGTCGTGGTAACTCGGCCGAAATTCCAGGGCGCCGTACGCCGCATGCTCGCGAAAACCCGCGCCCAGGGTGATGCGATTCGGCGAATGACCCTGGTCAGGACGAGTCGCCGGGCGCGGTGGCGGCTTCAGGGACGACGCTTCGGTGATCTGGCTGCGCGCTTTGAGTAATTGATAAGACAGTTTGGCGATCTGCTGGCGCGGAAGTTTTTTGTCCAGACTCTGATAGCGCATATACTCGTAGGCGGCTTCGAGAATCTTTGCCCGTTGGCTGGGCGGCAGCACGGCCAAGGCCGTATCGTCGAGTTTCGTCTGCTGGCTGACCAGCGCCTTGGCCAGCCGCTTCTGGTGCGGAGTGAGCTGCTCGATATGCCGCTTGAGCACGGTTGCCGCGGACGGCCGGTATTCCACCTTTTTGACGATTCCAGCCGATACTATCGCGCGCACGGTATCGACTGGCGTGGTGTGCACCTGGAACAGTTCGCGCAGCGTTAGCGATGGTCGCGCGACCTCCAGCAGGCCGAGGATGCGATATGAACAGTTTTCATCGAGAAAGTAATAATCGAAGCGTATCGGCTTGATTTCATAGGCATGGCGGACCAGCTGAGCGACTTCATCCGGCCTCAGATCCAGTGCGTATTCCCATATATCGCGGTTTTCCCAGTCGCTGTACTCCCTGACCTTCTCGTAATAGGGCTGGACAGTGATAATGCCGGGATAACCAC
>CADDZF010000251.1 GCA_902812445.1 Methylococcaceae bacterium | reverse complement strand
ATTGCGTGCGCCAGGGCATGGACGAATGACGGCTGGTTGTCGCCGACGATGATGAGTGCGGCGCCGCGATGCGTTTTCAGATCGGCCACACAGGCGTCGAGCCAGACATCGGCCGCCGGCTCGACGTCGCCTGCGCTCACCGACAAGCCCAGCTTGGCGGCGAGCGATCGAGCAGCCTGTTCCACTTCACTCGCCCGTAACGGCAAGCGGTGATCGGCAAAAGCGCCGGTCAAGGCGGGCGTGCTCTCGATGGCATACAGTCGGTTCATGGCCGCCGTACCCGCCCCGGCGCGCCGGCGGCCGACGAAATCCCGCGCATAGCGGACGCCGATCGCAGGCCAGCCGAGGAAATCGGCATCCAGGCTAAGTACGACATCCGCGCGCGCGAAACGATACGCGGTTTCCACCGGCTCGCCGAATGCCAATCGACCACCTTCGTATGCGTTGTCACGGGATATCGGTTGATATTGGCGCCACTGCGCATCGGGAAATTTAGTCAGCAGGGCCGCGAGCTGGGCGCTCAGCGTGGGCGCTGTCACCGTTTCGGTCAGAATGCAGAGGCCTGCGCCGCGCTGGGTCTCAAGGGTCCGCAAGCGGTCGGCTAGCGTAGCGAGAAAGGTTTCCCAGGCGCCGATGCGGCCGCCCCGCAGCACGGTTTTCGAGCGATCGGGATCCCACAGATCGAGCACCGAGGCCTGCGCAAATACATCGCTGCCGCCGAGGCTCGAAGGATGCAGCGGATTGCCTTCGATCTTGGTCGGCCGGCCCATGTTGCTCTCCGCCAGAACGCCGGTCGCATAGCCGCCGATGGCCATCGCCGTGGCAAAGTACAGCGGTTTGCCAGCGGTCAGCGGCTCCGGCTCGTTGACATAGGGAAGGATTTTCTCTTCCGGCTGGCGAGAGCAGCCAGCGGCTCCGGCAAGTGCGAGCGATGCCGCCAAGAGGCGCATGAATTCGCGGCGGTTCACCGAAAATGGCTCGCTCAGATGGGGAAATTCGCGGTCTGGATCATCCTCGCAATGCCGCGTCTGGGTGACTTCTTCGAGGCTTCGCCAGAGCAGAGGCTGCTTGGGATCAGGCGTTGTCGCGAGAGAACGGCCTTTGGGGTTTTCCGGGTGCACGCAATTCTCCTGCCTCAGCGGTGGCAAATTGAACAGTCGGTCAACTGCCCGGTGCGGATATGGTAGGCAGCGACGAGTTTCTTTCCCTGCGCGATTTGATCTTCGCCGGGCTGCCATGTCGTGTCAAACACCCGTTCGCGCGGACGGATAAATTTCTCCGGCGCCCGGTGGCATTCGAGGCACCACTGCATGGTCAAGGGCGCCACCCGCCAAGTCAACGGCATGCGGTCCACCGGCCCGTGGCAGGTGGTGCAGCCGACGCCCTTGGCAACGTGGATGCTGTGATCAAAGTAGACGAAATCAGGTAGGTCATGCACCCGCGTCCAGGCCAGCGGCTGCTCCTGCTGCAGACTGGCGAATACCGGCGCCAGCACGGGTGCGTTGCGAAACAACTGGGAATGACAAGTCAGGCAGGTCGAGGTCGGCGGCAGGCCGGCGAAACGGGACGTCTCGACCGTGCTGTGGCAGTAGCGGCAGTCCAGCCCGTCGTCGCCGACGTGGTGCTTGTGGCTGAACGGCACGGGTTGCCGCACCGCCGTTTCGATCGCCGGCCGCGGCTCGATGCTCATACGCCAGGCCACCACAAGAACCACGAGCGCCAGCAGTGCGCCGAAAAAGACCAGCTTGATGAACAATGTGAGCGATGGTCGAAAAATCTGCGGCACGGCGGTTGCCTCGGATTAAGCATTCATGCGGTCGAGTCGGCCTTACCATTCAATCCATTATGCCTAGCGCACGCTAGAGATGCCCCTGGGATAAGGCCTCTTGCTTTGCCGGGCTAATGTTGCCTGCCGGGCGCGCCAGACCGCGATCGGCACTTCCCATTCTATGCTGCCGGCATAGTGCGTGTCGCGCCGAAGGATCGCAGCATCGGTCCGAGCGGTGCAACGCATGGCGCGCGCGCTCAGCGCGACAGGCCTTCATCTCGATCGGTGCACCCGCCGATTGGAGTCTATGCCGACCAGTCCCTGAGGGACGCCTTGATCATCCCCGCCGAGTCGGGATCGCCGTGCAAGATCGCCGACAGGTAGTCTTTCGCCTGTTTGAAAGTGATGTGCGGCGGCAGGGGAGGCACGTTCGGATCGGTGTGGGCATCGATGACGACTGGCCGGTCCGAATGCAGCGCACTGTCCCAGGCTGCGCCCACCGCTTCGGGCCGATCCACGCGAATGCCGTTGAATCCGAGCAACTCGGCGTAGCGGGCATAAGGAAAATCGGGCACGTCCTGCGATGCCTCGAATTTCGGATCACCCATCAGCGCCCGTTGCTCCCAGGTGACCTGATT
>CADDZF010000250.1 GCA_902812445.1 Methylococcaceae bacterium | reverse complement strand
GCTGAGGGCGGCACCATTGAAGACGTGCTGGAGCCTTATCTGATCCAGCAGGGCTTTATCATGCGCACCCCGCGCGGACGCATCGCGACGCGCCACGCGTATCTGCATTTCGGCCTGGAGCCGCCCCCGGCGCAGGGACTCAGCGAAGATTTATTCTAGTTCTCCGACCATCGGGCGCCATGCAGCGGGATTTTTTCTGGCCGGTTCGTGTGTATTACGAAGATACCGATGCGGGCGGCGTCGTCTATTACGCCAACTATCTCAAGTTCTTCGAGCGCGCCCGTACCGAGCGGCTGCGCGCGCTGGGGTTCGAACAGGATCAGTTGAGAGTGCGCGACGGCATCCTCTTTGCCGTCAAATCGATGCAGATCGATTATCTGCGACCCGCCCGATTCAACGACGCCCTCATGGTAACGGCCGAAATCGGCGCAATCAGGCGGGCTAGTCTACGATTTGAGCAGGCGGTATCGCGTGGCGCACCCGGTGAAGAGCGCCTGTGCACCGCTTCCATCCGCATCGTCTGCTTGAGCGCTCATGGCTTGCGCCCGGTGGCGATACCCGATCATTTACTACAACGGATAAGCGATGAACTCTGACCTGTCCCTGCTGACGCTCCTCAAGGAAGCCAGCCTGGTCGTCCAGATCGTGCTGCTGATACTGCTCGTCGCCTCGATCGTGTCGTGGACTTATATCTTCTCCAAACTCGGCGAGCTCAGGCGCGCGGAGATCGCCGCAGAGCAGTTCGAGGATCGCTTCTGGTCCGGCATCGACCTGTCAGACCTGTACAAGCAGCTCTCCAACGAGGAATACGAGACCGAAGGACTGGAGAACGTTTTTCGGGCGGGTTTCAAGGAATTCGCCCGGCTGCGCCAGCAATCGGGCATTGCGCCCGACGCCATCATCGAAGGCGCCCAAAGGGCGATGCGGATCGCTTTGAGCCGCGAACTGGATCAGCTCGACGAGCGCTTGCCGTTTCTCGCCACCGTCGGTTCCACCAGTCCTTACATCGGTCTGTTCGGCACCGTGTGGGGCATCATGAATTCGTTCCGCTCGTTGGGCAACGTCAAGCAGGCGACCCTGGCGATGGTCGCGCCGGGCATTTCCGAAGCCCTGATTGCCACGGCGATGGGCCTGTTCGCCGCCATTCCGGCGGTCATCACCTACAACCGCTTCACCACGCATATCGGCCGCTTGAGCAACCGCTATGAAACCTTCAGCGACGAGTTCATCAGCCTGTTGCACCGTCAGGTACACGCCCGATGAACGCCTACCCGAGAGGGCGCACCAAGCGCCGCAAGCCGATGGCTGAAATCAACGTGGTACCGTATATCGACGTCTCGCTCGTGCTGCTCATCATTTTCATGATCACGGCGCCGCTGCTGCAGACGGGCGTGGATGTCGATCTGCCGCAAGCCGAGTCCAAAACGCTGCCGCAGGATAGCGAATCGCCGCTCGTCATCTCCATCGACGCCGCAGGCCAGTTTTTCCTGGACATCGGCAATCAGCAGGACGCGCCGATCGAAGCAGGCGAACTCACCGCCAAAGTCATCGCAGAACTACAACAAAAGCCAGCCCGACCGGTGCTCATCCGCGGTGACCGGGCTGTCGATTACGGCAAGGTCGTCGGTGTCATGGCGGCGCTGAAACAAGCGGGGGTCGTGAGCGTCGGCTTGGTGACCAGCCCCATGGAAGAGTAATGGTCCGGCGCCGTGCCTATGGGGCGCCGTTCATTCTGGCGGTGCTGCTGCATGTCGCGCTGTTCACACTGTTGTTCATCAATTTCAACATGTTCAGATCACCTGAGGAAGAGCCGCAGCCGGATACCGTTCACGCGCTGATCGTCGACGAGACGACGCGTAACAACGAGGCCGAAACGCGGGCGGCAGAGGCGGAAGCTAGGCGAAAATCGGCGCAGTTGAAACAGCAGCAGGAAGAAGAGGTCAAAAGGCTCGCCGAAATTAGAAACCAGCAGGAAGCCATGGAGGCGAAGCGCCAAGCCGAAGCGGACGCAAAAAAGCGGCGCGACGAAGAGGAGAGACAGACGGAGGCGAAGTTAAAACAGCGAGCCCTGGAAGAGGCCAAGCGCTTGACCGAGCAAAAACACAGGGAAGAAGAAAGAATGGCCGTGCAGCAGGACGCGCAGCGCAAAGCGGAGGCCGATGCCGAAGCGAGGCGGCAGAGCGAGTTAAAAAAACAGGAAGCCGAGCACAAGCGCATAGAAGCCGACCGGCGGCGCGCCGCAGAAGAGGCGAGAGGCAAGGCGGAGGCTGAAGCGAAGCAGCGTGAAGAAGAAAAAAAGGCGACTGAAGCGGCCAGCAGAAAAAAGATCGAGGATGCCAAAAAGCTAGCCGAGCAGCGGCGCAAGGAAGACGCTAAAAGGCTGGCCGAAGCCGAGGCCGAAAAACGCCAAGAAGAAATCAAC
>CADDZF010000249.1 GCA_902812445.1 Methylococcaceae bacterium | reverse complement strand
CCCAATCCTTATCCAGCGCCAATAACCTGCCGCGCTCGCCAAGGTTCGCTAAAATCGCCCGACTGTGCCCGCCCCGCCCGAATGTGCCGTCCACATAGAGCCCATCTTTTCGAATCGCTAATCCGGCCAGCGCCTCATTCAGCATGACGGGCTGGTGCTCCCCGGACGCCATGATCCTCAGAGCGCCAGATTGGCCAGTACGGGCGAGAGCTGTTCCGCCCCCTTTATAGCGAGCGCCTGGGACTCCTCACAGCAATGATCCCAAGCTTTCCGGCTCCAGATTTCAAATTTGTTGCCTTGGCCGACCAGAGCAACCTCTTTGCCCAAGTCAGCCCGATCCCGTAGCGGAGCGACGATCAAGACTCTGCCTTGAGCGTCCATCTCGCAATCATCGGCGTGACCGATAAACCAGCGGCGCAGGGCTTGCGCGTGGTCATCCAGCGCTGGCAGCTTGATAATCTTATAGGCGATCTCTTCAAACTCCGGCAGGGGATAAAGGAGTACACATTGATCCTTGTACATCGTTTGCTTCAGTTTGAAATCGCAGCGCTCCTGCAATTCCGTCCGGTACTTGGTAGGAATCGCCAAGCGGCCCTTGGTGTCCAAACTGATGTAGTTGACCCCTGTAAACACCTGCCCACCTGGTTTCCACTAAGATCCATTTTTTTCCACTATAGTCCACTTTTCAGGCACTATAAGTAAGCCAATACGAGGTAGTCAAGAATGTTTTCCATCAAATCTTTATCGGCCTGATTTAAAAGCCGTTTTGGTTAGCGCAGAGCTTCGAAAAGGCCAGCGTTTTTTCTTAACCGGAAATATTCCGGTTACTTGTTAATAACTTACGTTTTCATCATAATGAAAAAAGGCAAGCGAACGATTGCATAAACCGGCACGCCTAATGCTGAGCCATGACGAAAAATCGTCGCTTTACTGCCGATTCAGATGGCGATGCACAGTGCTTGGACTAGGCCACTTGAGAAACTCTACGCCTGAGAATCAGTCTGCAGCGCATTCGAGGCGGCGGCGAGTTTTCAAGGGAACCTACTTAGCTCGTGTTGTCATAAATTGAACACTTTCTTGATATTAAGCACAGAGTCGGGTCTACGCCCTCTCACCGTTTCGAACCAAGAACAGTCATGAATGATGGACAGCAACCGTTAAGCCCGGAGCTCTTGCACCAACACTGCAATCCCGATGAATTCAGCTTCGAAACGACCGATGACCTGGCCGACGACGGTATCATCATCGGCCAGGAACGCGCGCTGCAGGCGATCCGATTCGGCATCGATATCCAGCAAAAAGGCTTTAACGTGTTTGCGCTCGGCCCGCCGGGAGTCGGCAAACAGACCGCTGTACAGGAAATCGTTACGCGTCAGGCGGAACAAGAACCGGTCCCCGCCGATTGGTGTTATGTCAACAATTTCAGCCAGCCGTCGCGCCCCAAGGCCCTGCAACTGCCCGCAGGACAAGGAAGGATTTTTACTCAGGAAATCGACCAACTGATTGAGGACATAAGCACTGCCATACCGGCCGCGTTTCATGCCGAAGAATACCGGGCACGGGCGGAAGAAATTGAAGAAGAAGCGAGAGAACGCGAAGTCAACGCACTGAACGAACTTCGCCAGCAAGCGCAAGAGCAGCATATCACGCTGATTGAGACCCCGACCGGTTTCGCCTTCGCCCCAGTGGATGACAAAAGCAACGAGGTGCTGAATCCGGAAGGATTCAGGCAGCTTTCCGAGAAAGAACAGCAGGAGATTCAGGAAAACATTGGCCGATTGCACCAGCAATTGCAAAAAATACTTCGCCAATTCCCCGCCTGGCGTAAGGAAAGCAAAGAGAAACTCAAGGCTCTGCACCGCGAGATCGCTCAGTACGCAGTGAGCTATCTCATCGGTGCGCTGAAGGCGAAATATGAGTCTACGGCCCGCGTCGTTGGCTACCTTGATGAGCTGCAGCAGGACATCATCGAGCGCGTGGACGATTTCTTACCGAAGGAGGCGACGCCTGGACTGCCGGGCCCATCGCCGCAAGCCAACCCTGCCCAGCGCTACAAAGTCAATCTGCTGATCGATAACGCTGGCCTGAAGACCGCACCCATCGTCTATGAAGGTTTACCGACCCATGCCAATCTGATTGGTCGGGTCGAATACCAGGCGCAAATGGGCATGCTGGTCACCGACTTTACCATGATCAAAGCCGGCTCACTGCACCGCGCCAACGGCGGTTATTTGATTTTGGACGCTCGCGAAGTGTTGCTGCAGCCGTTTGCGTGGGACAGCCTCAAAAGGACGCTGCAGGCGGGTATGATTCGCATCGAATCACTCGAGCGAGCGTTGAGTCTGGTCAACACGGTTTCCCTGGAGCCGGAGCCGATCCCGTTGAACGTCAAGATCATTCTGACCGGCGACCGCCTTCTGTATTAC
>CADDZF010000248.1 GCA_902812445.1 Methylococcaceae bacterium | reverse complement strand
TTGCGCACCCGGATCAAGCGACTGGCGCGCAAAACCATTTGCTTCTCAAAATCAGAAATACTTCATGATGGCGTAATAGGATTATTTATCAACAGATATTGCTTTCAATCAATTTAAGCCACCACCCGGAGTTCATACTTCAATACACTATGGCCTTTATTAAACTTCAGATTGATGTTTGCCCGTATCGGCGTAGCGACGGGAGGAACTTCGTTGGCGCCCTTCAGCTTCGCCTCGAATTCCGAACGGCCGCCGTGGCCATAGGCCAGCCCTGAAAGCGCAATACACCCGGAAAATGCCAAAATTGCTCTCACGCGTCTGTTCATTTCCAATCTCCCAAAAATTAAAGCATCACGTTGCAGATGCCAGGACGGTCCGAGACCGCGGCCTATGATGAACGCTTTATGGCCCTACCGGACGCCTCCTCGACGGGAGCTTCCGGGACAATTCATTATGGCTAAGCCGGCGCCCTGCGGCAAAATTTGTTTCCGGAATAGAGAGTCACGCTGTGGAATACGCGACAGCGCCGGATTGCCGTATGGCCCGCACCGCAAGATGCGTGGTATCGTTAAATCAGGTAGCCGACCATTCAGTCGAGATCGAATAGATTTCACGCTGTGATTGCCGAAAACCGTCCCGAATAACTTAAAAAAAGGCCGTTCAATGTGGAAGCTATTGCAAATCCTGCCCTTATCTTTGTTGCTTGGCGGTTGCGCCGCCGCCATTCCCGCGCTTCCGGCACTGTCCGGTCTGGTACCGCCGCCAGCGGGAACGCAGGTATTGACGACCACGACGGTCAAGTTATCGCGGAAAAATTACCAGATCATAAAAGCAAATGCAGTCGGCACCAGCACGGGTTTCAACTTCCTTGGGCTGTTTACCCTGAAGGCGCCTCAATATGATGAGGCGATCTCACGGCTGTATAAAGCGGCGAGGGTGTCGCAAGGAAAGGCGCAGACCATTGTCAACGTCGTCCATCAAAATAGCTCGACCTACTTCATTCTGTTCGCGCTGCCCAAGATCACCGTCCGCGCGGACGTCATCGAATTTACCGACTACGCGAGCCGCGAGCCGCGGCAGACGGGAGGGGAGATTCGCGCTTTACCGCCCGCCCGGTACCCGCGATAACGCCGCTTTCAAATAAGGCGAACCTCGAAAGCGGCCTGCGTCCGCGGCGGCCGTATCCCTCCGTTGCCAAGAGCTCGTCAGCGCTTTCAGGTCAGAAGTCGTGCGCCAGAATCTCCGCGGCGCGACGGCAGATTTCACGGCCATAGTCAGTCCACAAGCCCTGTCCCCAGTAACGGTAACAACTGGTCTGCGCGGTCATTAGGTGAAACAGGGCGTTGCGATAGCGGCTTTCCGCCGTCGAGACGCCTCGCTTGAGTGCCTTTTGGTTGAACGTGCAGCTCATCTCTTCCATCGGCCCCAGGACGTCTTCATAGCCCTTGACCCAGGACAAATCATTGGTCCAGCTGCCGCCCTCCATATGAAAACGGTGGTTTTCTTTTCTCAGCGCTTCAATGACTTTCTCCAGCTTTTCAGGACCCTCTCCCGCTGTGAAGCGGTCCCAGATGAGCTGCTGAAAAATAGGCTGAACGGTTGGAAAGTCGGTTTCCTCAAGTCCCAGCGCGAAGAGAAACTCGAGGTATTCGGTGACATTCATCAGCGGCGTGTCGCTGCCGCTGGCTTCACGCACCACCTCCAGGTATTTCGGCGGAAATTCGTTCATCATGACGCCGCCGTTTTCGCCGTCGGCGATCTGAGTCACCAGCGGTGGCACGGATTTCCCCGCCAGCTCCCAGCGGTCAAGTCCTTTCGCCTCGTAGTAAGGCTGCATCTGGGCGACCAGCTTGGTGTCGCTGCCCTGAGTCTTGATGATGGCGATGATACTGGCCGTTTCGCCTTCCGAGTTGGTGCAAACCAGGCGGTGCGGCAGGTGCTTGCGTTCGAGGCCGCGCCCCGTGCCGCAGCGTTCGACCGAGTGTTCCTGCACCAGCACCCAGGTGTAGCCGCAATCCCGCAGCGTTCTGACGAACTCATAGGCGACGTCGAGCTCGTTCGGCAGCGCCATCTCGGACGGCGAGAAACCTCGCACCCGGCCGAGCGCCTCGATGCCAAAAATGGCGGCGAAGTGCTGTTGCCAGGCTTTCACGTGGAGGCGGTAATCCTGCACCGGGGTCGAGGGCGCGACCGCGTGGCCCCATGGCGCGCCCAGCCATTCGACGGCGCGCCGGTACTCGTGATTGCAGGTCACGTTCTTGAGGCTGTCGAACACGTCGTTCAGGCCCATTTTGCGCAGGCCATGAAACAAGGTGCCCGAATATTCCAGCATGATGCGTGGTTCCTTGCCCTCGTGGATGAGCTGCGGGATAAACTCACCCATGCGCTTGTAGCACCAGTGAAATACCGGCGCGCCGTCGAATGGCTGGGCG
>CADDZF010000247.1 GCA_902812445.1 Methylococcaceae bacterium | reverse complement strand
ATTCCAGGCCGAGACAAACGTCACTGGCTACCTGGTCATGGATCTCAGCGCCTCGATGGCCTGGACCTACCGACAGGAGCTGACCAAATTTGAGTACGCCATTTGCCTGTCGGCGGCTCTGGGTTATCTGATGATCCGCCAGCAATATCCGGTCGGTCTGGTGACGTTCGACACGCGTCTCCAGACCAGCCTGCCGCCGCGCAGCAAACGGGCACATCTGGGCACGATCCTATCGGTGTTGGCCAATTTGAAACCATCCGGCGAAACGGCCGTGGCCCCGGCGCTGCACCAGCTCGCCAGCCTGATCCGCAGCAAAAGCCTGGTCATGATCTTCAGCGACCTGCTGACCGATCCGGAACCGGTGCTGCAAGGCCTGCATCACCTGCGTCACCGCGGCAACGAAATCATTCTGTTCCACATTCTCGACGAAGCCGAGGTGCATTTTCCCTTTGAGGGGCTAATCGAATTCGAGGACGTGGAATCGCCGGATAAATTAGTGCTCGATGCCAAGGGTATGCGCACGGATTACCTGCAAGCCATCGCGGAATTTCAGGAACAGTATCGGAGCGAATGCGCCAAAGCCAACATCGATTACGTTCCCATCGATACGAGTGTGAGTTTCGATAAGGCCCTGCTGGAATATCTGGTACAGCGGCAGCGTCGATTTTGAGCTGCATTTCGCCTTGGCGAGACAGTTGACGTTGTTTTCGATGATGGCAAAGGTAGTGCGGATAGCCTTTTCGGCTTCTACTCCACATGACCGCCTGGGAGTGCGCCGGCTTTTACTTCCGCTTCGCTTTTGTCGGCAGTCTGTTTCTGTTGCAGAAGGGGTTTAGCGGTCAGCACCGGGCAGGGGGCCTTGCGAAGCACTGCTTCGGCTACACTGCCCAACAGCAATCTGGCCAGGGCCGTTCGACCGTGTGTACCCATGACGATTACATCGCTATGGGTCTCCTCTGCCGCACGCAAGATCATGTCCACCGGATCGCCTTCCATCACCTGTGATTCAACACGAACACCCTGAGCTTGGCCTTCCAATTGACGGAGTTTTTCTTTCGTTTCCTCGATACTGGGCCAGGTTTCTGCAGGCACCGGCCCTCCGGCGTAGATCACCATTGGTGGAGGAAGAACGTGCAACAGAACCAGCCGGGCTTTATAGTCGCGCGCCAGCGCACAGGCCAACCGGAAGGCGAACTCAGAATTCTCGGAGAAATCGGTCGGGTGCAAAAGGGTCGCCAAAGGCAACATGACGTTCTCTTTTCATACAAAGGGTCATACAAAGGGTTCACCAGCGAAGAGCACCGTACTCCTCTTTTCGTTCTTTCGTCCTCAGACTTCCACTGGATAGAAGAGCAAGAGGCATGCCGCATCCGGCAGACCGCCGGAAATGGGTTTATACTTCCGGCTCGTTCTCCTCCGGGGTAATCGACAAGTACCGAGAAGAATAAGATAGTAACAGTCACACGCCCTTGATTGTATAAGTTCTTGCCAGAGGAGCAGTACGCATGAACGCCGCCGACTTGTGGAAGCGCTATCAGCAATATCTTTGCAGCTGCCCATCGATCGATCTGTCGCTGGACATCAGCCGTATGCACTTCGATGATGCGTTCCTGGAGCGCATGGAGCCCGCGATACAGCGCGCCTACCAGGCGATGGATGCACTGGAGAAAGGAGCTATTGCCAATCCCGATGAGAACCGCATGGTCGGTCATTACTGGCTGCGTGCTCCGGAACGGGCACCGAATCCGGAAATCACCAAAGCGATTCGCGACAGCGTGGCGAGCATCAAAGCGTTCGCCGCTGATGTTCATACCGGCAAGATCAAACCGCCGAACGCGGCGAAGTTCACGCAGGTGTTGTCCATTGGTATCGGCGGCTCGGCGCTAGGGCCGCAGTTCGTGGCCGATGCGCTGAGCCAACCAGGGCAAGACCGTATGCAGATGCACTTTATCGACAATACGGACCCAGACGGCATGGCCCGCACACTCTCTACACTGGAGAGCAAGCTGAAAGAGACGCTGGTACTGGTCATGTCCAAGAGTGGCGGCACGCCGGAACCGCACAACGGCATGGTCGTCGCCGCTGCCGCCTTCAAGTCAGCAGGACTGGATTTCGCGCCGCATACGGTTGCTGTCACCATGCCCGGTTCGCACCTGGATAAACAAGCCGTCGCCGAGAAATGGCTGCATCGCTTCGCCCTGTTCGATTGGGTGGGCGGCCGCACCAGCGAAATGTCCGCCGTCGGTTTGGTGCCGGGAGCACTGCAAGGAATCGACATTGATGCCATGCTCGCCGGCGCCGCCGCCTGTGATGAGGTGACACGCTGCCACGACACGCGCCGCAATCCAGCCGCCCTCTTGGCGCTCATGTGGTATGCCGCCACCGGCGGTAAAGGGCAGAAAGACATGGTGGTTCTTCCCTATAAAGATCGATTAATTCTCTTTAGTCGCTATTTGCAACAGCTGGTC
>CADDZF010000246.1 GCA_902812445.1 Methylococcaceae bacterium | reverse complement strand
CCGCCTACCTATTCCTGTTTCACGGCACCGCCAAGCTGCTCCATGTGCCGCATATTCCCCGTTTCGATGACGTGCAGCTCTTGTCCCTGCTGGGCCTTGCGGGGGCGCTCGAGATGGTCGGCGGGATGCTGCTTCTCATCGGCCTATTCACCCGTCCAGTCGCTTTTGTTCTATCGGGCGAAATGGCGTTCGCCTACTTCATCGGACACGCAAGCAAGGGCACGCCGCTGCTGCCGCTGCTGAACCAGGGCGAATCCGCAGTCCTGTTCTGTTTCATTTTCCTGTTCCTGGCCGCGGCAGGGGGCGGCGTCTGGAGCCTCGATACCTTGAGGGCGCAGAGTGCGGGAATGAGGTGAGCTCGATGGTTTTAATGACATGCAGGCGCCGTGGCTGGCGGCCAGATCGATGATCGATCCCTGTCCTCATAATGATTGAAGACGGTGTTATTAAAAACATGACAAAAAGCCAACTTCTGGTTACATTAGCTGCGCTTGTCGGCCATGGGTTGCGATTTGAACTTGCCTTGGCCCGACTGACCTTTGGCGGAGTATTCTCGCGTCGTTGCTGTGTGCAGGGCGCCACAACGACGAGTGGCGTCATCACAGTACGAGATAGAGCCGCGCTAATCGTAATCACTTGAAACAACTGAGGAGAACAAAATGAATAAGCAAAAAATCCACACCAAACTGGCGGCATCGTTACTAGCCGGTGCTTTTAGCCTCGGGATCAGCAGTGAAATCATTGCCGCCGAGAGCCCTGGAGGCGTTGCCCGGTACATGGACTTAACCATCAAGAGTACCCAGCAGGCGCAGCAGCAGGCCAAACAAGGAAACAAAGAAGGCTGCGCGCAGAATATCAAGGAAGCCCGTCAGCACTATAAGGAGATTACCGGCGATACGGCAGGCATGCCCATGCAAAGAGCGATGAAAAAGATCAAGACGGCTCAAACTGCATGCGAAGCCGGTGACACTGCAAAAGGCGCCGATATTCTGACAGATGCCCTAAAGGATTTGGAAGCGATTCAAGGCAAAATGTAACGGTCTTCGTTTCGAGACAAGAAGCCTTTAACCGGGCATCGACATTCCAAAGCGTTACGTCCACTTTGAGGGCGAACCGCGGTGGTCGCACGGCCGTGGTTTCGCCCCGTTTACCTGCCAACCGAAGTGGATTGATCGAATACAGCCCTGATCCCCATCTCCCTGCATCCGTCATGGAAAATTCTCGCCAGGCGAGTAAAGCAGGCGACCATAGGTATGGTGATGGAGAGTGCCAGCCGAACTCAGCGGGCCGTCAGCCAAGACTTGCGGCGCGGACTGCGCGTCCACGGCAATAGTGAGCCTGGGTTGACCAGCGCTCGCCACGTTGTCAACAACTGCTTCCTCGGTCTTTTTATTCATGACGATAATGGACATGCGCCGATTGGTCGGGTCAAAGGGGTCGTCCCTGTTCAGCGGCACGCTGGAAGCCAGGCCGATGACGCGCATCATTTTTGCGTCCTTCAGCCCGCTGTGGACGAGCTCCTTGCGCGCCGCGTTGGCCCGGTCGGCGGACAGCTCCCAGTTGCTGTAACCCGTACCATCGCCGGGAAACGGGCGGGCGTCGGTGTGGCCGATGATGCTAATCTTATTGGGCAGTTCATTAATGACCGGTGCAATTTGAGCGAGGATCTGCGCCGCATAGGGCTCCATGCGGGCGCTGGCGAGATTGAACATTGGACGTTTTTCCCTGTCGATGATCTGCACTCGCAACCCCTCATTGGTGATGTCGATCAAGAGCTGATCCTTGAACGTGTTCAGCATCGGATTGGTCTCGATCATTGCTTCGATTTTTGCCTTGAGCGCCTGCAGTTGCTGGCTTTCTAGCTCGTCTTCCCCCGCATCGGTCGGTGCAGCCCGGTTGCCTTGATTGGTGAGCTTGACCTGTCCGGCCGATTTGGCCAAGTCCTCACCGCCGCCTTTGAGTAGGCTGTCCGATTCACCGCTGCCGGAGCCCCCCATGACCGACGGCTTCCACGGATTCTTGAAGTACTCGGCGATCCCGTCGCGCACTTCCTTGCTGGTCGAGCCGATCAGCCACATCAAGAGAAAGAAGGCCATCATGGCGGTCACGAAGTCCGCGTAGGCGAGCTTCCAGGCGCCGCCGTGGTGGCGATGGTCGGCTTTTGCCACTTTCTTGATGATGATCCGGTTGGCGTTCTCAGCCATATCGGCTCCTATGGATACGGTTCGTCGGGTTCTGTCCCGGGAAAGACGGGATCGAAAAGGTTTTTCGCAATCCGGGTCAGGGAGCCGAAAGCCAGGCGCCAAGCCGCGTGAGCCAAGGCCGGGCGTGTACCGGCCTTGGCGATGGCCCGAAATACCAGGAAGGTATTTTCGGGCCGGAATAATAAGGGCGCATGCTGGGCCCGCTTCTGCGGGCGACTGCCGCATAGATCGACACGGCGGACCTGGACTTCCATGGGCAGACTCTCGAA
>CADDZF010000245.1 GCA_902812445.1 Methylococcaceae bacterium | reverse complement strand
CGAACTACATCGGGGCTTTCACAATATTTGCAACGAACGAGTTGATGCGCCATGGTTGTGCTTCTGATAAACGAACGAAAGCAAAGTGAATATTCTAGCCATTAAATCAAATTAACCCACCACCGATTACTTTATCGGATATAAACTCGGCCTCACTGCCACGCCGCGCGATTATCTTAAAAAATTCGGCAAGGCTAAGCCCTCCACCAGAGATCCGCGTGAGTTCGAGCGCCGTTTGTTGCTCGATACTTACCGTACTTTCGGCTGCGAGGATGGCCAGCCCACCTATTGCTATTCCCTGCTTGATGGCGTGAAGGACGGCTTCCTTATCAATCCCACCGTGGTAGACGCCCGCACTGACGTCACCACCAAGCTTTTGTCCGACGAGGGATTCGTTGTTGAGTTCAAAGACGATCAGGGCGATGATCAGAAAGAAACCTACAAGCAGCGCGAATTCGAGAAACGTTTTTTTGCCGACGGCACCAACCAGCTCTTTTGCAAAACTTTTCTGGAACATGCGCTTCGTGATCCTGTCAGCGGTGAGATCGGCAAATCCATTATCTTTGCCGTCAGTCAGAATCATGCCGAGAAGCTCGTCCAGATTCTTAATCTGATGGCGGACATCATGTTCCCCGGCAAATATCAGTCTAATTTTGCCGTGCAAGTCACCTCACGGATACCCGACGCTCAACAGTTCACCATCAACTTCACCAATAATAACCTGCTCGGCTCCGCCAATTTTTTGCCCGCCTACAAAACCGGCAAAGCGAGGGTTTGCGTCACTGTCGGCATGATGACCACGGGTTATGATTGCCCGGACGTGCTTAATCTTGGCCTCTTTCGGCCGATTTTTTCACCCACCGATTTTATTCAGATCAAAGGGCGCGGCACCCGCAAACATAATTTCCTGGAGCAGTTATTCGATGAAGACCTCAAGGAACTCATCAAACAGCCTCGTAAAACGGCCTACAAACTGTTCGATTTCTTCGCCAACTGCGAATACTTTGAGGAAGAATTCAACTACGACGAAACCCTCAAGCTGCCCAAGCCTAAAGGCAAAGAGGGCGGCGATGGCCCAGAACCGGGCCCTGCGGGCGCTTCTTACGAACATCTGGGCGCAGATGTTATCTCCAGCATTAAAGAAGAGATCATCGGCTACGGGGGCATGAAGATCGACCGCATGTTCTACGAAAAATTCGAAGACACCGTGCGCGAGAATGCGGTCATTGTGGAGGCTGTCGAGGCGGGCCAGTGGGATCGTGTGATTGATTACGTCAACCGTGAGGTTTTCGACAAGCCTAATGAGTTCTATACCCTTGATAAGCTCCGCAAAGCGGCCGCTGTGGATCGCCGCCTGAGTCTGCGCGAAATTCTTGAGAAAATCTTCGGCCTGATTCCGCGCTTTAAATCCAGGGACGAACTGCTGGAAGAGGAATTTTCTAAATTCGTCGCCGACTACAAACCTGAAGAAGCTGCGGCTATCCCCTCACTCAAGAATTTCTTCAAGGCTTACGCTAGCAGCGATCAGATTCGTCATATCATCGAGACTAAGGAATACACCGATCTCGCCACCAATGCGATCTTTTCAACGCGTGACCTCAAAGCCGTGCCAGAGCAATACCGCACGCTCATACCCAATTACATCAAGGATTATGTGCCCTTGAACCAGTTCTCAGCGTGAGCAAATTAACATGGATACACAAGATGAACAGGATAAAAGACTTCTTGTTTAGAAGGAATCAACAGCAAAGCCGTCATTGAATTTACTCTGAATACGATTTTATTTTTAATCCTGCATATCCTGTCCATCCATGTGAATAAAAGGGTTAGAAAAATTTAAACATGGATACAGAGGATGAACAGGATAAAAGAATAATGCATGAGGAAATTACAAAAGTGATTATTGGTTGTGCCTTTGAAGTCATCAATGAACTGGGTGCGGGTTTTCTGGAATCGGTCTATGAGAAGGCTTTGCTTCTGGCGCTGCGGCAAAAAGGTCTGTCCGCGATCCCGCAACATTCGGTCAAGGTGATGTTTAGGGGCGAATGCGTTGGTAACTTTTATGCGGACATATTCGTCGAGGAGAACGTGATCATCGAGCTGAAAGCCGTCAAAACCATTGCCCCCGAACACCAGGCACAGATCATCAATTATTTAAATGCCACCGGGATTGAAGTTGGCCTCCTCATCAACTTCGGCAACCCAAAACTCGAATACAAGCGCTTCACGCGAAGCAAAGATTTCAAACATGGATGGACAACGTAAAAAAGATTTTAAACATGGATGTACAGGATTTACAGGATATTTATATTTCCTTTTTTATCCTGTCCATCCTGTTCATCCATGTAAATAAAGATTTCTAAGCGCGTTCGCAAAACCGATTTGAACACTGTGCGGTAAGCTTGTGCCCCCATCCCCCGCCATGACCGCTGCCCATGCCTTGCCGAATCCAGTTGACCGACGCCGAGCGCTTGACCTT
>CADDZF010000244.1 GCA_902812445.1 Methylococcaceae bacterium | reverse complement strand
GTAATGGCATTGGCCGTTCAGCATCGCGGCAGGTTCATGGCGGGCATCGTCGCAGCAAAATTCCGACCTTCCAGCTGATAAAGCTTAACAGGACGCGGTCCTCTTTGCCTTGATGGCTTAACGGCTTATCTGGCCAAGCTCATCAGTCTATTGTGAACTGCTACGCGAATGAGGCAAACCGCATGACTATCGGCTCCGAGGCGGCAACTTTTTGCCTTTCCGGGCTGCCAGGTGCTTTGTCTTAGCGTATAGCCTGAACTAGAATGTTACGGCCCTGCCAGCTTTTTCCGGTCGGGGGCGAATCGGCAACCGGGCCCTACTCCAACCGCCAAGCAATCAATAGAATCCTGCAGCGCTGCGGAAATCCCCAAAGATCCATCCATGGCATTTTTCGGTGTGAAAAACCGGCCCCTGCGATCGTGGATTTTCAGCGAGCCCAGCGTCTTAAAAATAGCGAGGTATCGTCTTTGCGGGGATTCCTCATCTAATTGGACTCGTGCTTTCTCCGCGCGCAGCGTATCAGCAGCCACCCATCAACATAGGTCAACCACATGCTTGAAAAATCGCGTGACGTGAAATTCTGGGCCCGACAGATGGAGGAAGCGCAAGAACCGATCCGTTCGGAGCTGTTTAGTGCAGAACGTCTCGAACAGCACGCCGAGAGCCTGGCGGCGGCGCAGTCCGTTAGCCGAACGCCGGGGAAAGGCCATGATCTGGCGGCGCGGGTGCGAGACAATAAACGCGTGCTGCTTGAGTCCTACCACGCGATAGCGAAAACGGTACAGAACCAGCGGACGATTACGCCGGCCGCCAAGTGGTTATTAGATAATTTCCACGTGGTCGAGGACCAGATCGCTGACATCAACGCGCACCTGCCTGACCGCTTCTATCGAAAGCTACCCAAGCTTGCGGAAGGCCCTCTCGAAGGCTTCCCCCGTGTCTATGGCATCGCGTGGGCGTATGTCGCTCATATGGACAGCCGCTTCAATGCCGAACATCTGGAACGCTTCGTGCGCGCTTATCAGCGTGTGCAGCCGTTGACCATCGGCGAATTATGGGCGTTACCGATCACCCTGCGCATCGTCATGCTGGAAAATCTCCGCCGTTTGGGTATCAGGATCGTGCGTGCTCAACTGGGGCGGGAGCAGGCCGATCGCTTCGCCGATGAACTCACCGCCCACCGCTCGCAGTTCGGACGCGAGCGGGCGGGTGAGCGCGCCGATGAGCCACCCTCGCACGCCGGCAAGCCTTTCCAGGCGATCGCCAGTGCCATACCCAAGCTTCCCGCAGAGACACTGCGTCAGGCATTCGTCGTGCAGTTGGTGCAACGCCTGCGCTATCACTATCCGAGCTACAATCCTGCGCTGGAAATTCTCAACCAGTGGCTGGCGGAACGCGGTACGACGCTCGATGAGGTGGTCCAAAAAGAACACAGCCGCCAAGCCGCAGCCGATCTGACGGTACGTAACATCATTACCAGCATGCGGGCGATTTCCGCGTTCGACTGGCGAGCGTTTTTCGAGGATGTGAGCCTGGTCGACCAGTGCTTGCGCACCTATAAACGTTATTGGGATCTCGACTTTCTAACCCGCGATCGTTATCGGCAAGCGATCGAAGACTTGGCCGAGCGCTCACGCTCCAGCGAGCTCGACATCGCGCGCGCCGTGATCGCCAAAATCGACCGCAGCAGCAAGGTTCACCGTCCGCCAGACAGCCGGTTTGACGATCGCCTCAATGATCCCGGTTATTATCTCATTGCGGGTGGACGCCGCGGCTTTGAACAGGAAGTCGGCTTCAGACCGCGTTTCCGGCAGAGAATTAAGCGCGCCTATGTCGCCCGCGCGACGGTTTCCTATCTCGCCAGCATCACGCTGATCACCCTTGGACTCGTGGCAGCGCTGCTGTGGGCGAACGAGGAGGCCGGCCTGGCAGTGCATGAACTCGCATTGCTCGGATTGTTCGCCAGCGTTCCTGCATCCGATATTGCGGTCAACCTGGTCAACCGGCTGATTACTCTTTATATGAGTCCGCGACACCTGCCGCGGTTGAAGCTCGAGCAAGGCATACCGAGCCATCTGCGTACGTTTGTCGTGGTACCCACCTTTTTGAACGGGGAGGCGTTGATTCGAGACGAAATCAAGCAGTTGGAAAAACACTACCTCGCCAACCGCGATGGCGATCTCTACTTCGCCCTGCTGTCCGACTGGCCGGATGCCGACGCTGAAATTTTGCCTACCGACGACCGCCTCTTAGGCATCGCTCAGACCGCGATCGCGCAGCTCAACGCCCGCTATGGCGAGGCGACCGGCGGCGGCCAACGGTTTTTCATTTTCCATCGCAAGCGCCTGTGGAACGAGCGTGAGCGAAAGTGGATGGGCTGGGAACGCAAGCGCGGCAAGCTGCACGAGTTCAATCGGCTGTTGCGCGGCGCCACCAATACGACATTCCTGCCGCTCGGCGGCAGGCCGGTCACAGCGCCCGCCGGTGTTCGCTACGTCGTTACT
>CADDZF010000243.1 GCA_902812445.1 Methylococcaceae bacterium | reverse complement strand
CGACGCTCTGGAGGATCACTTGGAAGACAGCTTGAGAACGCTGGAAAACGACCACGGCCGAGTCCATTCGATCGTCGCTTGGCCATGGATCATAGATTCACTTCAGAATTAGAAATGGAATTACGCCTCCAGGTCGCTGAGTGGGTATTGTCGCGAGCCGACTTCCCCAAGTGTGCCGGCGAGCCTATGCTGCAGCGTCTTCCAGGGCAGGGATAGCCTCGTACCCGCCTCCCTCAACGACCATCCCTCCTCCAAGACTAGCTTGACTGCCTGCTCGCGAAATTCTTTGGTGTATCGATCTTTCGGCCATTTATGCATTCAACACCTCCGTCTCTTTAATTAGAAACTTGGGTATCGGTTTTCCAGCCAACCCCAGTGCCGGTGAGCCAGTGGGTGAACAGCCCGAAAGTCGACGAGGCTCCCTGCTCGATCCGGTGGAAACTGCCTGATGCATGACGACCCGCCCTTTGACCTGCGTGACGCAGCTTTACCTCGAAAATCAGTGCAATTACCGATGCGTGTTCGGGCCTACCACCTATTCGATCATCGTTGACAACACCTTCGGCCGAACGATCGAACAAGCCTGGTTCGTCGTTTCGTTCATCCATGTCGCACATCCCTGTGCGCCACCCTTCGGGCAGCTTCGCTGTACAAAACCCCAGTCCTGTCATTTTGTCATGACAGGCTTCCATATAGGGCGCATCACACTGGCCACGCGGCACAGCGCGGCATAGCGCCAGAGGTCGTCCATGCTCACGCGCTTGGCTCGCCAGGCTTCCTGGAGCGCTTCCAGCGCCACATCGAGGCCAATCATGTTGCGAAACTTGAAGCAGTCAGCCACGGTCCTGGCGAAGTTGGTCACGCGCACGGGCACGCCATCAATCTGATGTTCTTCGATACTGTCGGTCAGCGCGGCTCCGGAAAAGCACACGATGCACAGCGGCGGATAATCCATCTTAGGCGCATGGGCCTTGTTGGGGATGGTCAGCCAGACCTCGAACGGCGACTGCGTAGTGAGGTCATGCATGCAGCGCCGATAGCAGCAGACGATGACTTCGGATGCTTACGAGCGATCTCGGCCAGCGAGCCATGCTCCGATACGGATCGGCCAGGAATGGCGTACAGACCGCACCCCACGAGGGCGAGTAGTCTCTGCCGAACCAGCCGCGTGAGGGCGACACTGGGCAGCCCGCGCTCATCGAGATCGCGCGGGCGAATGAGGCCGCGCTGGGCGGCGAGATCCAGAATGGTCTAATGCGAATTTCCCATGTCGCCATGATGTTGTATTACGTCGGTAGTTATCAATAACCACCTACGAAACACAACACCTATGGTCTCCTTTGCTACCCAATGCCGCGATCCAACCGCCTGATTCGTCCGCGTGTAACTCGTTGATCTCTATGGCTGTGACTTGTGGCCTTTGCAGACTTCGGGCCAGTTTCAGGGCGCGAGGTCGGAGCGAGGAATGGCCAGGAGAGAGTGGAATGTGGCCCAGAACGGCCACTTCGGGTGATGGGCGAAGTCCGCAGTCGTTCGCAGGAACCCCCAACAACACGCGGGAACGGGCGCGATCGGGCAAGAAAAAACCCCAACCGATAACGGTTGGGGTTTTGTTATTGGTGGAGGCGGCGGGAATTGAACCCGCGACCGTTTCCTAAAAAAAGTCCGTTTGCAAGAACGCAAGTCCAGATTTTCGATCATTTGGGCTCTTCCTAGGACATTCGCCAGATTGGATGGACAGGCTCAGCTCGCTGTGTTCGATGTGGCAAGTGGTAGCCAGTCGCCATCCGAGTCCCAGGCTAGGATGGTAATATCGCAGACAATGCATTTGCATTGAGGAGGTAAGGCTTTTGCATTACCATCGCGAGACATCCAACTCTTTGACCGGAGAGCGCCATGCGTGCCACCCTCGAAGTCGAATCCACGCTGACCGACCGTTACCAGACCACGGTGCCGGAAACCGTGCGCCGCGTCCTTCGGCTGGGCAAGCGCGACAAGATCCATTACACGATCCGTCCCAACGGCGAAGTCGTGCTGACGCGCGCCGAGGTTCCGAGAGTGACGACCCAGTGCTCGGTCAATTCCTAGGCTTCCTGGCCCGCGACATCGCCAGTCATCCTGAGCGCCTGCAGGCAGTTGATGCCGGCCTTGCCCAACGGCTCCAGTCGCTGGCCGGCGGCATTGAGGTCGATCTCGATGCCGCGCTGTCGGCTGACGATGAATGAGCACGGACAAGCCCGCGCCCCTGGTCATTCACGGCTGGATGGTTTTCGCTCATACCCTGTTCCTGGCTCAGCTTGAAGCTCTGGCCCAGCAGGTCGACTCCTTCAGACAAAAGGACCCGGTCGGGTACGTGAAGAAGAACGCTAGCAAGCGACTGGCGGCGATCACTAAGTTAACGTGAGTTTCGTTTAATCCAGGACGAGAGTTTCGAGTAGATTCGATTGGTTCTCCTCGGTTGGGGTGAGATGCAGGGAGGGTTTTTTAGGCTGATAGGTATAGGCGATCAGCCCGGCGATGAG
>CADDZF010000242.1 GCA_902812445.1 Methylococcaceae bacterium | reverse complement strand
CGGCCAGCACGATGGTCACGCTGAACAGAAAAATCAACCGCTTGGCGCCGCGCTGGATGATGATTTTTTGGGTTTCGGCCGCCGGCGTTTCCTTGGGCACGGCGAAGTGCATGATGGCCGCCGGTATGATGAAGTTCACCGCACAGGGGATGAACAGGCTGAAGAATTCGGTAAACGGTATGACTCCCTTCTGCCAGACAAACAGGGTCGAAAAGCCGCCCAGAGGACTGAAGGAGCCGCCGGCATTGGTCGCCACCACGATATTGATACAGGCCAAAGATGCAAACCGGGGATTGTTCTTGCCCACGGCGACGACCACCGCTCCCATCAACAGGCCGGCGGTCAGACCGTTGCAGACCGTCGCGATGATGAAAACCAGCACCCCGGTGATCCAGAACAGTTGGCGGTAGCTGAGGCGCTTGCTCACCAGCCAGACCCGCAGGGCGTTGAACACTTGCATGTCTTCCATTGCGTTCAGATACGTCATGGACACCATGATGAACAGCAACAGCTCGACGTAAGCCAACAGGTTGCTGGTAAACGCATTGACGGCCAGTTCGGTATCGCCCTGCTGTTTGTAGACGAAGACGATGGCAAACCAGATTAAGGCTGATCCCAGCAACATGGGTTTGGATTTCCGAAGCTCCGTCACTTCCTCCAGCGTGGCCACCACATAAGCCACGAGCATGGTGATCAGGGCGAAATAACCGACCCAGTGCCGCGTAAGGTCCAAGGGCTGCGCAGCGGCGACGGAAGTGACTCCCTCGACGGCCCAGGCGACATTGGGAAGCAGGCAGATGAGCGCGCCCGCCAGTAAGCTGTAATTCAACACGATTAGATTACTCCTGTGCCATTATTAACCCGGCCCTTAAATAGGCCGGGTTAATCCGGGTCAGGGAGCCGAAAGCGCGGCGCCAAGCCGCGTGAGCCAAGGCTGGGCGTGTACTGGCCTTGGCGATGGCCCGAAATACCAGGAGGGTATTTTCGGGCCGGAATAATAAGGGAGCTTGCCGAAGGCTCTTGGTTGAAGGGCATCCTAAACCCTCGACGATCATGCCGGCGCACGATCCGGCATGCGCTTGATTGACTGACCCTTTCATCGAGCGCTCGTCGATTCAGGGCGAATCCTGCGCCTGTCCGGCCCGGAACGCGCTGCTCAGGTACTCCTTGAGTGCCTCGCCCTCCTGGTAGATCAAAAGAACCTTGAGCCCCTCCGCCTCGGCGATCTTCTCCGCCTGTTGCTCGCCGACGCACAACAGCGCGGTATCCCAGGCATCGGCCCAGCTCGGATCCTCGTGCAGCACCGTCACCGACAGCAGGTGATGGGTGACCGGCCGGCCGGTGCGTGGATCGATGATGTGGGAATAAACCTGGCCTTTATCTTCGAAAAAATTGCGGTAGGTCCCGGCCGTCATGATGGCCGTACCCTTCTTCTGGTGGACCTCGAGGACTCTCTCGACTTCGCGGGCGAACGGCGTTGGCTTTTCGATGGCGACTCGCCACGGCTTGCCGTTGGCCTTGTTGCCCTTGACCGCCAGCTCGCCCCCCACTTCCACCAGATAATTGCCTATCCCCTGGCTTTCCAGTAGCCTCGCGAGCGCCCCGACCGTATAACCCTGGCCGATCGAAGACAGGTCGATCTCAAGCTCGGGATCGAGCTTCCGGATGCGGCTATTGTTGACGTCCACCTCCAGGCGCGACATGCCAACGTGGCCGAGCGCACGGTCGATCTCCGCCTTATCCGGCACCCGGTTTTCGTGGCGGGAAAAGCCCCATAGATCGAACAGCGGCTTGACGGTGAGATCGTAACAGCTGTCCGAACGCGCGTGCACCTGCCTGGCGATGTCGATGAGCCCGGCGATTTCCGGGGAGACGGGCAGCCAATCCGTGGTCTTCTGACGGTTCAGACGCGAAATTTCCGAATCCTCGCGGTAATTGGACAGCTTGGCGTCGATGGCGCTGAACGTTTCCTCGACGCTCGCGCGCAGGCCGTTCACCGTGACGGGCAACTTATCGAGCGCCGCCTTGATGTGATAGGTGGTACCCTGCGCCGAGCCCGCGAGCTCGGTCTCACCCGTACCGGACTGGCAGGCGGCTAAGGCGGTCATCGAGGTCAATAGGAGTACCAATAGACTTCTTTTCATCTGTGCAGGCAGAAAAACGGCTCGTGATGTGAGCTCGCTACGCTGCCAAATCCGCTTCCCGAAAAAGCGAAGATAAGGCTCAATAGGCGCCCCTGTCGTTCAGCCGGTAGCCCACGCCGGACTCGGTGAGCAGATGGCGCGGCTTGTTTGGATCGGCTTCCAGTTTGTGGCGCAACTGGCTCATGTAGATGCGAAGATAGTGCGAATTGTCCAGGTAGGCCGGTCCCCAGACGTCATTCAGAAGCTGGCGCTGGGTCAACACCTTGCCGGCGTGCTTGATCAGCACCGCGAGCAGGCGATACTCGATGGGCGTCAGGTGAATCTCCTGGTCATCCTTGAAGACCAGGCGCTTCAACCGGTCGACCCTGATATCGCCCATGACGAACGGTCGATC
>CADDZF010000241.1 GCA_902812445.1 Methylococcaceae bacterium | reverse complement strand
ATATACATTGGGTGGAGGGATGATGGGTTTCGCTGCGCTCTATCCATCCAACATTAACTACGCAGGCTGTGGTTAAATGGTATTACTCATTTAGGAATTTCATAGGAGTTTCAATATGTTCGAAATCCATAAAAGGATCGTTATAGACGAAAATCAGAAACCCGTTGCCGTTCAGATTCCATTTGATGAATTTCAGCGGATCGAGGAGGTCATCGAGAATTTTGGATTGGCTAAGTTAATGGTTGAAACCGAAGGCGATGAACGGCTCTCTGGCGATGCTACAAAGGACTTTTACGAATCGTTAAAGGCTGGTGATGTGGCGGGTTGAATATACAAAGCGCTTCTTGAAAGAACTCGCCTCCTTGCCAAACGCTGTTCAACAGCGGGCAGAGATGATTGTTTTTCAAGAACTGAATTCAATTAACCCGTATCGAACCGGGATACCTTGAGAAAATGACAGGCTATCCGGACAAGTACAAGATTCGCTTGGGAGATTACCGAATCGGGATTACGATGGATAAGCAAACACAAACGATTATTTGCCAGCGGATTGCGCACCGAAGCGATATCTACAGGGTTTTTCCTTGAGCAGCCATATAGAGTGCGCACTGCCCACCGAGAATCGGGATTGATCGATCGAGATCGAACTATCAAGCCTGTGTTAGGCCTCGTTTATTATTTGGGAGCGCGTTGAAACAAGAGGTTGAAAAGCCATGCACAGTCGCATGGCTCCGCTGGAGAACACCGCCGAACCCGACGTCCGATTCCGTCATAAACAGGCGGCCTACGAGCGGCATAATGCTGCGACCTCGAAGATTCACGAACTCTCGCCGGCCCAGGAGACGGCGGGAAACCTTGCGATGCAGCGACTATTTCACTCTGGAGCGTTACAGCCCAAGTTGACTGTCAGTCAGCCTGGTGATGTCGACGAACAGGAAGCAGACCGCATTGCGGACGAAGTCGTCTCTGGCACTTCTGGCTCTGTTTCCCAGCGTGACTGCGCCGGATCCCCATCCGACTCACCGTCCCTTAAGCGCAAAGCAGAAAAAAGTCCTCAAACTAAGGCTGCACCTAATCTGGGGGCAATTGCCAGACCAACGGTCCAAAACCAGACCCCGTACCAACTCGGCGGAGGTCAGCCCCTCGCTGAGCCGGAAAAGGCTTTTTTTGAATCCCGGTTAGGCTATGACTTCAGCCACGTGCGGGTACACACGGACGCAAGCGCTGTGGAATCGGCGCGGGCGATCAATGCGCTCGCCTACACAGTAGGAAGAGACGTGGTGTTTGGAGCAGGGCAGTACGTACCGGGCTCAAACGCTGGGCGGCGCCTATTGGCTCATGAACTAGCGCACGTGGCGCAGCAGCGCTCCTCACGTGGTGAAGGTCGCATACAGCGTCAGGGCGCTCCTGTATCCACAGGAGCCGCTCCCGCGGCCGTTCCCACGGTGACCACGATGCGGGAGTTCATCGACCTGGTACGGCGAATCGAAGCCGCTAATCCAGGCCAGGGTGCCTTACACATTGCTCAGCTGATCATGAGGACGAAGTTTCATTCCACGGCGTGGGATTGGCTGTTGCCGACCACGGCATCAGCTCCCGGAGTAACGGCCGGTGGCGGCGTGACCGCGGAAGATGTGATGACCTTGTCCAAGAAACTCAAGGTCACGTTGCCGCAAGGGGGGCTGGCAGATCCGTTGCACACCATAGCGGGCCTGGTTGCCAAGGCAGAAACAAAGGCTCCGGGTGCTGGGGGCGCTGGGGGGACGCTAGCTGGATTGGTTAAGCCCTTGCCCTCGGGTGTATCCCAATCGCAGGTCGCCACCTGGGTTGGTGATATGGGACAAGCCGCAGCCGAGTGGATGACTGCGCATCCCCACCCGAAGGGTGGTACCACCATGCAGAATTACATGGACGAATTTGCGCCGGAATTCGATCTTATTGCCGATGTGGATGCTGTCGCCATGACCTCAACATCTGCAGTCGCTGGATTTATGTTCGATCCATCGCGGCCTCTGTCCGACAATCTCCAAGAGTTCTATTTCCCGTCAGCGCCACGCGAAGGAAAGAATCGACGCTTTCATATCTTTTGCATGATGGAAGGTCTCGCTCTGGAACCGGACGGCGTAACGCTTTCACGTAGCGCCGTGACGATCATCGACAATCGTGTCCGAGCTTTCGCAGATTGGTTTCAGCTTAACGATCCAGGGATTTTTAAATGGCTGGTTGCGAATAGTGAATGGAAACCCGTCCAGCACCAATGGATAAAACGTGCGAATGACTGGCAATGGTTTTCCCAGAAGTTCCGTGATTTTGTGCAACGCAATCTCAGCGCAGAGGGGCCGTGATAGAGCTTTACTGGAACTACACGGCACTAAGAATCTTAAAACGCTGCTTAAAGTATCGTCACGTGGTCGGCTGCCGTAATGGACGCATTTAAGCGTCCTTTGAATAAACATAATGTTATGAGGGTGGTGGGTTAATTTGATTGAAAGCAATACCGATTAATAAACAGCCCAATCACGCCATCATGAAGCGCTTCTGATTTTGAAAAGCAAATGGTTTTTCGCGCCAACCGCTTGATTCGGGTGCGCAATCCGAGGTT
>CADDZF010000240.1 GCA_902812445.1 Methylococcaceae bacterium | reverse complement strand
CCTATCAGCCTAAAAAACCCTCCCTGCATCTCACCCCAACCGAGGAGAACCAATCGAATCTACTCGAAACTCTCGTCCTGGATTAAACGAAACTCACGTTATTTAAGGGCCGGGTTAATAGCTGAATTGGATGCGCTGATAGGCAAACGCTTGGAGCTACTCACAAAAAATACTTTAGCCCTTTGAAAATGGGTTGATCACTTCATTTTTGTTAGCGGCTCTTAGTTAAAGCATCCACTTGAATAGGGGAGAAAATCAGATGTCAGAAAAAAATAAAGAAATCGTAGAAAAGGTGAACGCGGCTTTTGCCGAAGGCAATTTTGAAGGATTCCTGTCGTTCTGTGCGGAAGATATGGAATGGACAATAGTCGGCGACAGAACCGTTAAAGGAAAGGATGCCATTCTCCAATGGATGGCATCAATGGCGGCGGAGAACCCGGAGCCGCCAAAGTTCACGGTTGCTGACCCCCTAATCGCCGAGGGCAACTTCGCTGTGGCGCGTGGCGATATTACAATGAAGGACAAAGACGGCAAGGTAAGTCATTATTCTTACTGCGACATCTACCGCTTCCAAGACGGTAAGATCGTCCAATTAAGTTCTTTCGTCATAAAAACTGAGGCAAAGTAGGAGACAAGCAGTGGGGCGTAAAGGATTAAATAATACAGAGAGTCGCTTGACTCCGAGTTGCGGTCTATGAGACGCGCCGCCGATCAAGTCATTCGAGCGGAGCGCGGGATAGCATAGCTCTCATGTTGCGCTGTTCCTCGCGGCTTGTGTGGCATTCACCCGCGCCCCTCAAGCCCCACGTTGGGCGGCGGGGGCGTTCCCCATCGCGACGACGCGAGCTCAACGGAGTTACGCACCATGCGCAGCACTTCGACGATGGGGGAGGAAAAGGGGACATTCAGCTTTTTCCGCTTAACCGGCGGTTGCAGCGGACCCGCTGCGCGGGCCGCTGAACCTCGGCGTTCGGCGGCAGAGTCTCGCACAACGGGAGGAAAAGTATGCGGCGGCTAGTTCTACTGAGCGTCACGAGTCTGATCTCCTTGGCTACGGCGAGTCCAGTCGGGGCAGCACTGATAACCTTCCAAAATCTAAGCGGTGACCCAAACCAGACCGTCGTTGAGGATGGGATGAGCTACACTACGCGCGATAACTTTGTAGTGCGGACATTCGTCGGCAATCCGCCGAGCGGCCTGCTCGGCTCACCCATCACCAGCGAGACCTTCAACATCGCCGGCGCCGACAACGGCGCTTTCACGTTCGACCGCTACGACTTCGGCTCGTTCGCGCCAGGGCAACAAAGCGATACCTGGCAGTTCCGCGGCCTGCTGAATGGCGTTCAGCAGTTCACCTTCCTCGACACCACCACTTCGGCGTTCATGACTCGGACGACAGGCCAGCCCAGTATCATCGACACGCTGGAACTCGCGGTCGTGGCGGTTTCCGTTGCCGCTGGTATGGCCGACAATTTCGCCTTCACTCCGGTGCAAACACCTGTTCCCGAGCCCGCCACCTTAACCCTCCTCGGGGTCGGTGCCGTAGGCCTGCTCGGGTATCATTTGAAACATAGGCGGAAGGCGGGTTAGCGCCTGCGCCGAACCAAGTGCCGCCCCTGACCCGGCAGGCAGGTGAGCTTGTTCGTTAGGCTTTCATATCGTTTTCATACAACGCCTTCATTATTGGAGCGTTACGTCACGCTCTCTTAGCCATAGCGATTACTTGCAAGGAGTTGATCATGAATCAAATGCGTCATTTGATAGTGGGAGTTTCTTTGGCCGCCAGTTTAGTCCTTAACAGTGCATGGGCACTGGACATCCCGGCTCAAATACACCCGCTAGAGGCTCTCAGCGAGCATAGGTTCTGTGAGAAGCGGCTTAATGGGGAGCTTTTTTCAAGAACTGAGCTCTTTTTCGGTTTATCAAGATCAAATGGTCCGGACGTGACTGAGGAAGAGTTTCAGCACTTCGTGGACACTGAGGTGACTCCGCGTTTTCCTGATGGATTGACGTTGCTGACAGGCCAAGGTCAATTCAAGGACTCGACCGGAACTATCATCCAAGAAGGATCGAAGCTATTGATATTGCTCTATCCGTTTAGCCAGACAAACAACGGGGCTGTTGAAGAAATCCGCAAGGCCTATAAAGATACCTCCCAACAAGAGTCCGTGTTGCGTGTTGATGAACAATCGTGCGTATCTTTCTAAATTATTCACGTGATGCAGCCTAACCACCGCTTCGAGAAGGACGCGGCAAACAGCGCCGCGCCCCTCAAGCTCCACGTTCGGCCTTGAAGAGCATCAAAGCAGAAACAGCAAAGCTTCCTGCCGCGCCTGTGCCCTGGACTTTATCCGGCCCTCGCTGCAGGCCTACCCTGCGTTCACCGATGGCCTCCACGCTGGCTTTGATGGCCCCGGCGTTCTCCTGGCAATGATCGTGTAGCCATGAGCACCCTCGCGATCCTGCTCTCGTTCATCCTTGTATCTTGTTTTTTGTGATGGTTAGCTCCCATCACCTGAGGCGGAGGAAGCTTGAGCCCATCCTTAAGGCGTTTGATCTTGTCGCGTAGATCAAGCCCTCTGTCTCACCTTCCACGCCAGCAC
>CADDZF010000239.1 GCA_902812445.1 Methylococcaceae bacterium | reverse complement strand
TCATCGCTTGACGGCAAAACCCCGGATAGCGGGTACTTTAATTCCCTGCCAATCCAGAAGGCAGCCTAATCCGCAGAAGCCCACTTAAGCTCGGTAAAATTCTGTCCAAAAAACCGGGGCCACCGCTGACTCCTAGCCCGGATATTTCACGGAGATAGGGTGGCGAAATTGAAAAGCCCTTACAATTCAATTGCTGACGTTGAATTTTTGAGGAAATTCCACTATCAAAGATGGTACCGGACGAGTGAACCGCCCCGGTTTTCCCGGAGACCGTTAACGTTGAGTCAGGCCGCGGTGGCCGACCCGTCCTGTTGGCGATCATACGCCGGTGCCAACTCCGCCGGCGGCGCATGGCCGATTGGCTCCAACAGCCGGCGGTGATTGAACCCATCGACCCATTCCAAGGTGGCGTACCCGGCCGCGCAGGGATGCCGCCAAGGGCCGCGCCGGTGAATGACCTCTGCTTTGTATGACCCGATGAGGGTCTCGGCCAAGGCGTTGTCGTACGAGTCGCCGATGCTGCCCACCGAGGGCACGGCGCCCGCCTCGATAAGGCGTTCCGAATAGCAGATCGATAGGTATTGGCTACCCCGATCGCTGTGATGCACGACCCCGGTGGCGCCAGCTCAATCGACCGCATAGTTCGGCTCGGCTTGGGGCGGCGTCCGGCATGTCTCCTAGACGGCGGCCAGCCAGTTAGGGTGATTGCCCTTGAATTGCACCAGCAGATGACTCAAGGGCGGTGATCCCAGTTTCACCGTTTTTTTAAAAAGGGAAAGCAGCGCGGGTAGCCAACCGCCCCGCCAAACTCAGAGTTTCAATACGCTAAGGCTGCCCCGCTTTGGGCTTGCCGTCCGGGGCGCACGGCCGCGATCTCGGCCAGTCCCGCCTACGCGTGTGAAAATGCGGGGCGCTGCAGGATGTACGGAGGGAACGGTACGCCGGGGGCGCTGCCCTGACAGCCGAACACTTCGTTCGACCGGGCTTGATACGGGCGGCTGAACGGGTGAATCCGTATAAGATTCTTCTTGTTCAGTTAGCAAATTAATGTAGGAAAGGGATTATACATATCATGAAAATTCTATTTATTGTTGACGAACTGCCTTTTCCACCGAGAAATGGTGTGACTATTCCGCTTGCTAATTTTATCGAACGATTAACCCCTCATCACGACTTGACTCTACTTTACACGACTGCCAAAGCTATTGACGATGAACTGCAAAAGCAGGTTACTATTAATAAGGAAATGGTGAAAGACGTATGGATTTCACAATGCAGCAAAAAATCGGTATTTAAGCGTGTTCTCGATGAGTTATCGATCTCTGAAATTTTCAGCTTTTGCTGGGTATATGATTTTTCGGTAATTATACCTATAGCCCAAGACAGGAATTTCGACGTAATATGGACCGGCATGTGCGGAAACATCACAGCAGGGTTAATCATACGAGACAGTCTTGCGCCGCATCCGTTATTGATTGCCGGAGCAAATGATAGTATCTCTGCAGCACTGCGGAGAATGGCAAAATTGTATCTCGGTAAGTCAACAAGCATAATCCATAAACTTAAAGGAATAACGCAGTGGGTGCGGGTTCCTGTCGTAAGGCAGATCGAAGTTCGCCTGCTTGAGAAAGCGGATATTTGTCTTTTCCAGACGGAGGCTGACCGGCGGTTATTAGATTGCGCTTCAATAAGCAAGTTACATGATAAGATTATGGTTGTGTCAAATGGAGTTAACGAATCGTTATTTGGTATCCCGTTTCCTTCCGAGTCTGACAAAGATGTCCTATTTTTGGGCGAATTGAGTGGAGAGTACCGGTTTATCGTAGAATGGTTCGTAAGGAATGTCTGGGTAAAAATAAACGAGAAGTATCGACATTCGCGCTTCACGGTGGTAGGCGCAAACGCTCCGCCAGACCTACGTAGAACAATGTCGGAAATTCCTAATGTAATTTATAAGGGTTTCGTAAAAGAGATAAAGCAGGCCTTCACCGGAGTCGGCGTCATGGCAGCCCCTGTGTTTAAGAGGTACGGCCTTATCAATAAGGTTATTGAATCTATGGCAGCAGGTGTGCCTGTTGTTGGTGATCAAGGGAGCTTTAATGGCATTCCAGGATTTCAGGCGGGACTCCACGGCGCTGTGGCTGATAATGCAGAAAATATGGCAAAAGAGATCATAGAACTGCTTGACAATTACCCGCGGCGCATGCAAATCGCTTGCAATGCAAGGTCGCTCGTGAAACAGCACTTCGCATGGCAGCCAAAAGTTGATTATGTAATGTCCCAAATTTCATCACGGATTGGTCCCCCAGCGCCACAATAGTTGTCGCCTCTAATTTTCGGAGCGGAGGAAGAGCAGAGGATCGTATCGATGGGGCAGTCATCGTATTCTGGAGCGCTCAAGGAGCAGGCGCTCCCGAAGCTATGCCGGCGGGGCAAGCGGTGAGCGTCAATTACTTTACCTTGAAGGGTGGATGAGCAAGACCTCAGCTCGACTTTATCCATTTAAGACTATGAAACGCGAACTCGACGGGCCGGGTCAGTGGATCTTTACGCTTGCCGAAGAGATAGATCATGCCGACCTTACCCGCCGAGTTCACGAGATTGATTA
>CADDZF010000238.1 GCA_902812445.1 Methylococcaceae bacterium | reverse complement strand
GAGCCGGGCGCGGCTGGTCGTTTGCAACGACACGTCGATCTCG
Organism: Methylococcaceae bacterium; assembly: GCA_902812445.1. Lineage (GTDB taxonomy): Bacteria > Pseudomonadota > Gammaproteobacteria > Methylococcales > Methylococcaceae > CADDZF01. Next base: position 2,589 of record CADDZF010000238.1, on the reverse strand, counting down.
CACATCGCCGCCGCACTGAAAGTACCCAGCGTCATCGTCTGCCTTGGCTCCGACCCCGCACGGTGGGCACCGCTTGATGGCGACCGCCATCGCCTCGTGCTTTATCCGATCGCGTGCCGGCCTTGCAGCTACCGGGATTGTCCCTTGGGGCACCCGTGCGCCGAGCAGCTCGATCCGGCGCGCGTCATCGAGCAGGCCAGCGCTCTGCTCGCAGGCCACATCGACACGATCAGTACACAGAAGCCGTGCACCGCCTGCGCATACTGACGTGGCACGTCCACGGCAATTATCTCTATTACCTGTCGCAGGCGCCGCATGATTTCTACGTGCTGTCGAAGCCGGAGCGTCCGCCCGGCTACAGCGGGCGCTGCGGGCATCTGCCGTGGGGCGACAACGTCATCGACATGCCGATCGCGGAGCTGCAGCGGCGTGATTTTGACTGTCTGTTGTTCCAGTCACGCGAGCATTTCGAGAACGACCAGCACGCCATTTTAACGGACGCGCAACGGCGTCTCCCGCGCATCTATCTCGAGCATGACCCGCCGCAGGCGCATCCGACCAACACCCGCCATTGTGTCGATGATCCCGCGACACTGCTGGTTCACGTGACCCACTTCAACCGCTTGATGTGGGACAGCGGGCGCACGCCGACACGCGTGATTGAGCACGGCGTCATCGTGCCGCCAGGCGTTCGCTACCGCGGCGAGCTGGCGCGCGGCATCGTTGTCGTGAATCACCTGCAGCGGCGCGGGCGCCGGCTCGGCGCCGACCTGTTCGAGCGCGCGCGTGGCGAAGTGCCGCTCGATCTGGTCGGCATGGCGGCGGAGGAGTCGGGCGGCCTCGGCGAAGTGCGCCATGACCGGCTCGCCGAGTTCGAGGCGCACTACCGGTTTTTCTTCAATCCGATCCGCTACACCAGCCTCGGGCTGGCCGTGTGCGAAGCGATGATGCTAGGCATGCCCATCATCGGGCTCGCCACGACCGAGATGGCCACTGTCATCGAGAACGACGTCAGCGGCTACGTCAGCACCGATATCGATGAGCTGCTCAGATACATGAAAGCCCTACTCGACGACTCAGATCTGGCGCGCCGGCTGGGGGTAGGCGCCCGCGAGACGGCGCTCGAGCGGTTCAATATCCTGCGTTTCGTGGCGGACTGGAACATGGCGTTTGCCGAGGCGATGCGATAAGCGGCCGGAATCCTTATGCGGATGGGCTGGCTCGTGGTATCTTCTTGACCCGATCGCGTGGTTGCCCTCGCAGGGCCGAGGGAAGGTTACCCAGTTATCAAGGTCCAGCGCAAGGAGACGTGCATGTTCCCCAGCTTTTTCATCGGCGGCTTCGAATGCTCGACCCACCGCCTGCGTTCGGGCAAGCGCCTTGATATGGTGGCGGCGACGCGCCACGACCGCTTTGTGGAGGACGATTATGCGCGTTGCCGGGCGCACGGCATCGCGACCGTGCGCGAAGGCCTCCGCTGGCACCTCGTCGAGCGGCGGCCAGGGCGCTACGATTTTTGCAGCGTCCTGCCCCTGCTGCGGGCTGCGCAGGGGCAAGGCATAAAGATTATCTGGGATCTGTGCCACTACGGCTGGCCGGACGACATCGACGTCTTCCGGCCCGAGTTCGTTCGCCGGTTCGCCGGGCTGGCCCGCGCCTTCACCCGGCTGTTGACGAGCGAGACGCCAGAGCCGCCTTATATCGCGCCGATCAACGAGACTTCCTTTCTGGCCTGGCAGGCGGGTGAAGTCGGCACGGTCTACCCGTGCACCGAGCATCGCGGATTCGAGCTGAAGTGCCAGCTCGTGCGCGCCACGGTGGCCGCCTCCGAAGCCATCTGGGACAGCGCGCCGAATGCCCGGCTGTTGCAAATCGACCCGGTGTTCAACGTCGTTCCGGAGTGCGGGCGCCCCGACGACGCCGAGGCGGCCGAGGCCTATCGCCAGCTGCAGTTCCAGGCGTGGGACATGCTAGCCGGACGCACCTGGCCGCAGCTGGGCGGCGCCGAGAAGTACCTCGACGTCATCGGCGTCAATTATTATCCGTGGAACCAGTGGCTATACGCCGGACCGACGTGCGGCGGTGCGACGATCGACCGGAGCTACCCCGGCTACCGGCGGTTTTGCGACATGCTACAGGAAACCTACGGCCGCTACCGGCGGCCGCTGTTCATTGCCGAGACCGGACGGGAAGGAGAGAAAAGGCCGCGCTGGCTACGCCATATCGGTCGCGAAACGCGCGCTGCGCTGGCAAATGGCGTGCCGGTGCACGGCGTCTGCCTGTACCCTATCGTCAATTTCCCCGGCTGGGAAAACGAACGTCATTGTGAAAACGGTCTGTGGGACTATGCCGATGAGACCGGAGAACGCGCTATCCATCAGCCGCTGGCGCGCGAATTGGCGCTGCAGCGACTGCTCTGCCAGCGCGCCTACCGCCGCTTTGTGTATGATGAGGCGGAATCCTGCATCGGAGCGGCGTGCGGGTTTTTTGCAGACACTATCAAAAGGAACAGCCATGCGAGAGATCGAGCGTAAACGAATACTGGTTACCGGCGGCGCTGGCTTTCTCGGCTCGCACCTGTGCGACCGC
>CADDZF010000237.1 GCA_902812445.1 Methylococcaceae bacterium | reverse complement strand
GGCTGAGCTCGCAGCAAAACAAAAAACCGAAGCCGAGGCCAGGCGCAAGGCGGAGGACGCAGCAAGAACGAAAGCAGAGGCCGAGCTCAAAAAGCAAGCGGAAGGAGAGGCCAGAAAGAAAGCCGAGGAAGCAAAGAAAAAGCAGGCTGAGGAAGAAGCCAGGCGCCTCACAGAGCAAAAGCGCAAGGACGAGGACGCGCGCCGGCAGGCGGAGCTCGAGACAAAGCGAAAGGCCGATGCCGCAGCAAAAAAACGCGCCGAGGAAGCCGAAAGACGCCTGGCGGAGCAGCAGCTCAAGGAGCAGCTCGAAGCGGAAGAGGGGGCCAAGCGGAAAGCCGAGCAAGACCGTCTTGGCGAGCAGATGAAGATCAGCGCGATCAGGGCCATCAAGCAGAAGGTGGAGCGCTCGTGGCTACGCCCGCCGTCCGCAAAAAGCGGCATGTCCTGCAGGATTCAGGTACGCTTGATACCGGGTGGCGAGGTGGTCGATGCCAGAGTGGTCCAGAGCAGCGGCAACCCCGCGTTCGACCGTTCCTCCGAGGCGGCGGTCAGAAAGGCATCGCCTCTGCCTTTGCCCCCCGATCCGAAGGTGGCGCAAGCATTCACGGCCGAGCCGTTCACGTTTATCTACAAGCCAGAATGATCGAAAGGTATTGGAAAGTGACCAGACGACAGCTTATCGGGTATTTGCTCGGCCTGTTGGCCTTGTTTGCCGGCCCCGCCCGGGCCGAGTTGACGATCGAAATTACCAAGGGCATCGAAGGCGCCATCCCGATTGCCGTCGTGCCGTTCGGCGGGGAGAGTCCCGACCCTGTCAACATGGCGTCGATCATATCGGCCGACCTGAGCCGCAGCGGGCGTTTCAACGCCTTCGCCGCACAGTCCATGCCGGAACGCCCCACCGCGCCCGAACAGGTCCAGTTCCGCAGCTGGCAGCTGGTCGGTCAGGATAATTTGGTGATCGGTCAGGTACAGGCGGGCGCGCCGGGTCAGTACGTCGCTCAATTTTATCTGTACGATGTCTATCAGGGCACGCAGCTCGCCGGTTACAAGATCCCGTTCGGCGCGGCGGACTACCGCAGGACGGCCCATCGCATCAGCGATATCATCTACCAGCAGCTCACCGGCGAACCCGGCGCTTTCGCTACGCGAGTGGCTTATGTCACCGTCGCGGGTTCGGCGAGGCAGCGCCAATACAAGCTTCAGATCGCCGATGCCGACGGCTACAATCCGCAAACCGTCATCACTTCACCGCAGCCGGTGATGTCGCCGGCCTGGTCGCCGGATGGCAAGCAGATCGCCTATGTTTCCTTTGAGGACAGGGTATCTGCGATATTCGTGCAAACCCTGGCTACCGGCCTGCGACAAAAAGTCTCCGAGGCGCCGGGCATCAACGGCGCGCCGGCTTGGTCTCCGGACGGAACACAACTGGCGCTGACGTTGTCGAAAGGCGTCAATCCGGATATTTACATCTTGCATCTGGCGAGCGGCGGCTTGCACAGAATCACCGACCACTACGCGATCGATACCGAGCCAAACTGGTCGCGGGACGGGCAAAAAATCGTCTTTACCTCCGATCGTGGCGGCAAGCCCCAGCTGTACACGGTGGCGGCGAGCGGCGGACAGGCGCAGCGCCTGACCTACGAGGGCGAGTACAACGCTCGCGGCGTGTTTTCTCCGGACGGCACGAAGATCGCCATGGTGCACGGCAGTGGCAGCAACTACCGGATCGCCGTGCTCGACCTCAAGACCCGCGCGCTCGCCGTCCTGACCCCCGGGCCGCTGGATGAATCGCCGGGTTTCGCGCCCAATGGCAGCATGATTCTGTACGCATCCCGTAGCGGCGGGGCGGGGCAGCTCGCGGCCGTATCCATCGACGGCAAGGTTCACCAGAGCCTCCGCACGGATAGCGGCGAGGTGCGCGAGCCTGCATGGTCGCCCTGATTGTTTCTGTGTATATTGTCAACCATCCGTTACGGAGATAAAAATGAGACTAGCGAAAATCGGCTGTGCGTTAATGATGTCATCGCTGCTGTTGATCGGCTGCGCCAAAAGACCGCCCTCAGCGGAAGGAGGCGAAGCCGCGCCAGGAGCGGGCGGGCCAGAAATCGGCAAATACGGCGAAGGACAAGGCGGCGCGATGTACGGCGAGGGAGCTCAAGGCCGCGGCAAAGACCGCTATGGCGCCGGCGCATCCGAATTGACGGGCGATCCCCAGCTAGACGATCCGAGCAGTCCGCTCTCCAAGCGGATCGTTTATTTCCTCTTCGACAGCAGCGAGATAGCGCCGGAGTACCAGCAGTTGATCTCGGCTCACGCCGGTTATCTGGCGTCCAACCCCGAAAGAACCGTCGTCCTCGAGGGTCACGCCGACGAACGCGGTTCGCCGGAATACAATATCGCGCTGGGAGAACAACGCGCCAACTCCGTCAGCAGGCTGCTGAAGCTACAAGGGGTTGCCGAAGGCCAGGTTCAAGTGGTGAGCTTTGGCGAGGAGAAGCCCGCGGTCGACGGCCATGACGAGTCCGCCTGGCAGCAAAATCGCCGGGTTGAACTGGTTTATGCGAGACGTTGATCATGCGCGGCGGGCGATTGGCTGTCATTTCGCTGCTCGGATGGCTCGCGGCTGGCGAGGCGCCAGCGCAATACGATCCGGTGACGGGCGTTTATTACGGCACGGGCGGACCCAATGCTCC
>CADDZF010000236.1 GCA_902812445.1 Methylococcaceae bacterium | reverse complement strand
TATCGACGCTCTGGAGGATCACTTGGAAGACAGCTTGAGAACGCTGGAAAACGACCACGGCCGAGTCCATTCGATCGTCGCTTGGCCATGGATCATAGATTCACTTCAGAATTAGAAATGGAATAAGACTTATGATCGTGCAGAGCTTGACCCACGCGCAAACCTCAACTTGCCGTGAACTATCACTGATATGTCTGCCAAGAACAGATGACATAAATACTCGTTATTTCCAACCCAACTTCAACGGAGTGAAATCCATGAGCGACCGAAAAGTAGTAAAGGGCGGAGGAGAGAACCTCTACAAAATCAGCGAATCTTCCGGCTGGTTTTACGTATACAAAGTAAACGTGGGATTCGGTTCCAATGATAATGTCGGCAAAGCCCGGAGTCTTGGCGATGCTCTCGAATTAATAAAGAGTCACTCCGGCAGAGATATCGAAAGCATTAGCTGAATTGGCGCACCGCCACCACACGCCGATGGGGGGCATCCCGTATGGCAAAATGGCCGAATGCCGCGCTAGTCGTGCGCTAGTCTGGAGCGTGGTAGATATACAGAAACCATAATCACTTGTTAGGTGGCAAGACCCACGATGCTATGAGCAAGCTTTCAGACCAAGACCATGAAGAGATACTTACTCTCTACCAGGCGACCATCGAAGATATTGAGCGGTCCAAGCAGTGGCTTTGGACGGTCACTTACCACACGGTTATCGCGCAGGGCGGCCTCCTTGCACTCCACACTGCTTACACTTCCAGCCACCAATGGACAACGTGGCTTTTTATTATCCTCTCGGCGGGCATTGCGGGAGTTGGTACGTTTTACGTCCGACTGGCTCGCATGGGTCTCGCACATTTCCGAGAGCGCGTTACTCGGTGCTTGGACAAATTCGGACAGCCGTTTCAAGAGGCGTTTGGCAAGCGCCCCGAGAAGCGAGAAATACCATCGATTTCCATTATCTGGGTTACAGCGTTGTTAGTCATTGCTCTTATCTACTTCGCAACGCAGTAACGCTGACACCGTGAGGATAATAAGGGTAAATAGATTAACTGGATGTAGCCTTAGATTATCGGTGGACCTTTGATGAATTCGGTTATGCCTGACGTGTTTTGCGGTTCTTCGGTTCATGGTCACGAGCGAGGTGAGAGCTGGACCCCAAGGACTGGACAGATGATGGAGGGGGTATAAGTGAAATCTTCTGCGGTAAAGTGTAGGAAGAACGAGGAGGCAGCAGAAGATGAAGAGAAAACGCCGGAATCATTCGCCGAGTTTCAAAGCGAAGGTGGCCTTGGCAGCGCGGAAAGGGGACAAAACCCTTGCGGAGTTGGCCCAGCAGTTTGATGTTCATCCGAACCAGATTCAGCACTGGAAGGAACAGCTCTTGGAGAACGCGGAGCAGTTGTTCGAAACCGGTGCCCACGCAAACACGAAAGGGGTCAGGTCTTGTTCTTTGCCCATGCCAAAAAATAGCCAAAGGCAAGAAGCAAGACCTGACCCCTTTCGTGCAAGTCAGCGAGCAATATCATGAGCGTTCACTGAAGTACTGCTTTTCAAGGCTAACCGGCCGTTCACTGAAACCCGGTGTCTGTCTCCTCCTGGCCGCACCCAGACGCTCAATTGATGAATTATTGGTAATGTCGAGTGGCTGTTTTCGATAATAGGGGTGGTTTTCTCCAAATTTTCAGAGGGGAGGAAGGCGGGTTCGCCTAAACGGGGGTGTAAGCCCAAACCGCCGAAAACTCCGGCGAGTCTTTAGCAAGCGTTACAGCCCATTATTCGTAAGCGCTCTATTAACCACGTCTATCCCATCTGATTGAAAGCGCAGAAGATAGTGTCCACGTATAACAAGGTGGACACTTATGATAGAGAACAAGAGTCGCTTATCGCGATCGCTGGTGGTGGGGCATCGGAGCAATGGGCGTTGTCGGTATGACCCGGAAGCCAAGCGTGAGCTGGTTGAAGCCTGTCTACAGCCAGGGATTTCGGTTGCCCGAATGGCACTGGAACACGGCATCAATGCTAATCTGCTGCGCAAGTGGATTAACCAGTATCGTGAAAATAATAGCTCAGCGATGACGGGCTCTTCAGCGCGGAAGAGGAGGGCCTCCGGTTTCACCCGGCTTTTTTGAACGAGGCCGCCATCGCGCGGGTCCAGCGGCAGACTCGGCGGCGGGTGCGGCAACTGTTCGAGCGCCGCGCGGTGTTGCCGGAGAAGGCTACGGAGTTCATGCTCGGGTGGGACCACAGCGGCGGTTTCTCCCTCCACGCCGAAGTCTGGGTCCCCGCCTGGGATCGGGCCGGACTGGAACGATTGATTCGCTATGGCGCCCGACCGATCTTCGCCGGCGAGCGGCTTTGGCATTATTTCACACAGAGTAGCTGTAAAAGTTCATAGAGACACGGGCTTAAAGGATGGCTTAATAGAATCGCCATAACGGTATAAATTAGACATTATCGGAAACCTCTTTATACCCCACATACTCGGATAGCCGTGAGGCGCCCAAAAAAAATTTATACATCAGTCACTTAAAATATCTGGCAATCAGGGCAAGATAGCGGGTATCGAAACCAGTTTCCGATAATGTCTATTTCTTTCTTCAACGCTTGGTGTGAATTGATTTTATAGATTCCACGACGGCATCACTCATGGCCATGGATGCTCTGAGCTTTAATGGGACTCGGAGCATGACAATGATTGACCTCGACACCTTTTTGACGATGTTGT
>CADDZF010000235.1 GCA_902812445.1 Methylococcaceae bacterium | reverse complement strand
CCCAGATTGATGCTGATGATGATCCAGGCGGCAAAGAAAACCAGCAGCAACAGATAGAGCGGTGAGAAAGGTCGCATACTGGAGATCCCTGATGTACTGTGAAGACACGGCCCAGAGCAGGCCGATCTACGCACTCTGGGCTGGATAGCAAAAATCGCAAAAAACCGGGCCTGCCGGAGTTATTCGACCTTGATCGTCTGGCGCTTTGAGCCTTCCGTTTTTGGAATGGTGAGCTCCAGTATGCCGTCCTTAAAGCTGGCTTTTGCCTGATCGACATTGACGTTGGCGGGTAATCTCATCGATCGCTGGAATTCGCCCCTGCTCAACTCGCGCCGGAAATATTGTTCTCTCTCGTCCTTCTTTTCCTGCTGGGCCGTCGCACGAATGGTCAGTACGTTCTCGTTGAGCGACACATCGAGATTGTCTTTGGAGACCCCTGGCAGCTCCGCTTTGACGACGAGTTCCTGATCGCGATCGATAATGTCGACTTTCGGTATCCTGCCGCCAAATACCGGTTCCATATCAGGGAAGCTACGGCGGAAAAAAGACTGCATCCAGTTTCTCGGGGAAAACTCGTCGAACCAGTGTTCCATGTCTTCGAATGGACTTAAAAACTGACCGCGTTGTGACTGGAGTTCCCGTGCCGTGCTTTCATCTTTCTCATCAGATTTTTTAGCCATGATCATCTCTCCCAAAAATAAACGATGGTACAGGCGTCCTCGCTCGTATTCGAGCGCGTCTGCCCGTGCTTTCCATATTGGGAACCTTTGGTCGATTTTCAAGACCTGACTCTTTCGGCTAACAGGCTTCGCCTGATTGGGGACCTGCTCGGCAATAGGCCAAAGCATCCGGTCGGGATGACTCAGACGACGAGAACGAGAGGGCAGCCGGCGTTTTCCGCGACCATTCGTATGACTTCATCCTCGTCCCGCTTGGCCACCAACAGGCCGCATCCCGCTCGGCGCACCAGGTGTACGAGACCGGCGGCATCATCGGGCGGGATGAGCACCATGCGCGCCGCGAGTGCATTGAAATTTGCCAGTTCGGCGATGTGTCGGCGCCAGCGCGCTGCTTCGGTATCGCTCCGCGCGGGCAGTATGACAGCCAGTTCGCACCCGCCCTGCACGGCCAGTTCGCTGGCGATTATCAAGGCGCGTGCTGCAGCGGGGCTGCCGTCAAAAATCACCCATACCGGTTCACCGACGAGCGCTCTGCGCTGACGCTCCACGCTCTCGTAGCGCGTTTGCAGATACGAGGCCGGGCGCGGATTCACCGTTCTCTTGCCAAGCAGCAAGATATCCATATCCGCGGCCGCCGCTAGCGCGACCGCAATATAGTGTCCACGAAGAATCTTCAGACTGCCGCTCACTTGCAAGCGCTCCGAGAGTTCATCGATCAGCCCGCGTAGCTGAGCTGCCCGCGCACGCAGATGGCGCGCTACTCGCACCCGGTCGAGCCGACGCTCGACGGCGCAAAAACGATCGATCTCGGTGGCGAAAGGCAATTCCGCCAAGTTCATCAGATTTATATCCTCGATGAACAGCGCCAGCAGTTCGGCCTGTCTGCGCGCCGCCATGCCGGCGGCCATTTCGAGCGCTTCCGCATCATGCCGCCAGGCATCGAAGGCGACCAGAACACGCACCGTGGCATGCGTCTTTTCAGTCATGGCTCTCTTCCTGCCGCTCTTTATCATCCTGATCTTTTTGCGCTAGCTTTTGACGGATCGCGGTAAATTCGCGCAGATGATTCTCCACCCGTCCATTGACGCTTTCGGCCGGGAATTGGCCGGCGGCGTCGCGCACACCGGCGGTTACCCCGGTTAGCAACGTGAGCGCTTCATCCACTGACTTTACCGCATAGACATGAAATTGTCCGGCCTTGGCGGCCTCTACCACATCTTGCCGTAGCATCTGGTGTTTGATATTGGCCGCGGGAATCAATACGCCTTGAGTCCCGGAAAGGCCGTGCGCCTTGCAGATATCGAAGAAACCTTCGATTTTCTCGTTCACGCCGCCGATGGGCTGAACGCGACCATGCTGATCGACCGAGCCGGTAACCGCGAACGACTGACGGATCGGTGTCTCGGCCAACGAAGACAAAATGGCGCATAGTTCCGCCAGCGAGGCGCTGTCTCCTTCGACCGTGCCATACGATTGCTCGAATACCAGGCTGGCCACAACCGAAAACGGATTCGCCCGGGCGTAACGCGAGGCGATAAAGCTGGAAAGTATCAACACGCCTTTGGAGTGAAAGGCGCCGCCCAGATGGGTTTCGCGCTCGATGTCGATGATTTTGCCGTCGCCAAGCCGCGTCGTGGCGGTAATGCGGGACGGCTGGCCAAAACTGAAATCGCCGAGCGTCAATACCGAAAGTCCATTGATTTGACCGACCGATTCACCGTCGGTATCGATGAAGATGATGCCGCGCCGGATAGTCTCGTAAATCCGTTCGCGCAATCGGTCACCGCGGTAGATCTGGCGGTCGATGGCCGCCTGTACGTCGGCGCGGGTCATTACCGAGCGGTGAGCTTGCCCGGCCCAGTAATCGGCCTCTTTCAGAAGATCGGTAAGGCTGCGCAAATGAGTCGTCAGTTTGGCCGAATCGCCCGCGAGCCGCGCACTATGCTCGATAATGCGGCTGACCGCCTGTCTGTCCAGCGCTTTGAGCTTTTCACGGCGGGTCAGGTTGGCGATGACGCGAGCGTAAACGGAATGGCCGTTATCATCGCGATCGATGGTTTCCTCGAAGTCGGCGGCCACTTTAAATAGCGAGCGGAAGTCGGGGTCGTATTGATTCAACAGGTAATAC
>CADDZF010000234.1 GCA_902812445.1 Methylococcaceae bacterium | reverse complement strand
CCTGCTGTTTGGCGATATCGTTCAACACCGCCTTGAGCCGTTCCTCGAACTCGCCGCGATACTTGGCACCGGCAATTAAGGCTGCCATGTCCAGTGCCAGCAGGCGCTTGTCCTTGATGCCTTCGGGCACCTCGCCGTTGACGATGCGCTGCGCCAATCCTTCGACGATGGCGGTCTTGCCCACGCCCGGTTCTCCGATCAGGACCGGATTGTTCTTGGTGCGTCGCTGCAACACCTGAATCGTGCGGCGAATCTCATCGTCGCGCCCGATGACCGGATCGAGCTTTCCCTGTTCGGCGCGCTCGGTCATGTCCACTGTATATTTCTCCAGCGCCTGGCGTTGCTCTTCCACATTAGGATCGTTAGCCGGCTGCCCGCCTCTCACGGCGTCGATGGTCTTTTCCAGCACGCTGCGGGTCAATCCCGCTCTCCGCAGCAGCTCGGCCAGATTGCCCTTGTCTTCCAGCGCCGCCAGTACGAACAGTTCGCTGGTGATAAACTTATCTCCCCGCTTCTGCGCCAGCTTGTCGGTCAGATTCAACAGGCGTGAAAGCTCGCTCGAAATCTGCACGTCGCCGCCGGTGCCTTCCACCTTGGGCAAGCGGTCGAGCGCCTCGCCCAGCCAGGAACGCAACTGATTAACGTTGACACCCGACTGCGAGAGCAAGTGGCGAATACTCCCGCCTTCCTGATCGAGCAGAGCCGTCATCACGTGCACCGGTTCCATGAATTGATGATCGCGCCCCAACGCCAAGCTCTGCGCTTCGGCCAGCGCCATCTGGAGTTTGCTTGTGAGTTTGTCCATTCGCATCTTAGTTTTTACACCTTCAAGTAAAATATCGCTTGCTAATGAATGAGGGTAGGGAGCCGCGATTTCAAGCAAACTTCAAGGCATTCGGGCTTGCTGCTCAGCGTTCGGCACCACGCCAAAGCTTAGAGCACTGCCGGCCAAACTCACTCCGCTCGCTGTCCGTATCTGGCCGATTGTGCGGCATGACGTGCGGCGCTGCCGGAGGAATCTGCTGCCCGGAAGGGATAGAATGCCTAGCCTATGGTGCAACTCAAATTTGCAGCTGACAAGCCATTACAGTGATGGGCTTTTCGTTTTTGTCGCGATACTCCCGCTTTCCGGCCACTCGAGCGGCGGATTGCCCCGATGAGGTACGAGCTAGCCCGACTATACCCAATCGTACCGGTCCCTCGATACGGCGGTCGCATCAACGGCGGGGAGCGGAGAGGAATGTTGGGATATTATTAACCCGGGTCAGGGAGCCGAAAGCGCGGCGCCGAGCCGCGTGAGCCAAGGCCGGGCGTGTCCCGGCCTGGGCGATGGCCCGAAATACCAGGAGGGTAATTTAGGGCCGGAATAACAACGGCGCCGCCGAATGTTTTGCTAACATTGAACCACGCACTCTAGATACGGAGAACGCCATGTCCGCGCCCACTCTACCTGCCGGCGAAGACTTCGCTCCCCCTTCGACTTCCGGCGAACGGCTGTTCCAACCCGTCCGGCTGGGACGCTACGACCTGCCCCACCGGATCGTCATGGCGCCGTTGACGCGTTCACGCGCCCGCCAGCCAGGCAATCTTCCCACCACGCTGAACGCCTGCTATTACGCGCAGCGAGCGTCCGCCGCCCTCATAATCAGCGAGGCGACCCAGGTCTCCATGCAGGGGCAAGGCTATGCCTGGACGCCGGGCATCCATAGCCGCGAACAGATCGAAGGCTGGCGTCTGGTCAGCGACGCGGTGCACGAGGCCGGCGGCCTGATATTCCTGCAGTTGTGGCACGTCGGACGCATCTCGCACCCCTGTCTGCAGCCGGATGGCATGTTGCCGGTGGCGCCTTCGGCCATCAAACCCAGTGGCAACGCGTTCATCGAGAACGAAAAAGGCGAGGGAGAGCTGGTACCCTTCGTGAGGCCGCGTGCCCTCCAGAGCGAGGAGATGCCCTATCTCGTTCGGCAATACGAGCGGGGCGCCAGGAATGCGCTCGAAGCCGGCGTCGACGGGGTGGAAATCCACGCCGCCAATGGCTACCTACTAGATCAATTCATCGAGTCGGGTACCAACCGGCGCACGGACGACTATGGCGGGCGCATCCAGAACCGGGCGCGGCTGCTGATGGAAGTGACCGAGGCGGTCAGCACGATCTGGGAACCCGATCGCGTCGGCGTCCGCATCTCGCCGCTCGGAACGTTCAACGACATGGGCGATGCCGATGCCGAAGCCACCTTCGGCTACATCGCCGACAGGCTCAGCGATTACCGGCTGGCTTATCTGCACGTCATCAACCCAGCGGCCGCGGCCGTCGAGAAGCGAACCGAACCCGACCCTGGCGCGCTGCATATGCTGAGGCTGATGCGAGAACGCTATCGTAGCAGGCTTATCCTGGCCGGTGGCTTCGATCATGAGACGGCCGAAGCGTGGCTGAACCAAGGTAGCGCCGATCTGATCGCCTTCGGGCGCAAGTTTCTGGCCAATCCTGACCTCCCGGAGCGCTTCCGCCTGCGCGCTTCCCTGAATGCCGATGATGCTTCCACCTATTATGGTGGCGGCGCCAAAGGCTATACCGACTATCCTAGCCTTGCCCAGCAACGGGGCGAAGAGCCCCCACCGTGCGTGGACGATCGCTGGCGTTGAAGCAGCATGACAGCAGCGGATAGGCATCCGCGAGCGGCGGCGAATCTCCCGCCTGGTCTTTCCTCCTGCCGCAGCCCCGAGCGCAGGACCCGGTATTATTCCATTTCTACATCATAGATGAAACAATAAGCCGTGTTTTGTCATGAGGTACGGCAATGGCGAGAACGGCCAGCGGGCGGGAGGTTTTAGAGCAGGCCAAGGCT
>CADDZF010000233.1 GCA_902812445.1 Methylococcaceae bacterium | reverse complement strand
ATCTCTTACAATGCCGCGACGAAATACATTTAACCCCCAAGGGGTAAGGCGCGCAGAAACCCCAGATACTTTTCCTAAAGCACCAAGATCGCTTCGAAAACTTTGGAAACCAGCAAGTCCACTGCGGGTTGTATAAGTTCGGTCCTTGTGCGCAGTAGTTAGTAAGTCGGCATATAAAAAACACAAATAGGTTGCGGTATCTGGCAGAATCGTAAGCGCCAAGTTATCATCGTCCAATAAATCTTCATAGTCCCAAATCGCAGTAACGTAAGGCGCTAGCAAGTGGCACGGCTGAAAAATTCTTAAACTCATGGACACCTCCTTATACCGAATAAGGTTAGATTGCGAGAACGAAGCAAACTACAATCTGAACTGTTTATTGAACAAGCCCAGTTCCGGATGAACTGTTCTTCATGAAAATACCTAATTCCATGTATATTTTAGGGTTATTGCTCCGGCAGTTACATTAGAATCACATGGACGCTGCAGTATAGCCCCGATATTTCACCAAAGAGACGAGTAATTAGGAAAATATGTAGGAGAAAGTTGATTTATCTGTAAATCCAAACGGACAACCAAGTCATCCTGAGCGCACACTGGTCGCTGATGTCCATCGAATCCGGAGAGACTCATGATGTGCGGCCACTATTGGCCAACTCTGTTGAAAAAGTAACCGTTGACGGTATTTCGAGCTCATGGTTATTTCAGCTCATCGTTTAGTGAGGCCAAAAGTCGATGATGGGTCAATTCCCACCCGCTCAGTCTGAGTTGTTTTATGACTTCTGCCTGGACCGCTACGTCACGGCCGATCACTTCCTGCGCCAAATCGATGCGGTGCTTGATCTTGACGGTCTGCGCCATCACTTGGTGCCGTTTGATAGCACTCTAGGGCGACCGTTGTCAAGGGGAGCCCATCCTGACAGGCCGTCGATCGATCCGGAGCTGATGATCCCTATGCTTCCGGTCGGCTACTGCTTCGACATCTGCTCTCTCGTCGTCTGCTCGTCGCGGAGCGCCGCCTGTGTGAGGAGGTCCACATGTACCTGGCGTACCGCTGGTTCTGCGGGCTCGGTCTGGAGGGGCCGGTACCGGACTATTCCACGTTTTCTAAAGAACCGCCACAGGTGGTTCCGGGACAGCGAGGTGTTTCGCTATGTCTTCGAAGAGTTTATCCGAACCTGCATGGCGGAGGGCTTAGTGAAAGCCGAAGGCTTCGCCACCGATGCCAGTACAGTATCATCACGGCAGACGCGAGCCGTTACCGGGGTGTGGAGGGAGAAAGAACAGGTCGATTAGACCGATTCCAAACTCAGCACCTGAGCGTTGCGGGAGTATTTCGCCGTTTGGATGAGGCCGCCTTAGCCGAAAGCTTGCCGAGGAAGATGTCGCTCACCGATCCGGCGACCTGGACCGCCGCGTTTGGTGGACCTGCGGTGTTCGCCTATTCGACCCATGATCTGATTGACTTGGAGGTCGGCTTCATCGTCGATGTCGAAGACTCCACGGTCAACAAGACGAATGAAGTGGAAGCCGCACGAACGATGCTGGCGCGGGTGGAAAACCAGTTCGGCCTGAAACCGGAGCGGCCGGTTGACGATACGAATTATGGGTCGGCCACCATGCTCGCCTGGCTGGTCGATGAGAAGCAGATCGCTCCCCACGTGCTGGTGTGGGAGGCCTTCGAAATGCATGGATTTGGCGCCGTCATACAGCCGTTCGAGTACGGCGTCGAGTAATGGCAAATTGCTGCGGGCGATCACGGCGAGCGGATATTTGTCCTGGTCAGCGCGCTTGCCGAACCGGGTGTCCATGTCCATTCCCGTCATCCTGAATTCGGGCTTCTCACCCAGAAGCTCATAGGCCTCGTTAACACGCTGGCTGATGTACTGGGCGAGGCTGTTGCCGAGCGAAAGGTCTGCTTAACCGAAAGCTTTTTCCTTCAACCCTGTCCAGGGAGTTGACGGCGTGACAGAAGGCATAGATCTGCTGATAGGAATCGCCAACGAATATCCGTCTGGCGTGATCCTGCTTGCCGACGATGGACAGCATGACGCCGGATGTATCCTGCGCCTCGTTCCACCAGGATAAAGTCATAGGGCAAGCGGACCTTGGCGAACTGGAACATCTTGAGATAGAAGTCGTGTACCGCAGGGGCTTGACGGTTTTTCATGTCAGAGAGAATCTCCCGGACGAGACCGACCATTTCATCCCCTTGCCTCGCCAGCAACGACCGAATTCGATCGCCCGACAGGGTGGTGGCCTCGTAAAAGGCCAATAAGTCGGTGTCCAACCGGGTGACCTAGTTGAGATAGTAGCTGACGAGGTCCTTCAGCAGCCACGCGTAAACCATAGCCTGATCCGTGCGTCGGTCCGGGGTGGGAACATATCGGTCCAGGATTCGCCATTCGTTGAGGTCGTTTTCCAATTCGTAGCGGCCGCGTCGGCATGGCGCTCGCCAGCCCATGAATCGTGGCGGCCGTGAGGTTGCCAAAGGACTTCGTTCGGGTGTTTCTCCGCACTTCATCCGCTACGGACCGGTTGTCGGCGAGATAGAGTATCCGCGAGACGGGATGTTGCCCTGCCAACTCCAGCCGCGTTGCTGTGTTGCCGCTACCAGCTACGGCGTTGACCTGGAGAAGCCGGAGCGTCCGATCCACCACGGCGCGTTATTCTTCGGTCATTGAGCTGGCGAGCGAATCCCTAGGCACTGATTTCCCTTCAAGGCGAGACTTTCTTCAACCAGCGCAAGTCGGTCACCAGTTCCAGCGGTTCCCCGATCCCGATCCGGGCGAAGTCGGGGTGCCCCGGGTTCAACAGGTAGTTGGTTTCGGCAGGGATCACGGCGCTCGGGATGGCCAGTACGGCAC
>CADDZF010000232.1 GCA_902812445.1 Methylococcaceae bacterium | reverse complement strand
GGCCCGTGCTGCGGGCGGGATTCGCGCCGATCGCCATCGGGCTGGGTTTGACGCTGATTCATCTGATCGGCATACCGGTGACCAATCTATCGGTCAATCCCGCCCGCAGCACGGGCCCGGCCGTCTTCGTCGGTGGATGGGCGCTGGCTCAGCTGTGGCTTTTCTGGCTGGCGCCGCTCGTGGGAGCCGCTCTGGCGGGTTATGTTTATCGCTGGCTGGGCGCTGAACGAGCGCCACCGACTTTTGGCGAACGAGGCCGATAGCCCCGAACGGCGAACGCCTTCTGTGACGGCGGATGGTTGCCTTGGCCGTCACAGAAGCTGGGCGCAGGGAGGTGAGGCCGTCTCGGGCGATGACGCTGCATCGGAAGGCGCCCCATCCGTCACACGCCAGGCGGCCTCGAGAAGGACCATCAGATTTCGAAGCGATCCAGATTGCGGAATACGAACGAGGGCTTCACGCCAAAGGTATCGCGGTAGCGGCGGCTGAAGTGTGCAGCGTCCGAAAAGCCGGCGTCCAGGGCCGCCCGCGTGAGATTATCAACTCGGTGCAGGTTTCTGGCCGCCGACAGCAGGCGCTCCCACGTCCGGTAACGCCGGTACGCGATTCCCGTCTGCGCGCGAAACAGATGCCGCAGGCGCGACGGCGAGACGTGCACCGCGTTGGCCAGAAACGTCTCGCCAAAATTCCGGTCCGGCTCGGCGCGCGTGAGCTTAATCACTTCGCTGATGCGGGGATCGGGTATGAACCGCGCGTTGCCGTCAATGGCCGCGCCGTAGACGTGGGCTTCGAGATGCTGGAGGGGTCCGAAATAAAGCGTTCGGTTCGGCCACATGAAAAGCGCGGTTCGCATGGTCAACACTCACGGTTCAGCCGGTTCATACAAGTTTTCCGGCAGGGTCGGAGCTATCATCATGCCGGCCTCGAGCGGTTATCGAGGCTATCCGCTATCTCAGCGATGATGCCGAGCACTCTAATCCCTCAGCAATGGAGAATCAATCATGTCTTTCCTGCGGAACTTCCTTTCGGCCCTCTGGCTCGTATATGCCGTCGGCCTGCCCGCTTTGGCGGATACGCGCGTCGCTGTCCTTGACTTCGAATTGAAGGACGTGACGGCGCTACCCGACGTTCCCGAAGAGGTGGCGCGAACGGCGTCCCTCAAGCCGCTGCTGGAGCGGGCGCTTACCAACAAGGGCGATTACCGTTTCGTGTCCGCGGCTGATCCCGGCCCGGCCGTTGCCGGGCAGGCGGCCGGCTACATTTGGGATCATCCCGATGAGGCGGCCAAGCTCGGGAAGCAGAACGATGCACGCTTCGTGGTCGCGGGCCGCGTGCACAAGCCGAGTTTTCTCTTCGTCTACTTCATGGCTCGTGTGATCGACGCCGATACCGGGAAGCTGATCGGCGATTTCACGGTCGAAGTCAAGGGTCAGCAGAAAAAGTTGACTCCAGTCGGCATCGAGGATTTGGCTACGCGGATCGACACGACCCTCAGGCAGGTGCTCGAAGCGAATGACGGATCGAACCCGAACGCTCCGCGGGCGGGGCTCGCGGCGGGTGTGCGCTCGGGGGAGAAGCCATCATGAGCACGACGCTTCCGCTGACGGCCGCCGAGTTTCAAGACCGCTTCGAGGCAATGCTTCGCGCCTTGCCGGAAGGCATCGTCCGCGATCACGCCGTGGTTGCAGTTCCATGCGACCGGCCGCCCTGGCTTGACAGTGGCCTCGATCTCGCGGCGGGCGAGCGCGTGACGGCGTTCACGGTCGGACGCACGCAGCTCAAGGGCACCGACATCTGGATCGGCCCCGATTTCCAGTTGTGGTATCGCATCGGGCCCGTGGGCGAAATATTCCGCGGAACGCGGGATACTCATACCTTCGCCGCCGATCAGTCGGGACGGTTGTATCTTGCCAGTTACTTTCCGGGTGAATGGGCTACCCGCACGGGCGGCCTGGGTACGCCGGAGGAAGTCTACCAGCAGGTAACGGGGAATCTTGCCGTAGGACTGATCCGCTGGCTCGTCGATCCCGCAGAGGGCCTCGCGCAATTGGCCGCGTCCGGTGATATCGGGCGCCTCGTCGCCGGCGAAATCGACCGTCTGACTGCGCCGGTGCAGCGGCCCGAAGGCTGGGAATACCTGTGGTTCCTCGGTCCTGCGGAAATCTTCACGCCGTGCGGGCCGCCGCGCGAAAGCGCCATCTGCTGCCACACCCATCGGGACGGCGGCATTCTCCACCGGGCGGTTTCCTTGCCGCTCGCGCCAAATACCCGTCTGCGCTGGTCGTGGAAGGTGGATGTCCTGCCCTCGGCGGTGCGCGAGGACAGCTTTCCTACGCACGACTACCTGAGCATCGCCGTCGAGTTCGACAATGGCCAGGACATCACCTACTACTGGAGCGCCGAGCTGCCGGTCGGCACCGTTTACCGCTGCCCGATTCCAAGCTGGCACGCCCGCGAGACGCACGTCGTTATCCGCTCCGGCACCGAGGGACTCGACGAATGGCTCGACGAGGAACGCAACGTATTCGAGGATTACGTCCGGGCGATCGGCGGACCTGTCCCGGCCCGAATCGTGCGCGCATGGCTTATCGCCGTGAGCGTGTTCCAGCGCGGGGAAGGCAAATGCGCGTATCGCGACATTGCCTTCCTCACCGAAGATGAACTGATACCGGTGCGCTGAGGCGCTCCCTCCGCTGTCCCGCGCGAGCCTGCCATGGCCGCGTTTGCTGTTTGCTTTTTACATTCGCGTCGTTTTGAGTAAAATGGCGGGATTTCATCGAACACTCATCCGATTCTCTGGGGAAGCAAGTATGGTTACCATTCGTTTATCAAGGGCGGGGGCGAAAAAACGGCCTTTTTATCATTTCTTCGTATCCGATAGCCGAGCGA
>CADDZF010000231.1 GCA_902812445.1 Methylococcaceae bacterium | reverse complement strand
CACAAACTCGCGCATTAGCTCGCGGACCACCTGCGATGCCGGCCGGTGAGCAGCCTCGGCAGCGGCCATGAATTCGGCGCGCAATTCGGGTTCCAGCTTCATTGTGAAAACAGCTTCTTTCGACATGTTGCACTCTCCTATCCAGATAATGACCTAGTATATACGTTTTCATTACCTCGCGCGGCCCCTAGATGGCGAAGAAGGTGAAAGCGCCTTCCCTGGCGCGTTCCTTAATCTTCGTGGGGGAGCATGATGGTGATGACTGGCTCCCCATGTCGTCGCCCGGACCACAAACAGCCTTGAGCGCCGTCAGCTTGGCTTTCCTGCCGTTGCCTTCACGGGGGACCCGATACAGTTCGAACGGGATTGAAGACTCGCCCTTGCTGCGGCGGGCCGCGTTCCCCAACATCCAAACCACATCCCAAAGCCTCCCCGCTTCATCCTGAAACGGCTTGCGCGTGTTGTCCTCTTCGGACCATGCCACGTAATCCGCCCAAGCTGCCGACGTGATAGCCACCGGAAAGCGGAAACCGGCCTCCCGTGCCGTCTCGGAAATGTCGATTAAAACTCCATCCTCAATTGCGGAATAATTCCTTCCTTTTCATCCCCTCCCCTGCCCTTCGCCAATCTGGATCAAGGGTTTGAGGGGCGCGGTCATCCATACGCTCTTGGGCCGTCGCGGTAGCGACTCCACGCTTAAACGGACGGCCGAAGCGGTGAGCCGGGAGTGCTCTCGCTCTTGATCTGCTTGGGCGGTTGCTCTGCTCTTTCGCTCTGACCGTTGCCGGCGGATTTTCGCGGGCGCGAAAAAAGTTGGGGACAGGCCTTCAGACCAGCTCCGGCCGCGCCATGGTGACACCTAGCGAGGCCTCGATCGCGGCGTCTGTCACCACGCGAAGCGGGAAACACGTACGGTCACCGACTGGTCCCAAGGCGAGCAAACGACGGGCCAGTGGGTTTGCCGTGGGGGAATGGGATCAGGCCCGGGGAGCTGGGCGCTAGCGCGCCGAGCGATGTTCCGGGGAGGCCCGAGCGGCGGGGGTCTGTAGGCCTCCGTGCCTCCGGCCTACAGACCCCCGGGAGCGGACGGCAAGGCGCTGGAAGCCCGCAGGGGCGAGCCCAACGGCTTCACCGTTGGGCTCGATGCGCAGCACGACATAGCCGGTTTTCGCTCTAAGGTGAAAATGCCCTCTATAGGGAATATCCTCATGAAACTGGCAAAACTCGCGCGCCAAGGATTCTAATTCGGCAAAAAGTGCTATCGGTCTTCTATCTCATAGCGCATTTCATAGTGTCCAACGAGGATGCGGCGGACATCGCGCGCTTCGAACTCTTCCAGCTTTTCACCGATGCGCGGATGTTCCAGGAGGCGGGCCGGCGCCGCGGTCAGCGACTGCACCGTGCGCGCCGCGGCCCGTCTGTTCACCGGGGCCAAAAACTCATAAAGCCGCGCCAGATCGGACAATGCCTTGCTGGTCCACTTCAACTCCATCAGCGCGGCATCGGAAGCGGCGTGTCGGTATCGAGGCTATCGGCCCACGCTTGCACAGCCTGGTGGTCGATGATGCGACCGGCATCGACATCCGCCAGGGCTTCCAGTGTCAGCCGCTGCCGTTCTTCCTCTTGGTCAATCCAGGCCGTTAGCGCCTGCTTCACGATCCAGCCACGCGAGCGCTCCAGGCGGGCGGCCATCTGATCGACCTTTTCGGCGAGTGGCAATGGAACATGTGCGGTAAGCACTTTGGTATTCATAGGGCACCTCTTTATATATCATTTTTAATCAATATGATTAAAAATGATTAAATCAAGCCGGCTCCCAAGTGATCTTGCACTTCTCAAGCTCGTCTGGCGTAGGCGCGGCGAGCGAAGCGGGCTTGACGTGCTTGTTATCAAAGCGCCCGGTGGTCGTATTGAAAACCTCGATGGTCACGGTAGCGCGCCCAAACTCAATCACCCTGGCGAGAATTCGGACCGGGAACCCATAGCCCCGAGAAGTCCTAAAAACCCAGATAACAAAATCCCCTTCTTTCATGGCTGAAACATCCGTAAATCACGAAGGAAAAGAAAAGCCGCCGGCTTCAAGACCTGGGACGCGGGCCTATTGTTCAACATGATAGGCAAGCGTTCTATCGCGGCCGGCCCCAACGACTGGGGCCGGCGCGCACCTGCCTGGTTACAATAAGCCGTGCTCGGCAAAGGAATATGTGCCCTCCGAGCCCACGATGAAATGGTCGAGCACGCGAATATCAATGGTGCCCAAAGCATCCTTTAGTTTCTGCGTGATTGTTTTATCCGCCGTGCTTGGCTCGGCGATTCCGGAAGGGTGGTTGTGGGCGAAGATAACCGCCGCGGCGTTCCGTTCCAGGCCGCTCTTCACGACTTCACGCGGGTAAACCGACGCGCCGTCAATCGTACCCCGGAAAAGCTCCACCAATTCAATGATGCGATGTTGGTTGTCCAGAAACAAACACGAAAAAATCTCGTGCGGACATTCCGAAAATTGGACCTGTAAGTAATCCCTTACGGCATTCGGCGAAGTCAATGCGACCCCGCGCTTCATTTTCACGCCGATATGCCGTTTAGCTTCGCTAATAATGAAATTCGGATCGGCAACAGAGTAAACGCCGTTTGCATCGAAGACATAAAGCATCGAAAACTCCTTAACTGACTTACGTTGACATAGGTTATTGTTTTAACCGGTGAATCTTGCCGCTCACCGTGGATATATTCTCTCATGTGCCGCCCTTTTTGTCTACCTTTTTTGGGTGTCATGTGCGGAATAATTCCTTCCTTTTCATCCCCTCCCCTGCCCTTCGCCAATCTGGATCAAGGGTTTGAGGGGCGCGGTCATCCATACGCTCTTGGGCCGTCGCGGTAGCGACTCCACGCTTAAACGG
>CADDZF010000230.1 GCA_902812445.1 Methylococcaceae bacterium | reverse complement strand
GGCAAGGCGCTCAGACCAGTGACCGCGTTACCAGGCTGCTCAAGGAAGACACGAAGAAACAGCCCGCGCCCGTCGCTGAATGAACCGTCCACCGCTGAGACGTGATCAGGCGCGTCGTGGTCGGCAGCGTGGCAGGCGCCTTCGGGACAAAGGGCTGGATCAAGGTTCGCTCGTATACCGAGCCGAAGGAGAACATACTGACCTACTCACCCTGGCTCTTGGGCACCGAGCAAGCGGTAAAGGAATATGCGGTCATCGCCGGACGTCCGCACGGCGTGGCGGTCATCGCTCAGCTCGCGGACGTCACGACCAGGGATGAAGCCGCCAGCTTGCGGACCAGCCAGATTTTTATCGATCGCGGCCGGCTGCCGCCGCTGGAACCTGGAAAATACTACTGGACGGACCTGGTGGGTCTCGAAGTCTATAACTGTTCGGGCCATAAACTAGGCAAGGTGAGCGCCTTGATGGAGACCGGCGCCAACGACGTGCTGATCGTGCGGGGTGAGCGCGATCGTCTGCTGCCGTTTGTTTTGGGGCAGTTCGTCAAGGAAGTAAACCTCGATGAAGGCAGGATGCTGGTCGATTGGGATGCGGACTTTTGAAGGGGCCGCCGTGCGCTTCGATGTGATCAGCCTGTTTCCCGACATGATAGGCGACGCAGCGGGTTATGGAGTTACCGGCGCGGCGATCGAGCGCGGCATCGTCGAACTGGTGCTGTGGAATCCGAGGGATTTCACCGAAGACAAACACCGCACGGTGGACGATCGCCCCTACGGTGGAGGTCCAGGCATGGTGATGAAGGTGGCGCCCCTGCGGGATGCGATTCGAGCGGCGCGACAGGATTCGAACCGCCCGGCCCGAACGATCTATTTGAGTCCGCAGGGCAAACGGCTGACCCAGAAGCACATCCAGGCGTTTTCGGCGCTGCCCCGTCTGCTATTGGTGGCGGGCCGCTATGAGGGAATCGATGAGCGCGTGATCGAGACGGAGATCGATGAGGAGTGCTCGATCGGTGATTATATATTGAGCGGCGGTGAAATCGCCGCCCTTGCCGTGATCGATGCGGTGACTCGTCTGCTGCCGGGCGTCCTGGGCGATGCCGAATCCGCCTTGCAGGATTCTCATACGACCGGATTGCTGGATTATCCGCATTACACCCGCCCGGAAGAAGTCGACGGCCGGCGCGTGCCCGCCGTGCTGATGCGCGGAAATCATCGGGCGATTGAGCGTTGGCGCCTGCAGCAGGCTCTGGGTCGAACCTGGTTGAAACGGCCCGATATGCTGAAGGCTCACCCATTGAGCAGCGAGCAACGAAGGCTGCTGGAAGAATTCAAGGAAACGCGGGACGGGTCGCTCGCGCACTCTCCTGACGAAGCCGACGGCACGTGACGATGTGCATAGGCTGAGCAACCGAAGGGCGAACCAAAATCAAACAACGAGGGCAACATCAATGTCGAGCGCAATTATTCAACAACTGGAAGCGGAATGGATGAAAGACAGGGCAGTACCGGCATTCCAGCCAGGCGATACGGTGGTCGTGCAAGTCAAGGTGATCGAAGGCAGCCGCGAGCGTCTGCAGGCTTACGAGGGCGTCGTCATCGCCAAACGCAATCGCGGTTACAATTCATCGTTCACCGTGCGCAAGGTCTCCCACGGCGAAGGGGTCGAGCGGGTATTTCAAACCTACAGCCGGCAGATCAATGACATTCAAGTCAAACGCCGTGGCGACGTGCGCCGGGCAAAACTTTATTATCTCCGCGAGCGCGCCGGTAAGGCAGCCCGTATCCGGGAGAAGCTTTAGCTCTCCGGACAGTCGTCGAGCGGCGGGTGTCTGTTCCTGGCCGGAAGGTAAAAATGGCTGCTTCAGGCGCTATCCGTTCGCCGCCGGTTAATCATTAATTCGGTGTCGACCACGATGGGCGGTATCGCCTGGGCCATTCCTCTCGCCGCACAGACGACGGAAATCGGTGCGGTCATCGTGGCCCCATTCGGCAAATTGGCGCTATGGGCCGATCATGCGGCCGTCACGAAAATCGAATTTGTGTTCGATGATCGGCCCCTGAAAGCTCCCGCTTCGCCGCTGCTGGAAGATGCCGCGCGCCAACTGGGCGAATATTTCAACGATCCACGGTGGACCTTCAAGCTGACCTTACGCAGATGCGGAACGCCTTTCCGCCAGCGCGTCTGGCGCGCACTGAGGGAAATCGAGCCGGGCGCGGCAAAAACCTACGGACGACTGGCCCAGGAACTGAGCAGTAGCGCGCGGGCTGTGGCCTCCGCCTGCCGTAACAATGAATACCCGATCGTCATTCCGTGTCATCGCGTGATCGCGCAGGACGGATTGGGCGGCTTCTGCGGCCATCGCGCCGGCAGACCCCTTGAGATCAAACGCTGGCTGCTGCAATTCGAAGGCAGCGCGTAGCCCGTGGATACCGACGAAAGGTGGATCGACCGTTTTTTGGACCTACTGTGGGCCGAAGAAGGCCTGAGCAAGAATACCCAAATGTCCTACCGGAGCGACCTGCTGCATTTTTCGCGCTGGCTGGCCAAGGAGCGCCAGAGCCTGGTGGGGGCGAGGTCGTCCGATATCGCGGCCTATCTGGCGGTAAAATATGACCGCGGTTTCAGCGGGCGTTCCTGTGCGCGCTTTTTGTCCAGCGCCAGAAAGTTCTATGCCTTGCTGGTGCGGGAAGGCGAATTGACCGAAGATCCGACCACGTCCATCGAGTCGCCGCATCTCGGCCAACCGCTGCCGATGACACTGACCGAAGACGACGTCGACCGCTTGCTGCAAGCGCCCGACGTCGAGGATACGCGGGGTTTGCGCGATAGAGCCATGCTGGAACTGCTCTATGCGACGGGGCTGCGGGTATCCGAGCTGGTCGGCCTGCAGATCGA
>CADDZF010000229.1 GCA_902812445.1 Methylococcaceae bacterium | reverse complement strand
CTCTCGGAGTGGACAGCATCCTAAAGACGCCGGAAGTCCTGCGCGCGGTCAATCCGCTCCACGCCGTCGGTTTCTTTCTGACCCACCAGTGGCAAGGCTTTCTGGCGCTCGGCGCAGTCGTGCTGGCGATCACTGGAGCCGAGGCGCTCTACGCTGATATGGGCCATTTCGGCCGGCGGCCAATTCGCCTGGCCTGGTTCTGTTTCGTACTGCCGGCGCTGCTGCTGAACTATTTTGGGCAAGGCGCGCTGATCAGCCGTGATCCCGCCTCGGTTGAAAATCCGTTCTACCTGTTAGTACCGTCCTGGGGGCTTTACCCGATGATCGTGCTCGCGACGCTGGCAACGATCATCGCCTCGCAAGCGGTCATCTCGGGCGCCTTTTCCATTACCCATCAGGCCGTGCAGCTGGGCTACCTGCCGCGCCTGGCCACCTTGCACACCTCCGAGCGGCAAATCGGACAGATCTATGTCGCCAGCATCAACTGGGCGCTGTTCGTGAGCGTGATCGGTCTGGTGCTCGGCTTTCGATCGTCCACCAACCTGGCGGCCGCCTATGGGCTGGCGATCACCGGAGCGATGGTCATCGATAGCCTGCTTGCCCTAGTGGTAGTACGGCGGCAATGGCACTGGAGCTGGCTCAAGGCGGCGCCGGTCATCGGTTTGTTTCTGATCGTCGATTTCGCGTTTTTCGGCGCCAATCTAGTAAAAATTCCGCACGGCGGCTGGTTTACGCTCATCATCGGCAGCGGCATTTTCTTCTTCATGATGACCTGGCAGCAGGGCCGGCACGTGCTCGTCAATCGGCGCCTGCAGCAGAGAACGCCGCCTCTGAAATCGTTCCTCGCACAGATCGAAAAGCGCCCTCCGGTGCGGGTATCCGGAACCGCCGTCTATATGACCGCGAATACGAGTGGAGCACCCAATGCGCTGCTGCAGAATATAAGGCACAATAAGGTGGTTCACGAGCGGATCATTCTTTTGACCGTAGCGATCGAAGACATTCCACGGGTAAACGAAGAGGAGCGGGTCACCGTCGAGCCGTTCGACGGCAACTTTTACCGCGTGCTCGTGCGTTACGGTTTTGTGCAGAGCCCCGATATTCCGAGGGCATTAAGATCGTGCGAGAAGTTCGGTCTAGACGTCAACATGGCGGAAACCTCGATTTTTCTCGGCCGCGAAACCCTGATTCCTTCGGCGAAAGCCTATATGTCAGGCTGGCGCGAGGCGCTCTTCATCTTCATGTTCCGCAACGCCGCGAGCCCCATCGCGTTTTTCCGGCTGCCCGCCAAAAGGGTGATCGAACTGGGAACGCAGATCGAGATCTGAGCCGGCTGTGCGCCAAAAAGCCGGTGATCGCGCTAATGGCGACCGCCGTGACAGTGATAGGACGCAGCCCCGAGCAGAGCAGCATGGCGTTAGCGCATCGGAGCGATTTGCCCTTCCCACTCGCGCACCCTTTGAACCGCCATCCGCCAGCGCGCCAGGCGTTCCTCCAGCGTGCCGCGCGCGAGCGCCGGGTCGAATATGCGCTCCGCCCTCCACAGCGCCTCGACGTCTTCGAGCGAGGCCCAAACGCCTGCCCCGAGACCCGCCAGAAAAGCGGCGCCCAGCGCGGTGGTTTCCAGCACCCGCGGCCGGATCACCGGGATCCCCAGCAGATCGGCCTGAATCTGCATCAACAGGTCGTTGGCCGCGGCGCCGCCGTCCACGCGCAACTCGCTCAGCGGGACATCGCCATCGGCCTGCATGGCCAACAGCACATCGGCCGACTGAAAGGCGATGGCTTCCAGCGCCGCCCGCGCGACATGCGCGACGGTGGTGCCCCGAGTCAGTCCCAACAGGCCGCCGCGGGCATAGGGATCCCAGTAAGGCGCGCCGAGTCCCGCGAAGGCCGGCACGAAATAAACGCCACCCGTATCGGGAACCGACGCCGCCAGGGCTTCGACCTCGTCCGCCCGTCGAATGCAGCCAAGGCCGTCGCGCAGCCACTGCACGACCGCTCCGCCAATGAACACGCTGCCCTCCAATGCGTAGGCGGGAACAGCGGAGACCTGCGCCGCCGCGGTAGTCAGCAAACCGTGGCGGGAAAAATGGAGCTCCGTTCCGGTGGCGAGGAGCAGAAAGCAGCCGGTTCCGTAAGTATTTTTCGCCAGACCGGGCCGATGGCAGCCATGACCGAACAAGGCGGCTTGCTGGTCGCCTGCCATGCCGCGGATCGCGATCGGCGCGCCGAACCATTCGGGCCGAGTCGAGCCGAAGTCCGCCACCGAAGGCAGCACGGTGGGCAGCACCGCTCGGGGGACATTCAACAGGGTAAGCAGTTCCTCGTCCCAGGCGCGGCTACGCAGATTGAACAACAGCGTGCGGGAGGCATTCGAGACGTCCGTGGCGTGCACCGAACCGCCCGTCAGCCGCCACAACAGCCAGCTATCGACGGTGCCGAAGGCCAGCTCCCCGCGCTCAGCGCGCGCCCGGAGCGCGGGCGCCTGATCCAGTAGCCAGGCCAGCTTGGGGCCGGAAAAATAGGCGTCGAGGACGAGTCCAGTGCGTTCGTGAACGAACGCTTCATGTCCCTGCTCCTTGAGCCGAGCGCACGCCTCGGCCGTGCGCCGGTCTTGCCACCCGATGGCGTTGGCGACGGCCGCGCCGGTGCGGCGATCCCAGAGCAGCGTGGTTTCCCGCTGATTAGCGATGCCGATGGCGGCGATGTCGCGGGCGGCAAGATTTGCCCGGCCGAGAGCGAGGCGCGCGGTCGCGAGCTGCGATTCGAAGATCTCCTGCGGATCGTGTTCCACCCAGCCTGGGCGCGGATAAAGCTGTCGAATCTCCTGCTGGGCGCTGGCAACGACGGTACCCCGGCGATCGAAGACGATCGCCCGTGAGCTGGTGGTGCCTTGATCGAGCGCGAGCAGGTAGTTCATCGCATCCGCCGTTCGCCCCTTATCC
>CADDZF010000228.1 GCA_902812445.1 Methylococcaceae bacterium | reverse complement strand
GGCCTTGAAGGCCGCCGAGTGATTTCTTCTCTTTCGTTTCATCTTCTGTTCTCAGGTTTTCGCCCCTCGCGGGGGCGGTGATTAGAACAGAAACTTCACTTAAGCGGCTGTCCGATTTTCCGGGGCCACCGCTGTCTGCCGCATTTGAGCTCGGGTGAATTGGCCCGAAAGTCCACCGGACGGTTTTCAGTTCCATTGTCCGCTCCTTGCGGCCAGAGAGAGCTTTCTGGCGACTATTAAGGGCATCGTTGAGGCTTTCCATGCGTCGGGGGGCTTTCTTCCCTTCAGGCGAGCTGCAGTACGTTCGCCGCTTGAGATCGAAGGGCAGGGCCACGAGCGCCCGCTCGCTGGTAGGCGGCCAAGGCCAGGAGCGAAAACTGCCGGAATCCCATGACGGACTTGATGATGCCGAACACCGGTTCGATGGTCGATTTGCGTTCCTCATAGCGCGTCCGCCCGTATTTCGTTTTCAGGCGCCATGCTGTCTGCTCCACCGGAGCCTTTGTGTCGAGCCAGGGGCGTCGGGGCTGAACCGTTCGTCCAGGAAGAGGTGATGCGCGTCGCGGCCCAGCGCGATCCAGAGCTCGATCTCCCATTCCACATACGCGTTGACAGTGGCCGCGTCAAATAGCCATTGTCCATCAGGACGCTCTCGACCGGACCCCATTTGTCCGGCGGCACAGCCAGGCCTGACTGCCGCCTGGTCGTTGTAGACTTGCTCGAAGCCTTCGCCGGATATCGGCGTGACCTGCGACGCCTGGTCGGCCGGATTAATCGGGTCCTGTTCCCGGGGCTGGGTTCGGGAGGCTGCGGTTTCTTGCCGCCGGACGTTGTGGACTTTCCCGGCGGGCCACCTTCGTGTCATAGGCTTGCTGCTCCTCCTCGAAGCGCGCCCACTCCTCGATCGGGCCCTGCCTTCCGCCAGCGCCTTGAGCCCCTCTTCCCGGGCGCGCCACTTCCACCGGCAAGCCAGCCCATTGGGCAACGCCCCACAGTCGGTGGCCTCGGTTTTCGCCGCAAGGCGGGACTCCTATGCGTAACTGGACCTCGATCTTCTGCCGTCCAGCGCGATCTGGCCCAGCCGCGTCGACTTCATCGGCTAGGCCAGCGACATCACCGATACGCACGGGTCTGCCTATTCAGGCAGGAACTGCTTGCGAAATTTCGCCCGCGTGTCATGGTGTAGATAGGTTTGGGCGGCAAGGTACCAAAACGCTACCGAATCGTAAGTCGCCCACTCTGTCTGGCGGCTGGAGAACACTACCGTCGCGTAGCCATACACCCACAAGGCTAGCAGGACCGACGGTTAATGCGCCGCCGAGCGCCGCCAAGACCCGCCCGGCATAGTGACTCGCCCGTTTCGCTAGGCTCAGTTGGTCGATCGCTTCCACCACGAAGCGGGCCAGACGATTGGCCAGTAACCAGTCGTCCACAGAAGGCGGTAACAGATAGTTCTGTCTTACGGTCCAACTGAATAACACAACTCATCCGGACCATTCCATAGGCCATGGCACGTTCGCGCTCTTTTATCGATCGGAGGAGGAAAGTCCGACAGGCTTCTATTCCGATCGCCTCTATTGGCTGGGAGAATCATCTTTTGCCGTCAACCAAAGCACGTTTCATTCATTCCGGCACCCACCACTTACGCGTTTTCTTGGGAAAACGTCTTCTAAAAAGTCGTTGCAGTTTATAAGGATCGTCAGATAATCGGAAAAATACTATGAGACTTGCGATCAGATCGTAAGCCATTCCTTTGTAATATCTCAGAAGCCACTTACCCATTTCACGATAGCACAATAGCTTTTCGCCAAAACCCATTTTTACTCGATTGACCGCGCGAAGGTATTCAAAAAACCACCTCCACCTTGGAAAAAATATCTTGCCCTTATTTTTCGGATCAAACCATGAGGCATATTTATCGTTACGCCACTCGGAAGACGGCCCGGAACCTTTTTCGTGATATCGCCGAAAAAAAAGTGGCTCAGGAATTTCATAAAATTCTCCGTGCAACGCAAGTTCTCCTAACAAAATCATATCGGACGCCGTATAGCTAGCGATAAGCGGCGTCTTTTTTAGAACGCTTGCCTTTATTAACCCATAAATCGGATTGCATCTTCCAAAGTCGCGAGAAAATGCATCATGATAATGTCTAAACCGGTCATGAGGCGTTCTGAACGGCAAGTTGAGGTCCTCATTATAATCCCTTATTTTGTTTCCATGCTTGTCAACGATTACCGCTCGCGCATAACACAAGACACGTCCAGAATCGCTATCAAGGGCTGCTACTGCTTTCTCAAGAAAGTCCGGGGCACACATATCGTCATAAGCTGCCCACTTAAAATACTCACCCCTAGCCAATTCGAAAACCCGATTGTGATTCGGTCCAGCACCAATATTAGTATTATTGCGATAGTAACGAATGCGGCGGTCACTTGCTGCGTATTCTCTACATATCGTTTCGCTACTGTCCGTAGACGCGTTATCAGAAATGATTAACTCGAAGTCATCGAAGCTTTGGGCAAATATAGACGTCAATGATTCTCGTAGATAACTTTCACCGTTATATACCGGCATGCCGATGCTTACGCGGGGATTCATTTCATTCATGTAATTTCCTGGAAGCATAAAGTATAAGCTAGCTGAAATAGGTTAATTGGGGCTCTATGCCGATCCGTGTGGAACTTGACGGTCATATCGAATGGACATAGCAGCCAAGGGAACGTGGAGCGGCGGGCACGAGCGGGTTCTCCGGCAAGTGCTTGAGCTTGGACATCCGCAGGTAGGCGATGGCGATGAAGTTCCCGATCGTGCGGAAGCCACGCGCCGCGGTCTTGGTCTGCTGCAACAAGCCATTCATCGCCTCGACGAAGGCATTGCTGCGGCCGTCGAGCATGCCCCGCACCACGCCATTGAAGCGCTCAGCCAAGGTCAGGGCCAGGCGTTTGAACGGCCCCAGTCGGCAGCGCCGCGCCCAGGACAGCCAGGCTCGC
>CADDZF010000227.1 GCA_902812445.1 Methylococcaceae bacterium | reverse complement strand
TTCTTCCAAGGTCAAGCGCTCGGCGTCGGTCAACTGGATTCGGCAAGGCATGGGCAGCGGTCATGGCGGGGGATGGGGGCACAAGCTTACCGCACAGTGTTCAAATCGGTTTTGCGAACGCGCTTAGAGCTTTTCACTACCGGAAACCTCGAAAAAACCGCTGTCATGAGCAAATAGTGTCCTTGTCCTTGCACCTGAGCCAGAGATGATCAACGAAAGCCTGTTGGCCAGTGAGGAACGCGAAGCCCAGCTTGATCACTCGGTCGCCGTGATGCAAGTGATGGAGACGCACATCGACGGCAACGCCTTGGCCGCCGCGGTCGACCAGGCCGCGCCTCGGCCCGGGCGCGAACGTGGCGGGCGTCCGCCGTTTCCCATCGAACTGATAGTGCGGGCACTGATTCTCCAGCGCCGTCCCGGTTCCCCGGCAGCACGTCACCGAGGCTACCTCGACCAAAAGGCAGGGGAAGTCGGACTTCGGGTACAAAGTTTCGGTCAGCGCGGACCCGCGCTACAAGCTAATCTGCCGGCTCAAGGTCAGCACGGCCCGCGCACATGACACACTCCACCTGGGGACGTGTTGGATTCGGCCACCACCAGCCGCGACCTCTATGGCGACCAGGGCTACGTTGATGGCGGGCGTGAGGCCCGCTTTAAGGTCAAGGGCCGGCAGGTCCATATTCAGCGCAAGGCAGCGCCGGGCCAGCCCCTGTGCGAGTGGCAGAAACGCCGCAACACCCGTATCGCCCGGACCCGCACGGCTCGAGCACGTATTCGCCGTCCTGGCGCAGATGGGCGGCGAGCGGCTGCGCGGCATTGGCCTGGCGCGCACGACCTTCCGGCTCAGCGGGAAGGCCGCGGCTTACAACCTGCGCCGCCTGTGCAGCCTCAAGGCGTACGGGGTGGCCACCTTCTGACGCCCGAGGTAGGCGCCTGAAGTCGCCGAACCTAACGATTTCGGGCCAAAACGAACCCTCCGGACGGAGGCAAAACCGAAAAAATGGCAGGGTCTGCCGCCAGTCGACCCTTTACCCGCCCCTTCTGCCAGGTAAAAAACCAGTTATTCGAGGTGCCCGTGAGCCTTAACGAATAGGTTCACCTGGTAAAGCTTTCCCTGTAATCACTACTACGAGAGGCCCGAAAACCCTGGTAGTGCAACTGTTCAACGACGCAAACTCAATTGCCTTTTGCAGGTGTTCAGGATCATGAGTTATAAGCGTCGGTGAACAGGCAGAATTTAATACCGTTGTACGATTAAGCGCCAAACTCGGGTCATGTTTAGCTATGTAGTAGTTGAAAACCAAGTTATTCCACAAATCAAAATGGCTCATCCCCGAATTTCCGGGATCAAAGTAATAGCACGCATCACTACCTTTACAATCAAGACGGCTTAACATAAAATTCGAAGCGCTATCCCAGTCTTCTAAAGGTAACACTTTGAACTTATATAAGTAGTAAGTTGAATCGATACACGCGATGACGATTGAAACAAAAAATAGGGTATAGAAACGATAGTTATTTTTATACGCTTCAGCATATAGCGAAAACATAATGGCTATAGGAATTAGCAATATTATATAGTTTTTCTGTGTCGATATTGGCGTATGAACATCAATAATTAACGGAATCGCAACTATCATGGCTGTAAAGAACACGGTAAGCCGAGAAAACCTAGATCCTTGTTTGAATACAAGAAATGCCATTTTAGCAACGATAAGGAAACATCCTATTTTCAAGAGTGCTTTTAAAATAGAGGTGCTAGCGATATCTGTAAGCCCGAGATAGTATGGGACCATTGCTACTTCGCGCAGCCAGGGAAAGGGAGCGTTCATTTGAATAGATAAGGTAGATAGGGGAGATTCAATTTGAATCCAGAAATTTCTCCCCGCATAGTTAAGCCCACCTTCAACGACAAATACAGACATCCATATCATCGCTGGAAGAAGCGATACCAACAATGGAATAACGCCTTTTGTTATTATTTTCTTCTGTTCAGAATATTCCCTAATCCAGATGGATAGAATGGAAACAAGGGAAAAAAGCGTCCCAAAAAAATGAGTTAAGCTGAGCGCAATGATGGATACGCATAGGGTTAGAGGCAGCTTCCTGGTCTCGTGAAACTTCACAGTCATAAAAAAAACAATTGTTGAAAGAAATAGCATCAATGAATAGCTTCGTGCTTCCAGAGAGTAATATAAAAAGGTTTCATTGGTCGCTAAAAAGAGAAGTCCAACGATCGTTGCCAATGTGGTGGCACGTTTCCGCATCTCGAGAAGGAAGATTGATAAAGTCAATAGAGAAAAAAACAATGAAAGAGTTCTCGTTGCAAAAGGGGTATCACCAAATATCCAAATCCAGAATGTCAACAGTAATTGATAAAGTGGTGGGTGCACGTCGCCAGATAGTAGGCCGATCATGCTGAAAACGTCGAGATTTGAGGCGGTCACCGAATAGAGCTCGTCGAGCCAGTATGACGAGCCTATATGAGCAATCATAAAGAGAGCCAGAAATAAGGAAAATAGAAACACAGGAAATACATATTTCAGTGGCATACTGGTTCATCCATTTTTATGGGCAGCTTGAAAAACCTGAGGGTTTCAGGGCATCCGTGAATGCTCTTATGAGCGCTACGGAATTCGATTCTAATTCTACACTGATCGGGCTACTGCGAGCGTCAGAACGCCACGACGCCGGCCGATTGGAGATAAACCAGCCGCTTCAGGTTAGAGCAGCCGGTGATTGCGCCGTTGCTGGCAGTCAGACAGCGGATACTGGGGCGTGGCGTTGCGCTGAATCTGGGTGCGACAGCCCCGCTCCTTGAGCTTGGTTACCCGCTTCTGGCTCGGGTAGGCACACACGTCTCGGCAGGTAAGTGAACTCGCGTAATCTTTTTTCACTTTTTGTGTTGTCCTATGGTGGTCAGACAACGTGAAAAGGACGTGCCCTCATGACCGTTAAAATCGTGCTGAGTGAGGTCGAGCGGCTCACGCTGGAGG
>CADDZF010000226.1 GCA_902812445.1 Methylococcaceae bacterium | reverse complement strand
TTCTTTACCGAGCTTGGTATGAAGCTCGAAGGGCGAACCACGATCGAAGGAGAATGGGCCGGGCGCGTCACCGGACTGGGCCACCAGCGCGTCGAGATCGCCATGATGGTCACTCCCGATGGCCACAGCCGGCTTGAAATCTCGCGATTTCTCACCCCGCCTGTAGTCGCCGATCATCGGAACGCCCCGGTGAACGCGCTCGGCTACCTCCGCGTCATGTTCGCCGTGGACGACATTGACGAGGTGCTCGAGAGACTCCGCAAGCGTGGCGCGCAGCTCGTCGGCGACGTGGTTCAGTACGAGGACTCGTATCGGCTCTGCTACATCCGCGGACCCGAAGGACTGCTCATCGGGCTTGCCGAGCAGCTCGGCTAAGGCGTGATACCATGGGCGCTGGTGGAACTAGACGTGCTCGGCGGCAAACGAGACGTGGGTCGGCAAACAACCACTTACTTCGTTCGCGCCGACCGCTCGGCCTCTGGCCTCGCAGCGGCTCAACTCCGTCGTTGGGCATCAGAAGTCCGTCGGCGTTCGGTCATTACTGGAGTACCTCGTTGTGGCAACGCTTCACTTGATGGTTGGGCTTCCCTGTTCAGGGAAGTCAACCCTGGCACGGACGCTCGAACAGCAGCACTCGGCGCTTCGCCTCACCCCCGATGAGTGGCAAATACGCCTCTTCGGGCAAGATGCGGAAGCGCCGGAGCACAACGCTCGGCACACGCTCATCGAAACGCTGCAATGGGAAGTCGCGAGCCGGGCGCTTGCTTTGGGAATAAACGTCATACTTGATTATGGGTTTTGGGCGCGTGAAGAACGAGAAGACTTCCGCGCACGGGCGAAGCAGCTTGGCGCAAGTAGCGAGCTGCATTTCCTCGATGTTCCAGAGCATGAGCTGTTTCGGCGCCTGGCGCAGCGAAACGCGCAACGTTCGTCACTGGCATTCCACATCCCGGAAGAGATGATGCGGCCGTGGATTGCGTTTTTCCAGAAACCGACGCCTGACGAATTGCAGCGCCGAGACTAACTGATGCCCATGGGCACGCTCCAGCCGTCTCGCCCGCTTTGCAGGCTGGCGGCTGAGCTTGGTCGTTCGCCAGAAGTAGACACGCTCACGGAACTGGGTCGTACCCGCCCCTGGCCCATGGATGGCACCGCAGGATGCGCTTCGTGCCCAGCCAGCCGCCCTTGAGGATGCCGTACTTCTCGATCGCCTGGTACATGTACGTAGAGCAGCCGGGCGTGTAGATGCAGCTCGGCGGCAGCGCCGGGCTAATAACTTTCTGATAGAAGCGGATCAGCATCAAGAAGGGCCAGTTGATCACCTGTTTTACGCTCATTGCCGTATGGTCTCCCAGACGAGGTGTGCCAGCTCAGGCAGGATCAGCCGCTCCATCGCCAGCTGAACCGCCGCCGTCGAGCCGGGCATGCAAAAGATCAGCGTGCCGCCGACGAGCCCGGCGGTCGCGCGCGAGAGCATCGCGGCCGCGCCGATGTCCTGATACGAGAGCATGCGGAATAGCTCGCCGAAGCCGGGCAAGCGCTTCTCCAGCAAGCCATCGATCGCTTCGTATGTGCTATCGCGCCTGGTGATGCCCGTGCCGCCGCTGGTCAGAATCGCCTGGCAGCCATCCTGGCACAGCTCGCGCACAAGTGCGACGATCTGGACAGGCTCGTCTTTGACCACGGCGTAGCGGGCGATATGGTGGCCTTGCGCTTCGAGCGCGCGACGAATAGCCGCACCGCTCGTATCGGTCTCGGGCGTGCGCGTGTCGCTGATCGTGATCACGCCGCAGCGGATCGCCCGCCCCACCTCATCGCGCGCGCGGCGCTCGTGCTCCTGATGGCTCATAGCCGCACTCCATAGCGACGCTCTAGTGCGTCAGGCGATATCGTACCACGGAAGGCGCGCACATGTCCAGGCGGCGCGCGCAGAGATCAGAGCGGCGTCAATAGTGCTGCGGTACCCCAGTATAAGAAAACCATTTGAGCCCGTCGAACACCACCTGTTGCGCTTGACGGCGAGCACGCCTCATGCTATGATCATCGGCGTTTGGATTTTGCTCGCTGTTGAGCACCATAACCCGTGGCGCGGCAGCGCGCCGTGCCGCCGTCGTTAGTAGCATGCGCGACAGCCGACCTCAGCGCCGACTGCCTGTCGGCGCTTTTTTTTGCTGTCGCACGAACCTCTCGCGTCGCTCTACCGGGCGCGAGTTGTATCTGAAACGGTAGAAGCTATGATAACTGAAATCAAGCGTCTGCTCGTCGGCCAGCCGCTGGAGACAGCGGCCCAACAGCACCAGCGGTTGCTCAAAGTCGTCGCGTTGGCGGTCTTCTCGTCGGACGCACTGTCGTCCGTGGCGTACGCGACCGAGGCGATCCTCGTGGTGCTCGTAGCGGCAGGGGCGGGCGCGCTAACACTTTCGATCCCTATCTCGATCGGCATTGCCCTGCTGCTGCTGATCGTCGGGTTTTCTTACCGGCAGACCATTTTTGCGTATCCAAATGGCGGCGGCGCGTATGTCGTCGCGCACGAGAATCTGGGCAAGCTGCCGGGCCTGACCGCGGCGGCGGCGCTCATGATCGATTATGTGCTGACGGTCGCCGTCTCAATCTCGGCCGGCGTCGCGGCGATCACGTCGCTAGGTGCGACGTGGGGCTACTCAGAGCTGGGCGTTTACCGCGTCGAAATCGCGCTTGTCAGCATCGCCTTCGTGACGATTATCAATTTGCGCGGCGTGAAGGAAAGCGGCACAATCTTCGCCATACCGACGTATGTCTTCGTGATAAGCATGGTCGCGCTGATCGGTATTGGCGTCAGCCGGGTCATAGCCACCGGGGCGACGCCGATCCCGCCGCAGGGGATCGGCCCTTCTACCGAGACAGTCGGGCTGTTCCTACTGCTCCAAGCGTTCTCGGCCGGCTGTACCGCGATGACCGGGGTCGAGGCGATTTCGAACGCCGTGCCGGCCTTCCGCAAGCCCGAGTCGCGCAACGCCGCGACGACGCTGATGTGGATGGTCGGCATCC
>CADDZF010000225.1 GCA_902812445.1 Methylococcaceae bacterium | reverse complement strand
AAGCAGTATGAGAGCTGGTAGAAGCCGTCTACAGATTCCCGACCTTTCTGCCCTCGGCTGTGAGTGTTGGCATAGCAACGATCCGGCGCAAATGGCGGCTTATGACAGCTTCGCTCATATTAGGCCTATCCAGGCGGTGGGAATGCCGTTCGCGTCGCGGGTGTAAAACTCGGGGATCACCTCGCGTTCGAGCAGGTCGTAGAGTGTCTCGGCTTCGGCAGCGTCCCAGGATGGATCGTCGCCATGTTTCCGACCGTCTCCCAACGCCCATCCTACTTCAGCGGTGTAGGCTTCCGCCCATCAGCCGTCCAATTCTGAAAGATTGATGCCGCCGTTGACGAGCACCTTCATGCCGCTCGTTCCACTCGCTTTCCAAGGCCGCCGTGGCGTATTGAGCCAGACATCAACGCCCTGCACCAAGTGCTCGGTCAAAAGCATGTCGTAGTCACTGAGGAAGATCGCATGGGGACGGACATCGGACCGCCGGATAAACTGCGTCCACTGTTGTATCAGGGCTTGGCCTGCCTGATCTGCCGGATGAGCCTTGCCAGCAAGGATGAGTTGCACGGGGCGCTCGGGATTGGTTAACAGGCGCAGCAGCCGCTCCGGGTCGTGCAGCAGCAGGTTCGGTCTTTTATAGGTAGCGAAGCGTCGGGCAAAGCCCAATGTCAACGCGTTGGGATCAAACAGCTGCATCGCCTCGTCAACCGCCTCGGACGACGCATCCGATGCGGCCAGTTGCCGGGACAATCGTTCGCGAACGTATTTAACCAGCGACTTGCTGGCGTCGGTGCGAAATTGCCAGAGCCTGGCGTCGGAGACGCGGCGAATGACCTGCTCCAGGGCTTCCGTCGTTCCCAACCAGCGATCCTTGCCACAGGCCTCCGTCCAAAGATCGTCCGCTGCCGCCGAGTCCCAACTCGGCATGTGAACTCCGTTGGTCACGTGCCCGACCGGCACTTCGTCCGCCGGCCAGCGCGGAAAGAGCGGCTCAAAGAGATGTCGGCTCACCTTTCCATGCAAGCGGCTCACACCATTCACCGCCCCACTTCCGCGGATAGCCAGATACGCCATATTGAAATCCTCGGCCGGGTCGTTTGAATTCCGGCGGCCCAGGGCCAGCAAATCGTGGAGCGTAATGCCGAGCTGCTTATGGGCGTAACCGCCTAGGCAGTGTTCGATAAGGGCCGGAGCGAAACGGTCGAAGCCGGCGGCCACCGCCGTGTGGGTGGTGAAGAGATTACCCGCTCGCGTAACGGCCAGAGCGACTTCGAAGGACTGCCCTGTCTGCTGCATGAAACTCCGCGCGCGTTCCAACACGGCGAGCGCCGCATGCCCTTCATTCAGGTGGCAGACTTCCGGCTCGATGCCGAGCGCGGTGAGCAACCGCCATCCGCCGATCCCAAGGACCAACTCTTGCATGAGGCGCAGGTCCGGCCCGCCCCCGTAAAGCTCGCTGGTTATCCCTCGGTATGGTGGAAAGTTCGCCGCATCATTGCTGTCCAACAGGTAAAGCTTCACTCTGCCAACCTGGACCTGCCAGGCGCGCAGCCAGATCGGGTGACCCGGCAGGTCGAGCTGTAGCCGCAACCACCCCCGTTCGAGTGGCGCAAAGGCGTGATCGGCAACTGTCCGGGATCGTTGTAAGGGAAAATGGCCTGTTGCGCGCCGTCGTTGCCGATCAGCTGGCGAAAATAGCCTTGCTGGTAGAGTAGCCCCACGCCGATGACCGGAACGCCCAGATCGCTGGCAGCTTTGAGTTGATCGCCGGCCACGTTGCCAAGCCCGCCCGAGTAAATGGGCAGCGCCTCGCTCAACATGAATTCCATGCTGAAATACGCGACATCGGTCAGGGGAGATTGCGGGTAGGTTTGCTGAAACCACGTGGGCGTCTCCGCAGCTTGCCGTTTGGCTTGCACCAAATCATCGACGCTTTTTCGGAAAACGGGGTCGGCTGATACGCGTTCGATCTGATCCCGAGAGACCGTCTGCAGGACGCCCCAGGGGTTATGCGTGAGCGCCCAGAGCGCAGGATCCAGCTGCCGCCACACTTGGTCGGCGGCATGATTCCACGACCAGCGCATCTCCAGGGCCAACTCAGCCAGGGAATCGAATCCCTCGACGTCCGTGGGTAGCAGGCTGTACAGAGGGTGGCTGACACGTTTTTGCTTGCTCATAGTCATACCTCATAGGTATCGGTTCTCCCCGGACTGATTCCCGATTGCCTCAGTCAGGGTTCCTCTTGTTGCGCCACGCCGCCAGCGGATCGTTGCGTGCGGTGATCACGGCCCGGCGACTGCGCCACCTCTAGCTTGCAGGGGCTCCGTCAAGGCCTCACTCACGATCGTCTGAGCTTCCTCCAGGATGCGGCGCAGATGATCCGCTCCCCGGAAGCTCTCCGCATAAATCTTGTAGATGTCTTCCGTCCCGGAAGAACGCGCCGCAAACCATCCGCTTTCCGCAATCACCTTCAAGCCGCCAATGCGTGCGCCGTTGCCCGGCACGTGGGTACGGATGGTCTGGATTTTTTCGCCAGCCAGGTCTGCGGATCGGACCTGCTGCGGCGAAAGTCTCTCCAGCATTTCCTTCTGCGCCGGCGTGGCCTGCGCCGCAACGCGATCGTAAAGAGGCTCACCCAACTCGCGCGCCAGTTCGCGGTAGATTTCTCCAGGATCGCGGCCCATCCGCGCCGTGATCTCCACCGACAGCAAAGCCGGGACGATTCCGTCTTTGACCGTCGTCCAGACGCTGCCATCTAATCGGATGAAAGATGCGCCCGCGCTCTCTTCCCCGCCAAAACCAAGCGAACCGTCGAGCAAGCCATCCACAAACCACTTGAAGCCGACGGGCACCTCGTAGAGCTTCCGGCCAAGCTTGGCCGTGACGTGATCGATCATCTGACTGCTGGCTACCGTCTTATTCCATTTCTAATTCTGAAGTAAATCTATGATCCATGGCCAAGCGACGATCGAATGGACTCGGCCGTGGTCGTTTTCCAGCGTTCTCAAGCTGTCTTCCAAGTGATCCTCCAGAGCGTCGAT
>CADDZF010000224.1 GCA_902812445.1 Methylococcaceae bacterium | reverse complement strand
GTGCGCGAATATGCCTGAGGTACAGTGGTGGGACGACGAAAGCCAGGTTCCGATCACGCGCTCCAAGCTCGGCAAGCTGCTTGAGGACAAGTGGCCCGAGGCGCAATTCAGCGTGCGAATTTATCCGCACGGCGACAACGCGGCGTATGAGATCAATTGGTACGACAGCGCCAGTAATGAGGAAGTAACTGACTTCCTTAAGCAAAACGTCAAGAAGTATCCCGAGATGATCGTCAACTTCAAGCGCGAAACCGCTCTCGAAAAGTAAGCCGGTAATCGTTACGGCCTGAGTAGACTGGTGCGATGGCGACTGATTGTTATTGCAATTTTTTTGCAGTTAGGCGTATTCTGAGCGTGGAGATGAACGACCGTCTCCCTTTTTCAACACAGATGAATAAAGCGATACAAAATGCTGGCTGCCGAACCAAAGAAACCTGTACTGCAAAATCCTCCGCCACCGGGCGGAGAGTTTCGGTCTTCACCGAAACCTAAGCGACGTCCCCCGGCAGAGCGCGACCAAGAAACAACTCAGATCGAACCGAATGCAGGGCCACGTAAGTGGCCTTTATTAGTTCCTTGGTTCGTTGACCAATCGCTGAAAAAGCAGCTTACAGCACTCGTGTATATCTTGTTCGTAACCGGATGCCCGTTCGTTCTCCTTAAATACGGAATGTGGGAGTGCCTAGCCTTGACGGTAGGGTGCGCAATAATGCTTTGGCTACTTGACGGAATGTCGGACCGCTAGCGTTGAAGCGTAGAATGGGCGCATGAAGGTCATCGCGGTGGCTGCAATTTCGCTGGACGGGATGATCGCGTTCGATGCCGAGCGGCAGATCGAGACGTCGCCGCAGGATAAGGCGTACTTCGAGAAGGTGACCCGGGAGGCGGGGACGATAATCACCGGCCGGCGGACGCTCGATGCGATGAAGCGGCCGCTCGTAGGCCGGCGGAACGTGGTCTACACCAAGCAGGAGGTGCTGCTGGCGACGGAGCCGACCGATCAGCTCTGGTACACCGACGAAGCCCCGAAGCAGGTGCTAAAAAAATTGGGGAAGCAAGGCGTCAAAACCGTCGCCGTAATCGGCGGATCGGAGATTTTTACCATCTTCCGCGACCTGACCGACGAGTGGCACCTGACCATCTGCCCGCAGTTTGTGGGGGACGGCGTTCCGCTTTGCACTGAATACACCCCAGAGAAGCTAGGCGTTGCTGCTCGAGAGGTATGGGGCTCAGGCGAAACACTGGTGATTTTAAGGTAATTGCCTTAACCATGGGGTTAATTGCTTGACATCCGGATCCGTGTGGTATATTATTCTTTGTTAAGCCCGCCACCCCTGCCTTCGGGCAAGGGTGGCACTTTTCTATGGCGTAAACTAGGGCTATGGCGAAGGCAAAGAACCAGAATAGAGTCGCTATTTACTTCGACGGTAGCAATTTTTTACCACGGTCTTAGGAATAGCCGTCTAGGTTTAACTCCGGCGCCTAATATCGATTACAAGAAACTTGCCACGTACATAGCGAGGGGGAGGACTGTCACGTCGGTGCGATGGTACGTAGGAATTCTCCGAAATGTTAACCATACACAATCTGGGCAAAAGCTGGTCAGTCGTCAGCAACGCTTCTTAGCCGGACTTGCTAAAGACGGCTACACGGTTAAGCCAGGACGCATGATGTACAGAAACGGTCAACCGACAGAGAAAGGTGTTGATGTTAAAATAGCCGTCGATTTGATAACCGGCGCCATAGATGACCATTATGATACAGCAATCTTATTTACTTCAGACTCTGATTTGGCTCCGGCGGTAAAAACGGTTCAGTCAAGGGGGAAAAGAGTCCAGAATATTGCTTTTTGGGGCGCGACATCAATTGATTTGATCAAGTGTTGCAGGGCGCACCGAATACTTAGTCGCTCGGACATACCAAATATCGTGGTCTGACAGTCACGCCTAGTCACCGCGAGAAAATTCAAATAAACTGGTCTTCGTATGCCCAGAGAATACAGCCTGGAAAAGACGCGCAATATCGGGATTATTGCGCACATCGATGCTGGTAAGACCACCACCACCGAAGGCATTCTCTATTTGACCGGGCGGGTGCATAAGATTGGTGAGGTCCACGAGGGCGAGGCCACGATGGACTGGATGGAGCAGGAGCAGGAGCGGGGGATTACCATCACCTCGGCTGCCACCACTTGTTTTTGGAAGGACACCCGCATCAACATCATCGACACGCCCGGCCACATTGACTTCACGGTCGAGGTCGAGCGGTCGCTCCGCGTGCTCGACGGCGCGGTGACGATCTTCGACGGCAAGATGGGCGTCGAGCCGCAGTCCGAGACCGTTTGGCGCCAGGCCGACAAATACCAGGTGCCGCGGATCTGCTTCATCAACAAGATCAACCAGACCGGCGGCGACTTCTACAAGTCACTCGACTCGATCCATGAGCGCCTCTCCAAGAAGGCCTATCCGATCCACCTGCCGATCGGCTTTGAGCAGGGCATCAACGGCCTGGTCGACCTGGTCAGCCGCAAGGCCTATACGTACAAGGAATACACCGACAAGAAGCTGACCGAGGGCGACGTGCCGGCTGACATGAAGGACAAGGTCGAGGAGTACCGCTCGAAACTGCTGGAAGCGGCGGTCGAGGCGGACGACTCCCTGATGGAGAAGTACCTCGAGGGGAACGACATCACCGACGATGAGTTCCGCTCGGCGATCCGCAAGTCGGTATTGAAAGGTGACTTCTTTGCCGTCTCCGGCGGCGACGGCCGCGGCGTGATCGTCGAGAAGCTGCTCGATGCGATTGTCGACTACCTGCCGAACCCGCTCGATGTGCCGCCGCTCAAAGGCCACGACCCCAAGGATGAGGAGAAGGAAATCATCGTCAAGCCGGATGATAACGAGCCGTTCGCGGCGCTGGCCTTTAAGATCGCGGCCGACCCGTTCGTCGGTTCGCTGGCCTTCTTCCGCGTCTACTCCGGCACCCTCAGCTCGGGCTCCTACATCATGAACGCCACCACCGGCGATAAGGAGCGGCTGGGGCGGAGCCTGCGGATGCATGCCAACTCGCGCGAAGAAGGGAAGGA
>CADDZF010000223.1 GCA_902812445.1 Methylococcaceae bacterium | reverse complement strand
GGTTGAGCGCTCGTTCGGCTGGCTGATGCAAGGGCGTCGTCCGGTACGTGACTATGAGCATCGCATCGACTTCTCCACCGAACTGATTGACCTCGCCATGGACAGCCTGCTGCTCAAGCGCTTATTCGAGGAAAACTAGTTTTCAAACAGGCCGTTAGGACCACTAACCCCATTGAATCCACCTTTGCCGCGGCGCGGCTCAGAACTGCCAAGACCCGCGGGTTGTATGTCACGGGAAAGCATCCTGGCCGGGGTGTTCATTCTGGTGAAAAGCGCTGAGCGGCACTGGCGAAAACTGAACGGAATCCCCCGATTGGCTCTGGTCATCGAGGGAGTCCTTTTCAAGGATGGAGTACGGGAAGACGCCGAGAAAATCGCTGCCTGATCAAATCTCCGTACATAACAGTGACCATTTCTCCTCTATACGCACCTCGAGGCGGATCCCGTGCAGATCCTGGAATGGTTCGTGAGGCGCTAGCAGGTTGAGGTGATGTTTGCGGAGACGGACGCCCTTCTGGAGGTAGAGACCTTCATTTTTCGATAGCGACAGTAAAACCGGAGGTGATAGAAATTCCTCGACCTCTGTATGAGCGCTTAACCAAAGCACTCTGTTATGCCGCCTGAATGGATAAAGTCGAGCTAAGTGCCTCGTTCGCTTTGATCTACGTCCGCCGCCGCCAGAGCGCCAGGACCGCGAGCCACCCCAAGGCCACTGCAAACCATAAGGTAAGTATCCGGAAAATTAGTGTCAATAGGATAGCGTCCGATATGCTGTAACCATAAGCCACCAACAGGACAACCATAGCCGCTTCCGTGCTACCCAGTCCACCGGGAAGAAATGAGAGCGCCCCCACGATAATGGCCACGGCATAAATGCCAATGGCTGAGAAATAGTCCAAAGATGCTCCGGGCAGCATGGTGCTGATCACCTGTAAACCTACGCCCTCTAATCCCCAAGCGGCAAGACTGAATACGAATCCGGTAATAAGCATACTCGGCGTCAGC
Organism: Methylococcaceae bacterium; assembly: GCA_902812445.1. Classification (GTDB taxonomy): domain Bacteria; phylum Pseudomonadota; class Gammaproteobacteria; order Methylococcales; family Methylococcaceae; genus CADDZF01. The sequence goes on along the minus strand of CADDZF010000223.1, from coordinate 2,161 downwards.
AAAATACGAGCGGATGTGAAGGTCCGCGCGATACGTAGGAAAGCGTTTTTCAGCACATTAGGTAAACTACGATATTTCTCAAGCACTATCTCAGTTCTATTCCAAGGTAAACTAGTTAGGAGTGCCAGCATAAGCGCTATCAAACCGATCGTGCTCCACAATAAATGAGTATATTCTGACGACGCCGCAAATGCTGTCAAGGCCAGTGCGACCATCGCAAGTAAATCCATTAATCTTTCGATGAAAAAGGCCGCCGCGACGCTGGATAGCGGGATTTTTAAACCCTTATAGTATCTGGCACGGATCATCTCGCCGACTTTTCCTGGAGTCAAAGTAAAAGCGAATCCGGAAACGAACGTTAACGCGCTAAAACTTAGCGTCAAACGATATCCTAAATGAGACAAATACGCCCGCCAGCGAACAATTCGAAGCACATAATTAAGCAGCGAAAAAAGAGCGGCCAGAAGAATCGAATCCCAAGCGTTCAGCACGGGGGAAAATGATACTCGAGAAATGTCTGCCCGGAATATGACCATGCACCAGCCCGCAGAAAAAAGAATGATGCTATAAAAAATCAAAGACTTGAGGTGAAGCGTCAGAAAAGTACTGAAGGCGGCACCTTTATTTTGGGATACATTATTTAGATTGCGATTGTATTTCTTCCAAAGTCTCATAGTTAATCAACTCCTTAAATCAGCAGTCTAATGAACTTGGTCTCCCTTCGAATTCCCGTTATTGATTCGGCAATTAAAGGACGATTATGGCGTCTGAACATTGCATGTGATTTTGGACCACTATTGCACGCTCAAACGCAACGAGGACGGGTTGGCCAACAATCCCAGGGTTCATTTTCACTTTACGCCGACCTCTGTCAGGGGTTGAACCAAGTGGAAATCTGGTTCGCTATCCTGAGCCGGAAAGCCTTGCGAAGTGCGGAGCCGTCCCCTCAGAAATACCATCGTTATGGTTACGTAATTAGACACTAGGTATCCAAAAGTCACCTCATCCGCGACACCATTTGGCATTCGCTCAGCTGCCTCACAACATCCTCTTCCCAAGCTGCTTTTATGCAGGTTTCCATACTATGCTGACCCATTTCATGACAAAACATCCGGGCTAATTCGACCCATCACTATCGACGATGGGCGCCGCGAGATTCGTGAAATAGTCAAGGGTGCCGGTGAAGGCGGCATTCTGGCCTGAGATGCCGGCGAAAGCTCCGACCTCCGTTACCGTCATGCTCTGGGTAAACGTGACCGCATCCGTCCAGGCCACACCGTCAAAGGAGTAGCGATAGGTCCACTGAGCCCCGCTACGGATGACCCGCCGATAGGCAGGGATGCGGGACACTGGCGTATTGTAATAAGTCGTGGCATTGGTACCATTGACGTAGGCGACGAATAACCAAGACGAGTTTCCGTCAAAATAAGTATCAAACCGCAGGAAGTTGGTATTCGTGGCCTGGACGATGATCCCCTGCTCCTGGTATCGGACGGCCGGAACCGACTCGAACTTCGCCTCCACCCCAAAATCCGTGTTCGAGGCAGGTTGCAGCAAGCGGGGGGCACTGGTACTGGCATTGGTCCACAGATCATGCTCAAGCCCGCCGGGAACGGCGATCAAGGCATTGGCGCCATTGAAGGTCAGGCTCGATTGGCCGGGATCGTTGCCGGACGTCGTGTCGTAAGGGTCGTAGAACCGCCAGGTGGGATTGGACTCGGTGGTGGCAGGGTTGAAATCATCTGACAAGATCGTCGCTGTACCTGAGGTAACGGTCAGGGTGGCGGCATTGCTGGCGACGCTGCCGGCGCTATTGCTCACGAGGCAGGTAAAGACGGCGCCATTGTCGGCCGCGACGGTCGCTGGGGTGGTGTAGGAGGCGCCGGTGGCGTTGGCGATGTTCGTTCCGTTGCGCCGCCATTGGTAGGCGAGTGGTGTACTGCCACTCGCCACGACGCTGAAGGTGGCCGTCTGCCCCGCCGCCACGGTCCGATTCGCCGGCTGGGTGGTGATGGTAGGTGCGGTTGCTTGACCCGACCCATCACTATCGACGATGGGCGCCGCGAGATTCGTGAAATAGTCAAGGGTGCCGGTGAAGGCGGCATTCTGGCCTGAGATGCCGGCGAAAGCTCCGACCTCCGTTACCGTCATGCTCTGGGTA
>CADDZF010000222.1 GCA_902812445.1 Methylococcaceae bacterium | reverse complement strand
GTCCACTGGACGCGAGCCAGCCAGCAAAATCCGAGGTGAACGTCGCCAAATTAAAAGTTGACCGGCTTGGCCATTTACTTTATAGATGAGCGGGCTTGCGCGGCGCTGGCCGGCCGGCGCGCCGTTTCGGATCGATCAAGAAAAACTTAAGGGGAATGGCGATCCATCTCTTTATTTCGACTCTCCCGCGATTGTCTTGCTGGCGCTCAGGCCAAGCTGACGGTTCCGCGCGGCAAACAAAAGGGCTGCATAGCGCAATCGTAAATCAACGATCATCAGGAGGGGATGCATGAAGCTAGGGGTACCCAAAGAAATTCACGCGGGCGAGAACCGCGTCGCGACAACGCCCGAAGTTGCCGAAAAGCTGATCAAGCTGGGATTCTCGGTCGCTGTCGAGGCCGGAGCGGGCGATAAGGCCAACTTTTCGGACGATGCTTACCGCGAGGCAGGCGTTGAAGTCCTGCCGGATGCCGAGTCACTGTGGTCGGCGTCCGACATCGTGCTGAAGGTTCGGGCGCCAGAGACGCATCCGGAGATGGCCGTCGATGAGGTCGATCGGTTGCGTGAAGGCCAGTGTCTGATCGGTTTCATCTGGCCGGGGCAGAACCCCGAGCTGATGGAGCGCATGGCTGGCAAAAAGGCGACCGTGCTGGCGATGGACAGCGTGCCGCGCATCTCGCGCGCGCAGAAGCTCGATGCCCTCAGTTCAATGGCCAATATTGCCGGCTACCGCGCGGTGATCGAGGCAGCGCATCATTTCGGCCGCTTCTTTACGGGCCAGATTACTGCCGCGGGCAAAGTGCCGCCGGCGAAGGTCTTCGTCATTGGCGCCGGTGTGGCGGGTTTGGCCGCTGTCGGTACGGCGTCCGGCCTCGGCGCCATTGTCCGCGCCAGCGATACCCGTCCTGAGGTGAAGGACCAGGTCAAGAGCATGGGTGCCGAGTTCATCGGGGTCGATTACGAGGAACAGGGCACGGGTGTTGGTGGCTATGCCAAGATCATGAGTGAAGGCTACCAGAAAGCGCAGAAGGAGATGTTCGCCCGCCAGGCGATGGACGTCGACATCATCATCACTACCGCGCTGGTTCCAGGAAAGCCCGCCCCCAAACTGATCACTACCGGCATGGTGGAATCCATGAAACCGGGCAGCGTGATCGTCGATCTGGCCTCGGAACAGGGCGGCAACTGCGAGTTGACCGTGCCGGGAGAAGTCGTCATCAGGCACGGCGTCACTCTCATCGGCTATACCGACTTACCCAGCCGCCTGGCCCGTCAGTCAAGCCAGTTGTACGCGACTAATCTGTTGCGCCTGATGGAAGAATTGAGCCCGCAGAAAGACGGCACCCTCAACGTCAATATGGATGATGAGGTCATTCGAGGCGCGACGGTGATCAAGGACGGCGCTATCACCTGGCCCCCTCCGCCACCCAAGATTGCCGCCGTACCCGCCCCAGCGATCGCTGTGGCTGCTGCGCCGGTAACCGCGGTGTCCAAGAAGGAACGGTTCACGTTACCCGCTGTGGTGAAAACCGGTCTGCTGCTGGGTATCAGCGCCCTTGCCTTCTACGGACTCGGTTCGGCTGCTCCCGCTGCATTCATGGCGCACTTTACCGTGTTCGTGCTGGCCTGCTTCGTCGGTTACATGGTGATCTGGAACGTGACGCCCGCGCTGCATACGCCGCTGATGAGCGTTACCAATGCCATCAGCAGCATCATCGCCATCGGTGCGCTGATTCAAGTGTCATCGCCCGGCATCGTGCTCACGATACTGGCGGGTCTCGCGCTCGTGCTGACGACGGTCAACATGTTCGGTGGTTTCTGGGTGACCCAGCGCATGCTGCGCATGTTCCGGAAATAAGGGGATATAACGATGTCAGAGGGATTAGTAACCGTTTCGTATATCGGCGCCACCATACTCTTCATTCTCAGTCTCGGCGGCTTGAGCAACCCCGAAACAGCCAGGCGAGGCAATCTTTACGGCATCCTTGGCATGACGATCGCCATTCTGGCGACTGTGCTGGGACCGAAAGTCAGCAATTACGTGCCCATCATTATCGCCATGCTGATCGGCGGCAGCATCGGTGTTTACGCCGCCATCAAGGTCAAGATGACCGAAATGCCCGAACTGGTGGCTTTGATGCACAGCCTGGTGGGTCTGGCCGCCGTGCTGGTCGGGTACGTCAGCTATATTGATCCGACCACCCACTTTACCGGCGCCGAGAAAACCATCCACGAGATCGAGATCTATCTCGGCATCCTCATCGGCGCCGTGACGTTCTCCGGCTCGGTGATCGCGTTCGGCAAGCTGTCGGGCAAGATCAGCGGCAAACCCTTGCTGTTGCCCGGACGGCACTGGCTGAATCTCGGAATACTTATCCTCGTGATCGTCCTGGGGCGGTTTTTCCTTGCCGCGGAAGGTGTTGGCAGCGGTTTCATGCCGTTGATCGTCATGACCTTGGTCGCTCTACTATTCGGCGTGCACATGGTGATGGCGATCGGGGGTGCGGATATGCCGGTTGTGGTCTCGATGTTGAACAGTTATTCGGGCTGGGCGGCTGCAGCGACCGGCTTTATGCTGTCCAATGATCTTTTGATCGTCACCGGCGCGCTGGTTGGTTCGAGCGGCGCGATCCTGAGTTATATCATGTGCCGGGCGATGAACCGCCATTTTCTTGGCGTCATCGCTGGCGGCTTTGGTACTGCAGGCGGTACTCCTGCCGTGGCGGGCGCCGCCCCGGTCGGTGAAGTGGTGCCGATCAGCGCAGAAGAAACCGCCGAGCTGCTGCGCGCGGCGAAAGACGTGATCATCGTGCCCGGCTACGGCATGGCGGTGGCACAGGCGCAGCATACGGTCTACGAGATTACCAAGCTATTGCGCGAGAAGGGCGTCAACGTGCGCTTTGGCATTCACCCGGTCGCCGGACGCATGCCGGGACACATGAATGTGCTGCTGGCGGAAGCGAAAGTACCTTACGATATTGTACTGGAGATGGACGAGATCAATGAGGATTTCCCGAAAACGGACGTCGCGATGATTATCGGCGCCAACGACATCGTCAACCCGGCGGCTCAGGAAGATCCCAATAGCCCGATCGCCGGCATGCCCGTGCTCGAAGTTTGGAAAGCGAAAACGTCCATTGTGATGAAGCGTAGCATGGCGTCTGGCTACGCCGGGGTCGACAATCCGCTGTTCTATAA
>CADDZF010000221.1 GCA_902812445.1 Methylococcaceae bacterium | reverse complement strand
GGTCGGGCGGGCCGCGCAGACAGGTATCCTGATCCGCAACGGCGATGCTCTGCAAAGTGCCGGCAAGCTAACCTGCGCGGTGCTGGATAAAACCGGCACGGTAACCGAAGGCAAACCCACATTCACCACCCTGGAGACCGCGGAAGATTGGCCTGAACACCGCGCGCTGCAATTGGCGGCGAGTCTGGAGGCCGCTTCCGAGCACCCCTTGGCAGCGGCGATTCTGGCAGCCGCGGAGCAGCAGAATATCGACCTGCTGGCAGCGGAAAAATTTGCCGCCATCGCCGGCCAAGGCGTGTCGGGACAGATCGACGGGGCATCCGTGCTGTTGGGCAATACGGCCTTGATGCAGGCACACGAGGTCGACTGCGGCGATGCCCTGCATCGCGTGAACGAGCTAGCCGCGGAGGGACAAACGCCGGTGCTGCTGGCGGTCGATGAGCGCGTGGTCGGCGTGCTCTCAGTCGCCGATCCGATCAAGCCGGATTCGCGGAAAACGGTCGAACAGTTGCGGGATTTGGGCATTCGTATCCTGATGGTGACTGGCGACAATGCGATCACCGCCAAGGCGATCGCGCAGCAGGCGGGCATAGCCGAGGTCCGTGCGCAGGTATTACCGCAAGACAAGGCGCAGATCGTGAAAGACTTGCAAGCACAAGGCGAAGTCGTGGCCATGGTGGGCGACGGCATCAACGATGCGCCGGCGCTGGCTCAGGCCAATGTGGGTTTCGCCATCGGTACGGGCACCGACATCGCCATCGAGAGCGGCGACGTGGTGGTGATGGGTGGCTCGCTGTCGAAACTGCCGGAAGCCATTTTGCTGTCGCGGGCAACGGTGCGCAACATCAAGCAGAATCTGCTCGGCGCATTCATCTACAACACCCTCAGCATCCCAATCGCGGCCGGCCTGCTGTATCCGGCGTTCAAAGTCCTGCTCAATCCGATGATCGCCGGTGCCGCCATGGCACTGTCGTCGGTTACCGTCGTCAGTAACGCCAATCGCTTGCGCTGGATCAACATCGGGTCTTCGGCGGATCGAACAACGCGTGGCAAGATGGTAGAATGGATCGAAATGATCAAGCACTACTACCAGGCTCAGCGAAAGCGAATACGGGAGCTTTATGTCCGGTCATAGCAAATGGGCAAATATCCAGCATCGCAAAGGTGCGCAGGACGCCAAGCGGGGCAAGCGTTTCACCAAGCTGATCCGCGAGATTACGGTATCGGCCCGTCACGGCGGCGGCGATCCGGCGGGTAATCCGCGGCTACGGGCGGTGATCGACAAGGCGCTGGCTGCCAATATGTCGAAAGATGCCATCGAGCGCGCCATCAAGAAAGGCACTGGCGCCCTGGAAGGCGAGCAGTTCGCAGAGGTCCGCTACGAGGGCTACGGCCCGGGTGGGGTCGCGGTCATGGTGGACTGCCTAACCGATAACCGTAACCGCACGGTTTCCGAAGTGCGCCACGCTTTTGCCAAGAGCGGCGGCAATCTCGGCACCGACGGCTCGGTGGCGTATTTGTTCCGTAAAGTGGGTCTGTTGAGTTTTCCGGCCGGCGTCGCTGAGGATGCCTTGATGGAAACGGCAGCCGAAGCCGGCGCCGAGGACCTGATCAGGCATGAAGACGATTCCATCGACGTACTCACCGCGCCGGAGCGGTTTGAGAGCGTCAAGAGCGCCTTGGCGCAGGCGGGATTCACGCCCGAGAGCGGCGAAATTACCTTCAGCGCCGGCACGAGCAGCAAACTCGACGCCGCCGATGCCGAGAAAATGATCCGCCTGCTGGAACGGTTGGAAGACCTCGACGACGTGCAGAACGTCTACTCAAACGCCGACATCAGCGAAACGCTTCTGGAACGCTTGGGATAACCGGAAAAGACGGGCTTGACGCGCATATTGGGCATAGACCCCGGATCGATCAGAACCGGCTACGGCATCATCGAGAGCGCGCCGCAGGGGGCGGTTCTCGTGGCTAATGGCTGCATTCGTCCGAAAGCGGACAGTTTTCCCGAACGTCTGAAGCAGATCTACGACGGTATCTATCACATCGCTCGATCACACGTGCCGGATGAACTGGCCATCGAACAGGTGTTCATGCACAAAAACGCCGATTCCGCGCTGAAGCTCGGGCAAGCCCGCGGCGCTGCCATCTGCGGGGGGCTCGCCGCCGGCCTGCCGGTGCACGAATATTCCGCCCGCCAGGTCAAGCAGGCGCTGGTCGGCAAGGGCAACGCCGATAAGGCGCAGGTACAACACATGGTCAAGATATTGCTTCGTACGCAGAACGACTTTGACATGGACGCCAGCGATGCGCTCGGCCTGGCGATTTGCCATATCCATCATCTGGAGACGCAGCGCCGTATGCAGGCGAGCGCTCGACTACCGGGAGCAGCGCGTTTGTGATCGGCTTCCTGCGCGGCCTTCTGGTCGCCAAGCGAGCCCCTTCCCTGCTACTCGATGTGCACGGCGTCGGTTATGAGGTCGATGCGCCGATGTCGACGTTCTACCACCTTCCGCCGCTCGGCGAGGAAGTGATGCTGTATACCCATCTCGTCGTGCGCGAAGACGCGCATACCCTGTTCGGCTTCATCGCCGAGCCCGAGCGTGCGCTATTCAGGAGTTTGATCCGCGTCAACGGCATCGGCGCACGGCTAGCGCTGACGATATTGTCCGGCGTCAGCGTCGATGAATTTCAGCGCAGCGTTCAGTTTCACGATACGGCTGCGTTGCTGCGCCTACCCGGAATCGGCAAGAAAACCGCCGAGCGCCTGATCATCGAAATGCGCGACCGGCTACCGGACGGCGCCTTGACCACTCCTTCGCGCGGTCACGCGGACAGCGCCTCAGAGGCCGATACGGCGATCCACGAAGCCATCAGCGCATTGATGGCGCTGGGTTTCAAGCAGCAGGACGCGAGCGCCATGGTGCGGGGAATTCCACCCGCCGACAAAAGCTGTGAAGACCTTATTCGTTTGGCCCTACAAGGCGCCGCCAAATAGGCCGCCATCATGAGTCAGCGCGAAAGCCTCATCAGCATCGAGAACCAGCCGGAAGAAGAGGCGATCGACCGCGCGATTCGTCCGCGCCGCCTCGAAGATTATATCGGCCAGAAGGCGCTGCGGGAGCAGATGGTGATTTTCGTGCAAGCCGCGCGGATGCGCGGCGAGGCGCTCGATCACGTGCTGATCTTCGGCCCGCCCGGCCTCGGCAAGACCACGCTGGCCCACATTATCGCCAATGAGATTGGTGTCAACTTGCGGCAGACTTCAGGGCCGGTGCTGGAGAAGGCGGGCGATCTGGCCGCCCTGCTGA
>CADDZF010000220.1 GCA_902812445.1 Methylococcaceae bacterium | reverse complement strand
TATCGACGCTCTGGAGGATCACTTGGAAGACAGCTTGAGAACGCTGGAAAACGACCACGGCCGAGTCCATTCGATCGTCGCTTGGCCATGGATCATAGATTTACTTCAGAATTAGAAATGGAATAAGAGCCGGTTCACGATCTTTCTGCAACTCCTGGATACAGCCAACGCTACCGGCAAGAACGGGGACAACACCACAAGAAGCTGACCGACTGAAGGCGCCAAATGCTCTTGTAAGCGTGGCGCTGGCAGGTTGAGGTGATGTATGCGGAGACGGGTATCCGATTGGGATTGAGAACGCTCTCTAGGTGCTTGTACCGGCCGATGAACCGGCTTCTGCCTGCTCGGCGAGCAGGGCGGTGAGCGCCTGTCTTGATGGAATGCCGGGCCTTGCGCCCATACGGGTGCAACATAGAGCGCCCGCGGCGGCAGCATGGCGCAAGGTGTGCTCGAGGTCCATGTCGGCGGCGATGCAGGCGGCGTAAACGCCATGGAAAGCATCCCCGGCGCCGGTCGTATCGACGGCATTGATGCGGCATGCGGATAAGAAGCCGCCGGCCCGGTCTGCTTTCCACACCAGCCCTTTCTCACCCAGCGTGATGACGACCGAGGGGATGCGCGCGCCGAGCAGGGCCAAGGTCCGTTCGATACTCGCCCCGCCGCCGTACTGGCGGGCGAATTTCTCCGAGCAGACCAGATGATCGACCCTGAACATAAGTTCGCGCGTGCCGTAATGGAGAGAGCCGGCGTCGAGTACCGTCTTGATGCCCTTGCGGCGCGCGGTCTTGGCGAGCGCAAGGGAGAGAAAGGGCTCGTGACCGTCAAAAAGGATAGTTTTCGCCGCAATCGCCGACAAATCGACGGCATCCTCGGCCAGCGGCTTCGTTGCTCCGCGGTAGCTGACGAGTGCGCGTTGACCGTCCGGCTTGACCAATACGGCGGAAATCGGCGTCGGCGATGCGCCGCGCACGATGAAGTCGCAGATCACGCCTTCGCTTAGCAGTTCCTGAAAATGCTTCTCGCCGTGGACGTCGTTGCCCAGATAGCCGGCGAAGGCGCTTCGATAACCCTGTCTGACGACAGCTACCGCGGCGTTGGCGGCCGGGCCTCCGCCGCAGGCGATGAAGGCATCGGCGGTGGTCTTTTCATCGGCTGCGGGGTGATGGGGCACAGCAAACAGCAAGTCGTAGGACGCATGACCGACGCAGAGGACATCGACGCTCGTTCCGCCTCGAGGCATGCCTTTACCCGGCAGGACCATGACCCGGCACGTTAACTCGGCTTTCCCTGAACACCTTTTCCCTTGCTTCTCATACCGGAACAGCCACGAACGCTTCGATTGCCCGCACGGCGGCTAGCGGTCCAGACCGATGAAGTCCCAGACTTTCTGCGCCGGGCTGCGTTCCAATTGCGATCCGGGCACGCCGTTGGCATAGTTCAGAGCATAGACCCGGGCGGCATCGTCGGCCAGCTCGTTCAGGGCCAGCTTGCGGTACGCTTGCCCCATGATTTTCAGGGCCAACGGCACGGCCTGTGTGCGCTGATAGGTCTCAATAATTTGGACGCAGCGATCGACAGCGGCCAGATAAGCGCCTCTGCGCATATAAAAATCGGCGACGTGGAGTTCATACATTGCCAGGTTGTTGCGTAGCGCGATGATGCGTTTTTGTGCATCGCCCGTGTAACGGCTGCGGGGAAACTTCGCGATCAGCTCATTGAAGTCGCGAAAGGCATCCCGGGCCGCGCCGGGATCCCGCTGAGACGAATCGGTCGGAAGAAAACGGTCGATAAAGCTGATGCCGCGGTTATAATTGATCAGCCCTTTCAGATAGTACGCGTAATCGACGTGCGGATTGCTGGGGTTCAGCTTGATGAAGCGGTCAGCGGCGGCGAGGGCCGAATCCGGTTCCTGATTTTTATAATAGGCATACGCTACATCGATCTGAGCCTGCGTCGCGTAGTTGCCGAACGGATAGCGCGCTTCCAGCTTCTCGTATAATTGGATAGCTTTCTCATAGGCTTTGGTCACCAGCGAGTGGCGGGCCTCCTTGAAGAACTGTTCGGCAGTCCAGTCGGCGTACTCGTCTTTCTCCTTTTCCTGGTTCTTCGAAAACCACGCACAGCCGGTGACCGCCATGCTGGCGGCAAGGAGCAGACAGGCGAGGCGCCGAGACGGCGTGCGCAGGGAGTTAATGAAGGCGCGTAACATGATTTGCGGGATGCTCGTGCGAGAGACGTGCGGCGCACGTGATGCGCGGAGTATATCCTGAAACCGGGATTTCCAACAGAATGGCAGAAGATAAGCCGAAAGCGGTCTTCCTCGATATTCCCGACGCCTTGGCGGGCTTGCGCCTGGATCAGGCGCTGGCGGAATTGTTGCCGCATTTCTCGCGCAGCAAGCTGCAGAGCTGGATACGCAGCGGTCACGCCCTCATCAACGGGCGCACGATGGCGCCCAAGCAAAGGGTATGCGGCGGCGAGCGGGTCGAGCTCGAGCCGCATCTCGAGGAAACCGCAGGCTCGCAGGCGGAAGCGATTCCCCTCGACATTGTTTATGAGGATGCAGCGCTTTTGATTGTTAACAAGCCAGCCGGACTGGTCGTGCATCCGGCCGCCGGGCACCGCGCGGGCACGTTGGTGAATGCCTTGCTGCACTATGCGGCGGAATTGGCCTATCTACCGCGGGCGGGAATCGTCCACCGACTGGACAAGGATACCAGCGGCCTGTTGATGATCGCGCGGAGCCTCCCCGCTCATCACTCCCTGGTCGAGCAATTGCAGGCGCGCAGCATCCAGCGGGAATATCTGGCGCTCGTGCAGGGGCGCCTGAGCGCCGGCGGCACGGTGAGCGAGCCCATCGGGCGGCATCCCGTCGATCGCAAACGGTTCGCCGTGCGCGGCGCCGGCAAACCGGCGGTGACGCACTACCGGGTGGTGGAGCGCTTTCCCCGGCATACGCTGGTGCGGGTGAAACTGGAGACCGGACGAACCCACCAGATTCGCGTACACATGGCTCATATCGGTTACCCGCTGGTCGGCGATCCAGTCTATGGCGGCCGCCTGCGCATTCCGCCCGGCGGGGCCGAACCTTTGAGCGCGGCGCTGCGAGCATTCAAGCGCCAAGCCCTGCACGCGGCGAGGCTCGGCCTCATCCATCCCGGCACCGGCGAAGCCTGCGTATGGGAGGCGGATTTGCCGGAGGACATGCACCGCTTGCTGCTAATGCTGCGGGCGGCAGCGTGAGTGAGAGCGGGCTCTGGATTGAGGCAGATTGGCCGGCTTCCGAAGGCGTGCGCGCTGTCACCACGCTGCGTGC
>CADDZF010000219.1 GCA_902812445.1 Methylococcaceae bacterium | reverse complement strand
CCTGTGGTGGGGCCGCGAAGGCCGTCTAACCCGCCCCTTCCCGATCTGGGTGTTCCGCATGGAGCAGGAAGGGGCAAACTTTACAAAAAACGTGCGGTAGACCCGCGCGGCAGGAGCATGGAAGCTCCACCTCCCAAGGCCTGCCCAGGCCGGGCGTTCGATCCACCACCCCCCGATCGAACGCGTGCCAAGTACCCCCGCCCATTGGGCATTTCCTTCGGGAAATGGGCGGGGTCCAATTTTGCCCGTAGATATTGACTTTTTGCCTCAATAGAGCGATAATATCGCGTTGTTCGTTAACAAGGGGGTTGGTCTCGGGAACTGGTCTTAGCAACTCTGCTAGGACGAAACCCGAGATCAAAGGAGTCCACATGAACGACCTCGCCAACGAAGGCATTTCCGGCAGCCCAGACGAGCGTGACTCAGCCCAGGTCGGTGAACCGTCACCAGCATTGTGGCGCCTTGGCCCGTTAATGCTCATCAGCATCGGCATTGGCCTCGCCCTCTACGGAATTCTCTTCGCCGAAACCGGCGACGAGATGACCGGCGAAATAGGTGCTGGCTGCGCGTTTCTGATCTCAGGCTTCAGCCTCGAGATCGTCCGACGTCTCAACTGGCTGATCGAGTCACGGCCTGTTTCTTCGGGCCATGACCTGCGCGTCGACATCGCATTTGACGTCCTTGCGGACGCCGCTCAGCGACAAGACGCAACCAGCGATCAGATCAGCGACATTCTCGCGCTCGGCGAAGCCGCCGGCTGCCGAGATGGCGTCGACAAGATCCGCCGTGCGCTCAACCCCGACTCATGAACAACTCGACCTGCCCAGGTCGACGACACTTTTCCCTGCCAATCCCGGCATAGAAGTTCTAATACCCGTCCAGATTGGGCACTTCGCAAGAAGGCTGGACGGGTTTCGTATTTGGCTCAATAATTAGCCGTCGTTCCTTAACAGGCCTTGGTTTCCGCGAAAGGCTTTGGCAATCCTGCCAGGGCGTAAGCGGAAATCAAGGAGAAGCAATGTGGTATTGGTGCTATCTGGTCGCGACGGTGGCGGGCCTCCTCGCGCTAATGGTTCATCAGCCCCGAAGCGCGCTGCGAGTCGTCGCAGCTGCACTACTGGTTGTGGTATCAGTAAGCGTCGCCTTTTTCGGCGGAGCAAAAGCTGTCGATGAGAACCAAATCGACCCGCAAGTGGCCTACGACATGGCATTCAACGACATTGAGAAGGTCTGCACCCAAATCGGGGCGGATCCGGAATCACTTGATGTCACGGTTGGCGACATTCAGTTTCGCGACTGTGGGCCGGCACCCTGATCGACAACATCGTGCTATTCTGGCTGATCGTCAGGACGCGCCGCCCCATCCAAAAGGAGTTAAACACGACAAAATAAACTCGACCTGCCCAGGTCGACGACACTTTTCCCTGCCAATCCCGGCATAGAAAGTTTAGTACCCGTCCAGATTGGGCACTTCGCAAGAAGGCTGGACGGGTTTCGCATTTACTTTTTTGGCGAACGCCCCACCAAACCATTTGCAAGTCAGCTCAAGATCATCGTTCCATACGTAGTGGTGGCCTTCATCAGAATACAAATAAGGCAGCTCATTCAGTTCTTCAGTCGTCCGTCTTCGAAAGTCACTTTCATGGATATGATCTCGCTCCGATAAACTTTCAAAGTTCGACCACACCGAAGGGCGCATTAAATAAACGAAGGCAATTCGTTCAAGAGCGAATTGTGGTAAAGCCTCCTTTATCTTTAGTACCGACGGAATGCTTTTATCAACAATCGTAGGCACGAAGCCTCTCAGGGCTCGGAGATTCTCTGTTGGAAACCCTTGATAATAACCGTTAGTCACTTGCCAAAAGGCAAATTCATTTTTTTCGACACGCTGGTGAAACTCTTCTGGCGAAACGTTTACTCTGTCCCGACCGTCTGAGTTTCGTCTCGGCCGCGTAGTAACAGTAGGTAAAACATTAAAGCCAAGTTCTTCTAAATACCTTAGAACTGAAGTTTTACCAGATCCTCCAATGCCGGAAAGTACTATATGGTAGTATGCTTCCATCTCAGCTGGATCGGTTTCACCCGGAACTACAAGTTTAGGCCTCGCACGGTCTACCCACTCTTGGTAACTAGCTTCCACGACTTCAAGGCGCTTAGAATCCATGGCGAGTGATCATATGAGCAGAGAAGTGCAAAAGCAATATGACCTTCTTCGTCGCGACGGCTCTTTTGTACAACACGGGACGAAACGAGAAGCCCAACAATTGGGTTTATATCGTCCCACAGTTCATATATTTGTTTTCAACAGCTCGGGGGATTTACTTATTTCACGTCGGCCGGCGCACGCGCGAGTTTACGCAAACCTCTGGAGCTCTTCGGCCGGCGGTCACGTTGAAAAAGGCGAGGCCCCCGATATCGCCGCGCGGCGAGAACTAAAAGAAGAGCTCGGATTAGATGTGCGCATCGAGTACATAGGTAAAACCTACATTCAAACTCCGGAACGGAACAATATTCAATACCTTTACAAGGCAGTTCTACCTGAGACCCAAAACATCTCGAAGAATAGCAACGAAATTGAGGAGCTGAAATTTTTGTCACTATCTCGTATAAAGATCTTGCTGTCTGAGCAGCCGACTGAATTTACAAATGAGTTTCATTCTGCGTTTAAGCTATACGTTGGCTAGTTTTCCCCTATCTGGGGATGCACACCTCCCCAGTTAAATTAAATTGAATGTTATGACGGAACTTTCGGCAAAGATCGTCTCAAAAATCCTTCTTACTAATGGTGCAGTTACTATTCGGCCCGACGATCCGTTCACTTTTAGCTCAGGGCTTGTATCACCGATCTACGTAAATAATATGTTGTTAGCCTCAGATCCAACTAGACGTTCCGCCTTGCTAACCCAGCTAGAAGGTCAGGTTCATCATAAATTCTCAAGAGCCGAGGTTATTGGGACAACTATAGGGGGAGCAGTTCCTTGGGCCGCCCAGCTAGCCGATCGACTAGGGAAGCCACTAATTTATGTACGTAAGGCAAAGAAAAAGTATGCATACCGAAATTCAATCGAAGGTACCTTAGAACCAGGTTCGCGGGTACTGCTTCTTGAAGCGTCTATAGCGACTGCAACGACCATAGTTAGCACGGCCGAAAAAATTCGACGTGCAGGCGGACATCTCGTCGGGCTGACTTCCATCTTTAACTACGAACTGCAGCTCTCTCAAAATCAGTTAACAAGACTTGGATTAAAGAACCAATCTCTTGTCGGCCTTGAAAAACTACTCGAGACAGGAGAGTTACTTGGCTTTTTTAGTCCCCAGTACGCGGCTGAGGTTAGGGACTGGAACTT
>CADDZF010000218.1 GCA_902812445.1 Methylococcaceae bacterium | reverse complement strand
CGCGGAAGAGCTTTTTCTCCGCAGCGATCAGGAGCCAGAACCACAGAGCGACGAAAAAGGCCGTCTGGATGTTCCAGAATTGTTTGAGGCTCCCTATGCTATCGCGGAATGTTCCCATGGGCCACCTCTCCGAGCCGCGCCCTGGAGAGCGGTAGGGAATACCGCTCCCTCACGGTCGCGGCTCTGAATTGGACTCCGTTTCCGTGTTTGCGGTCTGGCCATGAATTTTCAACACGATTTCGCGCAAGCCTACGTCATTGGCGAACACGTGCAATTGCCCCCCGAAGTCGCCGGAGCCTGTTACCTCCAGGGTGCAGTCGAGGGTGTCGGTCGCGCCGGCAGGAATCTCGTAGGGAGGCTCGAGCTTCGTACCGAAGCGGCAATTCACCCCTCAGCAGGGCGCCAGGCCGATGATCCGGACCGGATGGCGGGCGCGGTTATGGAATGAAAACCTAATCGCCTTCGTTTGCCCTACCGAACAGCCGGAAATCTCGCGCTCCGGCTCGTCCACGATCAGGCCTGGACCATCCTCCGGGCCGAAATACTGATACGCGGCCACGGCGAACAGCCCTAAGCCGCATAGAATCAAACCGAAGGACCACAACCGAACGTGCATAATTTATGGCCTTGTTGCAACTTCCCCGCCAGCACGGGTGGACAATGCGGGGAGGACGCTATCGGTCGCATAGCTGAGGAATTCAACTGAGCCGTCGGCGAACAGAAAAATAGCGCCACCCGAGTGGAGGCTCCAAAAATGGAATGTATCGCACATATTATTCAGGTTGCCGAACACGAAGTGATAAGGACCAGACGGACAGTCGGCCGTGTATTGATCGCCCGGGGCGTGAAGCTCGCGGGCGCCCAACACGGTATCGCCCGACCCGCTGTTGACTTGGCCTTCCGCAGCATACCACCAGCCGTACCAGAAATCAGGGCTGGGTGGACGTTCACCGACCATCAATGTATTAGACGTGCCATCGGTGATATCTGTCAAGCGAACGCGTGATCCCCAGTAAAGGACGCCGTCACCCGTAAGATAATTGAGACCAGAAACGCCGAGATAATCGGTGAGGGCCACGCGCAACCCATCGTGTGTCGAGTGAATGCCGTCCGCCCGGCCATCGGCAGGACAGCTGAACAATTTAATGGGAGTCATGATGCCATAATGGGGCATCCCATAGGGATTGAACGGCTCCTCTTCGTATGCGGTCAGGGTTAAATTCCACAACGGTTGCTGTTCGACGAAGGGCAGAATGCGGGTCAGCCATCCCATGTGGGGATATGGTTCGCCTTTCAGGGGCGGCGTGATGCCGGGCGGCAGCGATCCGACCGTATCGTGATAATTATGCAGGGCCAAGCCGATCTGTTTGAGGTTGTTGGTGCAGGAGATACGGGCAGCCGCGCTCCGCGTTTTCTGGACAGCAGGGAGTAGCAGGCCGAGTAGCGTGGCGATGATGGCGATGACGACCAGCAACTCGATCAGCGTAAAGGCGCGTCGATGCATAGCAACACCGCAGGACTCGAAACTATACTTTCACTCGCTTGGAGCGCGATCGTAAAAAGAAGAAAACACCCAAGCAAGCCGTGCCGATGCCGGCGAATACCAGGTACCAGGGGAAGGGTTTGTTCCATTCGATCCCCGGCGGTTCCGGCAGTCCAAAAGCCGAAAGCGTGAAATCGCTCTCAGGTGGATCATCCAGGGAGAAAACCGTCTTACTGTTTATTTCCTCAAAAAGTCGTGAACCCACGTCGTTTGAAGATTTCTTCAGCTGCGAGAACGACTTCAACGACTTCACTTCATATTCGTTTTCGGATTTCTGCGTCAAAGTTTCGGAGCAATCCAGTATATATTCTCCCTCCCCATTCTTCAAGATTTGATGCGATTTGATGGGATAGCATTTCGCTTCGAGGTCAAAATCGATTTGGCAATCCGCTACACCGGTTCTTTTTCTGTTCGCGTCCACGACTTCGTAGCTAAAGTTCACACGAAGAATGTTTTGCCGCGATCCATTGACCGATATTGAATGCAGCTGGAAGCCCGGAAGCTCCTCAATTTTCCCAGGTTCAACCGAGTTGTTATTTGCGAGTTCAACCGTACTGTTATCTGAGGTTTTAACTTCTCTGGTACCTGCGAGCAATAAAACCGACACGTACTTTTGATCGAACAAATCGAACATTGCATTCACTAAAGCACGAAGACCTTCACCCTGAACGCTCTTAAAACGTATATTAAACAAAGCTTTTTCATCGAGGTCCGGCGTTACTTCGGTAACATTGTGTATAACCCAATTTTTGCCGTTTTTCGATTTTTAAGCATAAAAGCATATTTACTGTTTAGTCCATAGCACCGATTATTATCTGTATTCATTGGATCATTGGAGTCTCCCTCCGAACTAAGCAACCAAAGAGAACCTTTTCGCTTCATAACATGCTGAGCATGAAAAGTCCGCAATTTACCGTTGACTAGCAACTTATTCGTGGTTGAATCTATATAAACTTTCGTCTTCCGAGATTTCAGAAAATCAGAGAATTGCTTCCGCTCTTCTGGGACTTTTTTTCGCCATATCTCCAGTAGTTGAGACTGATCCTGGGCAATTACAGGCGAGCAACACACCATAAATCCGGTAACTATGGACATGCAGAACGTTTGCGTGATGCAAACCCATGATGATCGAGAATTCATATTTCTTCGCTCCCGTTATCACCCTCCGCAGGTTCCCAGGCTCAAGGCGTTTTCTTCCTCTCGTTACTGGTCGTATCGATGATCCGACCCTTGAATCGAGCCAGAACTCGCTTCTGCCTTTCCTCGTCCGTGTAGAATAAAAATTCGTGCTGGAACAGGCCTGGCAATCCCTTAAAAGTGCAGGGCCGACGCATTTAAATCGCCTCCATTTTACCCGCTCTCTTGATTTCGTCAAGGGGCCGCGGTTACGATTCTCCGTGGCGTCGCCCGCTTTTCACGGAGGAAACTCATGGCTCTGTCACGTCTGTCCCTGCACAAGCACATTCGCCGTCTCAAAGACCCTCGTATCAACCGCTGCAAACGGCACCTGCTGGGCGACATCCTCACCATCGCCATCTGCGCTGTCCTCGCCGGCGCCAATACCTGGACCGACATCGAAACCTTCGGACGCAAACGCCGGGATTGGTTGCAACGCTTCCTGGAATTGCCCAACGGCATCCCGTCGCACGACACCTTCGAGCGTGTCTTCGACCGTCTCCAACCCCAAGCCCTGCAAACCGCCCTGCTCGGCTGGCTGCACGAGATCAGCGCCGCCCTCGGCGTACAACACATTGCCATCGACGGCAAAACGCTGCGTCATTCCGGCAAGGGTTCGTCGCCGCTGCGT
>CADDZF010000217.1 GCA_902812445.1 Methylococcaceae bacterium | reverse complement strand
GGTTTGCTCGACAAGTTTGCGGCCCAACTCCACGGCATGACTGCGGTAGCCAGGATTATCGGTCGTCTCGCTGTTGGGCAGGACGATCAGCTCCTCCGCGCGCACGCCGCTCGTCGGTTCTGGGTCCCAACGCGAACGCGGCAAAGCCCGGAAATAGCGATCGATGCTCAGGTAACGCAAGCCGGTGCGGTATTCCGCCAGCGTCTTGACAGCCTCGTGCTTGGGATCGCGGAACAGCAGCTTCGGCTGCTCATCGAAGCGCAGCCGATCTTTAGCTTTCTCTGCGCGCTGCTCTTCCGTTTCTCGGCCGTCGGGATTGAGTGGATCGAACGGTTTGTTCTCAATCAGTACCGGGAACAGACCGTTGAATTTTTTGAACAGCGTATCGTTGTAAAAAACGGGGCGCACTTTGTCACCGAGAAAGAAGCACAGACTGCCGCCATGTTGAACATATTCTTGCACTTTTTGGAGCGTTTTTATGCTTTTAATTTCGCCAACGTTGAGAAAAATGACTGTCGGATACAATTCGAGACCGATTTTGTCGAGATCATCTACCTTGCAGCGCTCAATTTCATAGGAGCGTGCCGCCTCGTAGGCGGCACGCAGGTGCTTCAAATCGCCACCGTCGAGGTCGGGATCTTGGCCAGTGCCGTCTACCACCAAGGTCGGCACACGCTTACGCACCTCTACCACCATATCGCGGACGTTGTCTGCTTGCAGGCCAGCCTCTTCCGGGTCTAGCTCCGCCGTCACCTGCACGAATTCCTGATCGAGCCGCCGTTTGCGTTCGCGGTCCTCCGGTAAATCACCGGGATTGACTGGCAGCGATGGCTTTTTCTTGGCGAAGATGAGCGTGAACTTCTCGGTCACACTGTCATCGGCAGGAACGCGGTCGATGGGCCGCGAACCGGAAAAACCCTTGCGCACATCGCCATCCACCTTGATGTGCAGGAACGTCTTTTTGTCGCTGGAGCTGAAATTGCGGATGGTGACACTGAACTCTGTCTCAACACCTTCAGCGACGACGCGCGATTCCGCATGCAGGTCGGTGATAGCCAGGTTATCGTGATGCAACGCCACCTGCCGCGATGGACCGCGATAGGGATGGGCTGTGTCGATCAGACTCAGGTGAATGCCGGATTCAACCAGTTTCTCGATAGCCTTGTTCAGCTCCTCCGCACCGGGGCCGCTCCAGTCCCCATCGCGGAAATCGCTGACGAGGTGCAGAATCTTCTGCCCCTGGGCAATATCGTTGAAGAGCATTTGTCCCTTATGGATACCTTCAATGGGATCGACGTGCAGGGCCGACGGTTTGAGATCGCGCAGCTTTTCATCGATGGCATCGCTGGCGCGGTCGCCCAGGCGCTGGTCAAATAATACCGTATCGAGATCGGATAAACGATAAATACGCATCTGCTGATGGGTGGGCGCCTGGGCGGCGCTGCGGGCCAGCAGCTTGATCTGTTCGCGGGCCACTTCAAGCGAATGGGTTTTCGATCCCTTTTCCGTAAACTGATCGGCCATGCTGGGGGTGTCGTCGAGGATGACGATGTGCGTGGCCCCCTGTCCGGTCGGCCGGGCACCGATAAAGCGCGCCACGAGAAAACCTGCCAGAAGCACCAGCAGACAGCGTAGCGCCAACAGGATCATCTGTTCAATAATGAGCCGGCGACGATTGCGCTTCTGCGATTTGAGCAAAAACTCCATCGCTGCCCAGCGAATGCGCTTGAAGCGCATGCGATTGATGAGATGAATGATAATCGGCGCACTGACGAGCAGCCCGCCGGCAACCATGAACCAAGGATGCAGAAAAAGCTCCATATATGACCTCAAACCGACCCCGGATTACACGAATAACACAGATAAAAACAAAAAGTCAAATAATATATCATGTTTGTTCTGTTTTTCTTTTATCTGTGTTATCTGTGTAATCCGTGGTTAATGTTATTATACTGGCCCGCGGCTGCGCACAGTGGTGGTGCGGTCGGCCAGACGGTGGCTGAGGAATTTCGACAATACCGCATCGAGATAATCGCCAGTGCGCACCAGTTGATAATCGATGCCCAGCCGCGTGCAGCCGCGCCGTACTTCGACCAGATATTCCTCCAGCGCTTCCAGGTAACCGTCGCGCAGGGCGCGCGGATCGCATAACAAATGCGGTAATTCCTCCATGCCCTCGAAACGTGTCGTGCCAGCGAAAGGGAATGTTACTTCGTCGTCATCGAGAACGTGGAAGGCAAGGATGTCATGCCGCCGCTGGCATAGCATTTCCAGTCCCTTGAGGAGCGGCCCGCGATCGACCAGGAAATCAGAGACGAGGACAATCATGCCACGCTGCGGAATGGTTTCGGTGACGCGGCGGAGGATGCGTTCGATGTCGGTTTTGTCGCGCGGCTTGCTGACGTGCATGGAATTGCAGATGGCATCGAGATGCGTCTGCTGACTGCGCGACGGCACAATCTGCCGCACGTCCGCATCGAAGGTGATGACGCCGACGGCGTCCTGTTGACGCAACAGCAAATATGCCAGGCAAGCTGCGATGGTGCAGCCGTAATTGTATTTGTTGAGGGCACCGCGACCGTAATGCATCGATTCGCTGACATCAATAACCAGCGTGCAGCGCAGATTGGTCTCTGCTTCATATTGTTTAATATAATAGCGGTCTGTTTTGGACCAAACTTTCCAATCGAGATGGCGAATGTCGTCGCCGGGAGTGTACTCGCGGTGCTGCACGAACTCGATGGAGTGTCCAAACAGCGGGCTTTTGTGCATGCCCGCAAGGAACCCCTCGACCACCTGGCGGGCGCGCACGTCGAGCCGCGAGATCTTGGCGATGGTCTCCGGATGCAGAAAGCGACGCGGATCGTCTTCTTTTACGGGCATGGGTATCACGCATAATTCGGATGAGCAGGGGTGTTAACGCCCCGGTATACTTACCAGTAAGTTAACACCTCCCGCTCGTCGGGGTTGTTCCTAGGATGCAAAAATCTTTTTGAACCGCTCATCGCGGGTCAGCTCGTTGTCCTTGGACGGCGTTTCCTCGATCAGCTTCTTGATGACCGTATCAGCGGTGATGCCTTCCGAAGCAGCGGTGAAGTTGGTGAGGATGCGATGCCGTAGCACCGGGTAAGCCAGCGCTTGAATATCGTCGGTCTGCACGTGGACGCGACCATGCAGCAAAGCGCGGGCCTTGCCGCCGAGAATGAGATACTGTACGGCACGTGGGCCAGCCCCCCAGGACAGCCATTCACGGATGAACTTGGGCACGCCCGGCTCGCCGACGCGCGTTTGCCGCACCAACGCCAACGTATAGCGGATGACGTGATCGCTGACTGGCACCCGCCGGACCAGATT
>CADDZF010000216.1 GCA_902812445.1 Methylococcaceae bacterium | reverse complement strand
GGAAGCACGCCAAATACCAGTGGCGTCGCTTCGAAACCTGGGCCAAGGAGCAGGTCCGTGAGGAAGTCATCAAACTCATGCACGGCTTTGGCACCTCTTACAAAATCAGTTTCGCGTGAACGCTTAAATAATTTATTTTTATTCTTTATTAGTGGTTTTTATGCAGATGTTAAAGTACAAATACCCTGGAATAGACCGACCACTGAGCTTTGATGGCGATTAAAACCGGCGAGGCCGAGCATTTATGAGGCTATTGCCATTACAGTAAAAAACACAGAGCTCATTATTATGGAAACACCTCTTGCTGCCAAACAAACAGAACTGCGTAAAGAGGTTCAGCGTCCACCGGTGTTGACCTTCCAGAAGCCTCGTTCGTTGGCCTTTTCCGCTCGCGCTAGCGCCCTCTAGTCTTCGAAGATCCGGCGTCACGGCAGTTGCTGGAACATATCGAGCGCATCGCACCGAGCGATGCAACGGTTCTCATCATCGGCGAAACAGGCACCGGCAAGGAATTAATCGTCCTGGTTTTCGCCGTGGCGGAGAAGAGTCCACCGGCAGATGGCTGAGAACGCGTGATCAAACCGGAATCGGCCAGCCGAACGGTCCGCGCGGGCGGTGGAATTCTGCTGGCTGAAGCCTGGGAAGCCCAAGCGGAAGGCATCCGGCAAGCGGTCATCGACGCTGCGATCGTAGATCGCATACATCGGAGTCTGCCGGAAAGCCGTTTTTCCGGCGTTCCATCAAGGCCGCGCCGGACTGACAGCTCGCCTCATTTCGGGATTATTCACATCAGGAGCACCTCATAATGAAATACTCTGTCCTGGGCCGCACTGGACTCAACGTGAGCCGCCTCTGTCTCGGCCCCATGACGTTCGGCGAGCAGAACAGCGAGAAAGATGGCCATGAGCAACTGGACCTCGCGCTGAATGCTGGGGTGAACTTCATCGACACGGCGGAGATTTACTCCGTGCCGCCCGGCCCGGAAACCTATGGCGCCACCGAGCGCGTTATCGGCACCTGGTTCAAGCGCCGCGGCCAGCGCGACCGGATAATTCTCGCCACCAAGGCCGCGCGGGTCCCGCCCGGCTGCTGCCGCAGGCCGCGCACATCCGCGGCGGTGTTTCCCACTTCGACCGCAAGAACCTGGAAGCGGCGCTGAACGGCAGTCTCGCGCGGCTGCAGACCGATTACGTCGACCTGTACCAGCTGCACTGGCCTGATCGCAGCACCAACCATTTCGGGCGACTCGGATACAGCCACGTGACGGATGAGTTCACCGTGCCGATCGCGGAAACGCTGATGGTGCTGAACGACCTGGTCAAGGCCGGCAAGATTCGCCATAGCGGCGTGTCGAACGAGACGCCCTGGGGCGTGGCGCAGTTCCTGGACCTTTCGGAACGGGGCATCGGTCCCCGCATTGCCAGCATCCAGAATCCGTACAGCCTGTTGAATCGTACGTATGAGATCAGACTTGCCGAATTTTCTCACCGCGAAGATTTAAGCCTTCTCGCCTATTCGCCGCTTGCGTTTGGGGTGCTCTCCGGGAAATACCTTAACGGCGACCGTCCGGCCGGGGCGCGCCTGACCCAGTGGGGGCGTTTCGCCCGCTATAACAGCTCCAACGCCGAAAAGGCGGTGACGGCGTACGTGAATCTCGCTCGCCACCACGATCTGGACCCGGCCCAGGCGGCGCTGGCCTACGTCAACAGCCGGCCTTTCCTCACCAGCAACATCATTGGCGCCACTACGCTGCGGCAGTTGCGCAGCAACCTTGCCAGCATTGACCTGGCATTGCCCGCGGACGTGCTGGAAGGTTTCGAGCGGATCCACGACGAATATCCGAATCCTGCGCCGTGATTTCGTGGCCATGCATGACTACGTATTCGAGCTCGCTGAGAACGTCGTTATAGTCATCGGCTGCGTTGAGGCGGACCCGTCCCATGGTGATTTGGATGCCGCCGAGATCGTCCTGAACCGGGTCCAAGTACGTTGACGACGGGCCCGTTCACAGGCTTCGCCGCTCTGCACCAGCGGAATTTCCTGCTGTTTCTGAACGCCCGGTTTTTCGCTCACATCGCCATACAGATGCAGGGGGTGGCAGTGGGCTGGCAGGTGTACGCGCTGACCGGCAAGACGCTCGATCTGGGGTTGATCGGGCTGGCCCAGTTCATTCCCTTCGCCGCGCTGGTGTTACCGGCCGGGCAGCTGGCCGATCGCTATGACCGGCGCCGCATCCTGGCGTTGTGCTTCCTGGTGGATTTCCTGGCCAGTCTGGCCCTGCTGGTGTTCACCCTCAGCGGGCTGCGGGACGTCTGGCCGGTGCTCGGTATCATGGCGGTGCATGGCTCATCGCGGGCATTCACCATGCCCACGGGTCAGGCTATCGTCATGAATCTGGTACCGGCAGAGAACTTCAGCAACGCCGTCGCATTGAGCTCGTCGGCATTCCACGTGGCCGTAATCTGCGGTCCTACTCCGGGCGGTCTACTCTATCTCGCGGGGCCGCACACCGTATACGGGACCGTCGCCGCGCTGCTGGCATTGTCGGTGATCCTGCTCGTGCTGATTCACACGCGTTCGCAGGGCACGATCAGCAGCGAACCGGCCAGCCTGTCCACGCTGCTGGAAGGCTTGCGCTTCGTCCGCTCGCGGCCGGTAGTTCTCGGGGCAATTTCGCTAGATCTCTTCGCCGTGCTGTTTGGCGGTGCCACGGCGCTGTTGCCAGCCTATGCCAACGAGGTGCTGCACGTGGACCCGATCGGCCTCGGCCTGCTGCGCACGGCGCCGGGCATCGGCGCGGCGCTCACCGCGCTGTTGCTGGCTTTCGCACCGGTCTCGCGCCGCGTGGGACGCTCGATGTTCGGCGGCGTGGCCCTGTTCGGCGTTTCCACGATCGTGTTCGGGCTGTCCGAAAGCCTTCCGTTATCCCTCGCAGCCTTGTTCCTGCTCGGAGCGGGCGACATGGTAAGTGTCTACATCCGCCACGTTCTAGTCCAGTTCGAGACTCCGGACACCATTCGCGGGCGCGTCAGCGCGGTCAATTCAGTCTTCATCGGGGCTTCGAATGAACTGGGCGAGTTCGAATCCGGGATCACCGCCGCATGGCTAGGGCTGGTACCCGCAATCGTCGTCGGAGGCATGGCGACGCTGCTGGTGACATGCCTCTGGATGACGCTCTTCCCGGTGCTGCGGACCATGGATCGCTTTCCGCGCCTGGCGTCTGCGTCCACAGACAGGCATTCGCCCGCCCGGACACCTCTTTCTCGGAAGCGAAGGCGGCGCCGGCGCTGATCTCAGGCAGCGGCCTGTCGCTGGCTCGAGGCCTGTTCGGCGACGATGGCGGCCTGTACCGATGGGCGCTGGTCGAAGCGGGCGCCAAAGGCA
>CADDZF010000215.1 GCA_902812445.1 Methylococcaceae bacterium | reverse complement strand
ATCGACGCTCTGGAGGATCACTTGGAAGACAGCTTGAGAACGCTGGAAAACGACCACGGCCGAGTCCATTCGATCGTCGCTTGGCCATGGATCATAGATTCACTTCAGAATTAGAAATGGAATTAGTCGCCGCCCTGGTGTCCGATGATTGGCTCAAGACCATTCAGCGCACCGAAGACCGAATGATCGTCGAGTATCTCGGTGCCTGGAAAGACACCGAAATCCGGGAGACCGCCACGGACTGGTTCAATCGTCTGTTCGTGCGTACCGGCGCCCGGGAAAACGTCTATCGCTACTTCATCCCCAGCGAACCGGAGCGTCAACGGTCAGTGGCATTCCAGGACGTGGGAAGAGACGATCTGTTCCCGTTCATCGAAGCCAGACTTCAGGTACTTTGGGGCAGTGTCTACCAGACGATGCGCCGGTTCTTTCTGCTGCTGTCCTGGTGGCCGTTCCTGCTGGCGGCTGTCGTACCCTTCGCCGTGGATGGCCTCGTCCAGCGCAAGATCAAACAATCGAACTTCGATTATTCGAGTCCCTTGGCCCATCGCTACAGCTTCTTCGCCATGCTAGCCACGCTGTATGTGCTCCTGCTCGGGTTGACCTTTCCATTCCCGGTGCCGCCGCAAGCCATGCCGATGGCTTGTGTGGCCATCGCGGCAGCACTGAACGTCTATCTGGCGCATACGCAGAAGAGAATCTAGATGAGCGTGCTATTGGATAATCAAGAAAAGGCTTTCCAATTTCCAGAGCGATTTCTCGGCACTTTCAATTGATTGATAAAGTTGTCTCTAGAAAGTCGCCGCAGTCACGGCCATTTTTAACACTTTATGGCGTAAAACATAATGGCAAACAGTCGGGGTCAAGCCGATTAGCTATCCATCTGATATAGTGGCCCTGCTGTATCGTGATGTCACGCACAGCTTCGAATCGAAGCCATCAGATGCAGAAGATCGGCTGAGCAATCTTAAGGTGCCTGCTTATACAAAAAGCATCGAATCTGATGACTTTCGTTCAATGATTTGGCTTGAGGATAGCTTTCCCTACAAATTGGCATCGCATAGGGACAGCGTTGGTGAAAATGGCATCCTTTCGGAGGATCGGTTGCTGAAGGCAAGTCGCCTGGTAAACGAAGGACTTCGCGTTTCGTAGCGGCGTCGATTGTGGGTACGGCGGATAATAGCGCCTGCGTATAAGGATGAAGCGGGTGATCCATTCCTTCGTCCGTCGTCCCCCACTCGACAATACGCCCCATATACATGACGGCAACTTCATGCGCCAAGTATTTCACCACTGCAGGATTATGGGAGATAAAGAGGTAGGACAAACCCATAGCCCGTTGAATCTGTACGGTGCATTCCGCCGAGCGGCCTTCCGAAACACTGATGACCATGCTCGGCAACGTGCTGTTTCCGAACCAACCAGTGGCCCTGTCGATTGACCCATTCGGCCCCGCCTTCCCAGATGAGCGAAGAAGAATGCGGCGCGCTCGATCTGGGCCGGTGCATCAACGCCACATGCGACTTTCCAGTCTTGTTTCCATGCGCCGACCAGTTGGCGGATACCGGCGCTAAGCGTTGTTATCCTCGCCCCATGTGCGATCTTTACCGGAATGTGCTGGAGGCCGTTCCGGCCGGACGAGCCAAAGATGTGGTGCTCTTCGATCCCCGTGATTTCGACCACGCCGTCGGCCTTAATTTCCTGGAGGCACCGGTTCTTACCCGCAGGTGCAGATAAATCTCATCGTCAACGAGATGATCAAGATCTTCGATCATCTCTACGATCTGCGGCAGACCGACGGCCCGATGTTCGAACTGTACATGCGCAACGCCCTGCTGCTGGTGGTGGACAACGACGCGCCAGGAACCCTGATGGACGTGCCGCGTGTGTTCGAGGACAAGGATTACCGTGATTACCTCAAGTGCATCTGCAAAAACCCCTTGGTGGTGCGATTCTGGAGCGAACAGGCAGAGCGTGCCGGAGGAGAATCCGCCCTGGCCAACATCGCTCCGTACATCACCTCTAAGCTGAACCAGTTCACTCACAACGCGCTGCTGCGTCCCATCATCGGCCAGTGCAAGAGCACCATCGACTTCCGTCAGCTCATGGACCACCGGCAGATCCTGCTGGTGAACCTGTCCAAAGGCCTGCTCGGCGAACTCGATACCCCGATGCTGCGGATGCTACTGATCGGCAAGCTGTTTTTCGCCGCCATGGGACGTGTCGATGTGCCGGAAGCTCAGCGCACTCCGTTTCACTGGTACGTCGATGAATTCCAGAATTTCACCACCGGCACAGTGGCCCATTTATTGAGCGAATCTCGGAAGTTCGGCATCCGCCTGACGCTGGCCAACCAGAATATGGCCCAGCTGAATCGAGGTTACTGCAGGGATAGTCTCATAGAGGCCGTGCTGGGCAATGTGGGAAATCTGCTCGTCTTTCGTATGGGAGCGGCGGATGCCGAAAAGCTGGTGACGTACACCCGCCCGGAACTCGGCTCCCAGGATCTGCAATACCTGCCGGATTTCCATGCCGTTGCGCGGCTGCTTAAGCACAATACGCCGTTGCGACCGTTCGTGTTCCAGACCCTGCCGAAGCAAAAAAGGATGATGACTGCTCAGACCACTAGAATGGTTCGGGATACCATTCTGAACAATTGCCGGATGCACTATACCCGCTCTGTATTGGAGGTTGAGAGAGAAATTATCGATCGGTGTAATAGAACCGTCCACGACAACGCATACGAGGAGCGAGTCGAGACAGAAGCCGAGGTGACGCAAACAACCGCTAGAACAACAAAGCGTGAGAACGTTCGTCGCGCCGCGATGCGGCGTATGGCCGAGAGCGAGCTGCTCGCACTGGCCATAGCAAAATGTGACTGCTTCACGATCCGCACCAGCAAGGGCCTGTGAGCGGCAGGTATTGCCACTCTCGGCGAGTTGATCGGGCATAGCAAGGAGGATCTGTTCAGTGCGAAGCTGAGCGTTCCGAATATCGCCGAGATTTGCCATGTACTCGAAGAGCTTGGTTGCAGTTTGGCCGTGAAATCCCTTTCATGAAAGGATGGGATATGGAGGACAGGAACATGCACTCTCTGATGGTCATATGGCACGAAACTGGAAAAGGTGGCTACCTGGAAGCAATTGGCCCAACACATGCACGCGCCACATTCCCCTACGGAAATCTTCATTTCAGTTTCAAGCACCTAACCATGGGTAATGCTTCCAAGTCGCACCCGAGAATTTTTATCGTAGAAGACAATGTTGCGAGGCATGACTTTTTCGAGTTATGCTTGAAAGTTGTGGATGAGGGGTTGAGGTAGGCGGCGTATTCTGGATGGTCTTCAAGGTCATCAATCCTGCGAGAGGAAACGAATACGCCATGGGTACTGAAGATAAAGTCATTCGGT
>CADDZF010000214.1 GCA_902812445.1 Methylococcaceae bacterium | reverse complement strand
CTTTTTTACTTCACGGCGGCCAGTGCTCGGGCAAGAATGCCCTTGATGCCGCGCTGTGCATTCGCCTCGTCGATTGCGCGGGCGCGTTGATCGTCTGCCCGTTGCTTGGTGGCCAGTGCGGCAAGGTGATTGCATTCGTCCGCCGTGCGCGATGCCTTGCCGGTCAGGTGCTTGCGGGCCGTATCAAGGGCCCTGGCGTCCGCCGTACGAATGTCACGGGTCAGAGCGTCATGCGATACGCCACGCTTGCGGCAGATTTGCCGTGTCAGTTCCTCGGCACGGGTCAGGCGAGCATCAAAAGCCTTGATGCGTTCCTCTCTCGCTTCGGCCAAAGTGAAGCGCCCCGGCCCGCCTCCCTTTGGTTTCCTCCGGCGTTTCCCCGTTGGGGGCGCTGGCGTAGTCGCCAATGGCAAACATGCTCTCTTTGATCGCGCCATCTTTCGCCAGCTTGAAGCGGTAGCGCCACGCCTTCGCCCCGTTGGGCTTCACCTCCAGATTCAGACCATTGCCATCCGGCAGCTTGTACGGCTTGGCCTTGGGTTTGGCGGTTCGGCATTGGGTATCGTTGAGCATGGCGGGCCTCTTTCTGGTCATACCCGCCTTTTTTGGTGGGTACGAAAAAGCCATACCCGACAGCGTACCCTCTTTTACCCGGATGACAACGGATAAACGCGGCTCCGTAGAAACAAAAAACCCCGCATTTGCGGGGCTTTTAAGTCTATTTCGTTGTCCTTGGTTGTCCGTGAAAATCCAAGCTCCGGGTTAGACGTTGAAGCGAAAATGCACGACATCGCCATCGCGTATGATGTAGTCCTTTCCTTCCAGTCGCCATTTACCGGCGTCCTTAGCTCCCTGCTCGCCCTGATAGCGGATGTAATCCTCATAAGCGATGACTTCGGCCCGGATAAAGCCTTTCTCGAAATCGCTATGGATCACCCCTGCTGCCTGCGGCGCAGTGGCGCCCACCGCGATCGTCCAGGCCTTCACTTCTTTGGGGCCGGCGGTGAAGAAGGTCGTGAGGTTCAACAACCGGTAGCCTGCCTGCACGACGCGGTTTAGGCCCGGCTGTTCAAGGCCCAGCCCGGCTAAGAATTCCGCTCGGTCCTCAGCGTCCAGTTGTGCGATTTCGGCTTCCAGGGCGGCGCAGATGGGCACGACGATAGCGTCTTCCTGTTCGGCCAGTACGCGGACCTTTTCGAGCAGCGGATTATCAGCGAATCCGCCTTCCTGGACATTGGCGATATATAGGGTGGGTTTGCAGGTCAACAGGTGCAAGTCTTTCAATAGTACCCGCGCCCTGGCATCGAGAACCATCGACCGCACCGGCTTGCCGGCATCCAGATGAGCTGCCACCCGCTCCAGTAGGTGCATTTTCGCGAGTTCTTCCTTGTTTCCGGACTTGGCCGCTTTGATCACCCGCTGCAGCGCTTTTTCGACTGTGGCGAGATCAGCGAGGCCCAACTCGGTGTTGATGATTTCGATATCGCTGGCGGGATCCACCTTACCGGAAACGTGCACGATATCGTTGTCCTGAAAGCAGCGCACGACGTGAGCAATGGCGTCCGTCTCGCGGATGTGGGCGAGGAACTGGTTGCCCAGGCCTTCTCCCTTGGAGGCGCCGGCGACAAGACCTGCAATGTCGACAAATTCGATCGCCGTTGGCACTACCCGCTGCGGCTTGACGATATCCGCCAGCACGTCGAGGCGGTCGTCCGGCACCGGAACGACCCCGACATTGGGATCAATGGTGCAAAACGGATAGTTGTCCGCCGCGATGGCGGCTTTCGTCAGCGCGTTAAACAGGGTGGATTTGCCGACGTTCGGCAAGCCCACGATTCCACAATGCAGAGCCATGTGCAGTCGGTCCTAGGGATTTTCAAGCTTCGATGCGATTGTATTTGTCTTCGAAGCGCACGATATCATCTTCGCCGAGATAGCTGCCCGATTGCACCTCGATGATTTCCAGCGTAATCGAGCCGGGATTTTCCAGGCGGTGCCTCACACCCAGCGGGATGAAAGTGGATTCGTTCTCGGAAAGCAAAAAGCTTTCCTCGCCTCGCGTGACGCGCGCCGTGCCTCTGACCACGACCCAATGCTCGGCGCGATGGTGGTGCATCTGCAGCGACAGGGTCGCTCCCGGATTCACGGTCAGGCGTTTGACCTGATAGCGAGCGCCATTGTCGATGGATTCGTAGGCGCCCCACGGTCGGTGCACCTTGGTGTGAAAAATATGCTCGGATCGCGCCGACTCCTGCAGGTGCTCGGTGATGCATTTAACGTCCTGCGCATAATCCTTATGCGCGACGAGCACCGCATCCGGCGTCTCGATTACGACGAGGTCCTCGATGCCGAGCGCGGCGAGAAAGCGGTCCTGGGCGAACAAGAGCGAATTTTTTGCGTCTTTGGTGAATACATCGCCATGGCTGACATTGCCGTCCTTATCCTGCCCGCGGATTTCGCGCAATGCGGGCCAGGAGCCAAGATCGGACCAGCCGACGTCGAGGGGTAACACCAAGGCCTGGCGTCCGCTTTCCCGCCGGGTGATTTTTTCCATGACGGCGTAATCGATGGAATCGCTGGCAGACTGCTTGAAAAGCTGCTGATCGACACGGATGAAATCGCCATCACGGCGGCTTTTTTCCAGCGCCTGGGTGCACACGCGCTTTATATCGGGACAGTGCAGGCTGACCTGTTCGAGCCAGATGGATGCCTGCATGACGAACAATCCGCTGTTCCACAGGTAATCGCCGGATGCCAGATATTGCATGGCTGTTTCCATGCCGGGCTTTTCGACGAAAGCGTCGAGCTCGAACGTCGTGCCGTCCATTTTGCGGCCTTTGCGGATATAGCCGAATTGTGTTTCCGGCCGGTCAGGCACGATGCCAAACGTCACCAGATGACCTTCACCCGCTAATCGGACCGCGTCCAGCACGCGTTCCTGAAAATGGACCGAGTCCCGGATATAATGATCGGACGGCATCACGACGAGGACCGGATCTTGCCCGTCTACCGCCGCGTGCAGAGCCGCCAGCGTCAACGCGGGCGCGGTATTCCTGCCTGCAGGCTCAAGCAGGATCGTAGCTTTTCCGAGCCCCAGATGCTTGAGCTGTTCGGCCACCAGAAAACGATGCAATTCGTTGCAAACGAACAGCGGGGGGAGAGCTTCGAAAGCGCTGTCCTGCAGCGCCAT
Source organism: Methylococcaceae bacterium (assembly GCA_902812445.1). Taxonomy (GTDB): domain Bacteria; phylum Pseudomonadota; class Gammaproteobacteria; order Methylococcales; family Methylococcaceae; genus CADDZF01. Next base: position 222 of record CADDZF010000214.1, on the reverse strand, counting down.
GCCCGCGATTCTCGCCGCGGTATCCTGGAGCAGCGTGTTTTTCCCGGTAAAGGACAGGAACTGCTTCGGATAGGCTTGTCTCGAATAAGGCCATAAGCGCGTACCCGCTCCGCCCGATAAAATTACAGGCTGTATCATTGTCTTCATGGTTTGCATCTCATCTTGCCAAAAAATTCAGCGTGTTAATTTGTGATCGTCCGCGGTCGCGCAAAATCGCAACGT
>CADDZF010000213.1 GCA_902812445.1 Methylococcaceae bacterium | reverse complement strand
TAATCGAATCAGTCATTTTACCATCGCCAGCTTTTGCTGAGCTGCCAAGAAGCCCGGTTTACATTCAAGTGCCTGGTTGTAATAGAAGTGCGCCAGATCGCGCCGCCCAAGCTGCTCGTAAACGCTGGCGATGTTGTAGTTCACCTCGTGCGGTTCCAGAACAGCCGACATCTGTGTAACTGCGCCTTCCACATCGTTCCGGCGGACGAGCATCAGGCCATAGTTGATTCGGCAAAGTGCGCCGTCGGGGTGCTTGCGAATCCCCTCTTGATACGTTTTTTCAGCTTCGCGCTGTTTTCCAGCAAGTTCCTGCAAGTAGCCGAGGGCGCCATACGCATCTGCAGTGCCGCCGGATGCCTTAACGTATTGGCTAAACGTCTCTTCTGCCGCTGCTAAATCACCCGCCTGAGTATGCGCCAGGCCGAGCTTTTTAAGCACAGGCGCATCGCCGGGGCGGGCGTGCAAGGCTTTTGCATATTGTTCGGCCGCCTGCTGTGGCTGGTTGCGCTGGGCCGCCAGATCGCCGGCGGCGATGTAGGTCTCAGGCTTGATCGTTGGGAGCGGCGCTTCGGCGATAGATGCTGTATCTGTCGGCGGCCGCTCATTTTGCGCCTGCCGGTCCTGCGAACAGCCCGCCAAAACCAGCGGGAGAATCAGTGGCGTGAGTCGGCGGCGCATCTTCATTACCGTCCCATCGGCAAAACCTGATCCCCGCCATCAACGCAGATGCGGGCTCGCGCGATGAAAAATTTCTTCAAAATGCCGTTTTTGGTATAACATTGGCAGGTTTGACTACCCTTTTATACTGGGATGCTTCGATCGGATTAGCAACCCGAGGGAGACGTGCGATGGTCGGCAGGATGTTCATTGCGACGTTCGCGGCGGCAGGTCTGGTTTCACTGGCTCGCGCTGATGTTCCGGCTTCGCTGGGCGAAGGCCCTGCGACCGCTGCAACGCGCGGCGGTGAGCGGGTTCGAGCATCGAGCCCCTACTGGAACGGCGGTTCGGCCAGCAACGCGGCTGACTTCCCTGCCGCCGACATCCGCGCCGTAGCGCCCGCGCGGGCGACCAGCGTGGCGGCGCGATGGACGTACAATCAGTTGCTCGTGGACCTCAGTAATGCCACGCGCAATGTGCTGAATGATCTTGAAAACCGCCAGGAGTTTCGCCGTGCGCTCGCTGATGAGCGCGCTGCTTACGACGCGATGACCGAATCCCGACGCAAGGCGCTGGCTCCCCTGGCCGGCAACGACAGCTACATCGCCGCCGAAACACTGCGGCGAAACCTCACCGAGCAGATTAAAGACGCCCACGAACGCCCGAAGCCCGATGCGCAGCAGATCGAAGCGATGTCGCGATTGAAATTGTCGTATGTCGCCGACAATCGCAAGCTCGAGCAGGATGCGCTCGAACGCGACAGCGAATATCAATCGGCCCGCAGCCGCTATCTCAATGCCGCCCGTGTGGTAATCGAGCAGCGTCAAGCCGCGGCGATGATGATTTCCAAGGACGATACGCTCCGCGATCTGCGGCGACAGGTGGCCGAATCGCGCATCGCCAGGCTCGCCAGCGCCGCTTATCTCGATAGCACGGTTCATGCCCGCGATATTGCCCTGAACTATGCGGCGTTCTATCGCCGCAGAGCGTACCTGCAAACCTACGGCGGCTACGCAAACGGCTTCTATCCGATCGACTATGGCAGCGGTTACGGCTACGGGGTCGATCGATACTGAACCGGCGGCTGAAACTCTGGGCGTACAATTCGGTGGTTCTTTCGCTTGCTGCCGTGCGATTCGGTTGCGTGATTGTGGGTTTGGAGATTGCGGGTTCGGTTGCTCGCCGCGCCGCCGTTCGGTATCGTCGCCGGACATGATCCGACGCGCCGCGAAGTTCCGCTCACGTTTGCTGTGCCTTGCGGTGGTTTTGTTGCCCGCCGGCGCGGTGGCGCTGGCACAGGACTCGCCTGAAACGGTTTACGCTCCGCCTGCGCTGCCGCGCGACGATGAAGGGATAAACCAGGGCGCCGTACACGTCGATTTTAACGTTTCGTACTTCACCGATTACGTCTACCGCGGTGTCGAGGTTTTTGAAGTCCCCGGCCCCGAAGACCGCCTGAACCTGCAGCTTGGCACCAAATTGTCCTTCGACACCGGCAAGCTTCCGCACCCGTTCGTCAGTGTTTTTGTCAATGTCGCCGAGAATGATCCGGTTTCCAATTTTCAGGAAATCCGTCCCACTGTCGGCTTTGACTGGACAATCAAGCCGGTCGTCATCTCAGGGGGCTACATCGGTTATCTCTATCCAGATCGCACCGATCTGGAAACCTCCGAATTGTTCCTGCAGATCGCCCTCGATCAGCGCAGCCTGTTTCGCGGACGCCCGGTGCCGACCCCTTATGTGATGGCGGCGTATGATTTTGACCTTTATGACGGCGTCTATCTCGAAGGCGGCCTGAAATATCGCCTGCCGCTGGAAGATCTTGGTTTGACGTTTACTTTTATCGGGGACGTCGCCTATGTGAACGGTTATACCGCCGGCGTACCGAGCGGCGGCGGGACGGTTCCCGGCTTTTTCACCAACGCTGAAACGATTGACGACAGCATTACCGGCCTGCAGCACTGGGAAGTGGGCGTGGTGGGCGAATATTCGCTCAACAAAATGTTTGGAGTCTCCAGCCGCTTCGGAGACTGGAACCTGGCTGGCTATCTGTATTACACCGAAAGCATCGAGAATGACATCCGCGCCAGCGATCAACTCTGGGGCGGGGCGGGCATCACGTTTCGTTACTAAACGTCTGACGCCCATTCAACCGGAAGCATCGTTTTCGGAGTAAAAGCTGACGATCTTCACCAGCACCCGCCGCTCGCGTGGGCCATCGAATTCGCAGATATAGATTCCCTGCCACCGGCCTAATTGCAGTTTGCCGCTCTCGATTAGCGCCGTGACGCTGTGACCCACGAGCGATGATTTGAGATGCGCGTCGCTGTTTCCCTCATCGTGCTGATAATACGATTCGTTCTGCGGAATCATCTCTCCGAGCTTATGCAATAGATCGTTCTGTACGTCCGGGTCGGCGTTCTCGTTGATGGTGACGGCCACCGTTGTGTGGGCCACATAGACGATCACCATGCCGCTGCGAACGCGTTCCCGATCAACCAGCTTCTGCACGCTGGCGGTGATGTCGATCATCTCGTTACGTTTGGATGTCTGGAGCGTCACAGGCTCCAAATTGATTGCGTGCATCATGCGGCATTCCTTCGGTACCTCATTTTAGGTGAGTATGCTTCTCAGGGCAGGGCCGAACCGGCTGAAAATTCTGCGGACTTCAACGTCAAGGCCGATTCTGCACTAATATGGGCAACGTGACGCTTCAGGAGCTGGTATCACCAGATGACATCCTTGCTGACGTATGGGCACGCCTGGCGGCCGGTCGAGACCATCCTGAG
>CADDZF010000212.1 GCA_902812445.1 Methylococcaceae bacterium | reverse complement strand
ATGACAGACAGCGCGCGGCCACCGATTCGGTGACCGGCAGGCGCGTGCCCGCGCACTCGGCGGCGAACGCCTTTTGGCAGTGCAGCGGCAGCGGATAGTAAATCGCACAGCCGATGTTTGCACGCTGCAAAGCGTGCAGGATAGCGTCGCGCCGGTCACTCAAGACGGTGTATTGGTGGTAGACGTGTACACCGATGGCATCCTCATGAGGCGTAACGAGCGGCAAGTCAGCCAGCCATTCCGAGTAGCGATGAGCGATGCGGCGGCGGTTTTCGTTGTAAGTTTCGATGCGCTTCAGCTTGACGCGCAAGATCACCGCCTGCAATTCGTCGAGCCGGCTGTTGTAGCCGATCCTGCCGTGGTAGTAGCGCGCTTCGGAACCATGATTGCGGAGTATTTTGACGCTTTCGGCGAGTTCGTCGCAATCGGTCGCAACCAGACCGCCATCGCCGTAACAACCAAGATTCTTGCTCGGGAAGAAACTGAACCCCGCCGCCAGGCCGAAGCTTCCCGTCTGTTTGCCATTGATGGATGCGCCGAAAGACTGGGCGCAATCCTCGATCATCTTCAGGCCGTATCGGTCGCAGACCGTCTGTATGCCCACCAGGTCCGCCGGTTGACCGAACAGATGCACCGGCAGGACGGCGGTGGTTCTCGCGCTAATCGCCTGCTCGATGGCGGCCGGCGAGAGGTTGAAGGTCTTTGGATCGATGTCGACGAACACCGGTATCGCGCCCACGTAGCGGATGGCTTCTGCCGTGGCGATAAAGGTAAACGCGGTGGTGATGACTTCATCGCCCTCCCCGATGCCGGCGGCGAGCAAGGCCAGATGCAGAGCATCGGTGCCGGAGGCGACGCCGATCGCGTGCTTGACGCCTAGATAGCTCGCCACTTCCTGCTCGAACGCGCGGACATTCGGCCCGAGGATAAACGCGCAATTGTCCAGCACTTGCTGCAAACCCTGATTGATCTCGTCCTTGATCTCGGCATATTGGGCTTTTAGATCCACCATGGGAATCATGGGTCTTAATTCTCCTGCGTGAGCAAACTGAATTTTCGATCGGGCTATGGTGGCCTTCTGCAGGCCATGGCTGCGTGACGGACCGGTTCTGCCGTTCCGCAACACTTTATTGCTTCAACAGCTCGGCAATTTCAATGGCCGTCGCCAGGGCGCGCCGGCCCGCGCGACCCGATACCAAAGGCTCGCGACCTGCGCGGATACAGGCGATGAAATGCTTGATCTCTTCCATCAGCGCATCGCCGTTGTCGAATACCGATTCTTCGCTGAGGATCTCCGGTATGCCGGGGAACATCTCGCGCTTGCCGGTCCGGTGGCGCGTCAGCACGCGATGCTGAAAATCGACGGAGATATAGGCGCGCGGCATGAATAGACGCATCTTGCGCTCGACTTTGAGACTGACTCGACTGGCCGTGACATTAGCCACGCAGCCATTCTCGAACACGATGCGAGCGTTAGCGATGTCGGTATCCTCAGTCAGCACGGGAATGCCCTTGGCGTCGATGCGCACGACTTCGGAATCGACCATATCGAGAATGATGTCGATGTCGTGGATCATCAGATCCAGCACCACGCTAACGTCGTTGGCGCGGGGTTTGAAGGGGGCCAGCCGGTGCGACTCGATGAACAGCGGCTTTTCTTCGGTGAGATTCAAGCCCAGCAGTGCAGCATTGAAGCGCTCCAGATGACCGACCATCAGTGCGCGCCGGTTTTCTCCGGCCACGCGAACCAGTTCATCCGCTTCGGCAACGCTGACGGTGATCGGCTTTTCCACCAGTACGTGGGCGCCGGCCTCGAGGAAATCTCGCGCCACCCTGTGGTGCAGGCTGGTCGGCACGACGATGCTGACGGCATCCACCTGGCCGAGCAAAGGGCGATAATCGGTCAATGCCTGGGTCGCGTAACGCTGCGCCACCGAATCGGCCGCCTGCCGATAGGTGTCGACCACGGCGACCAATTCACAGTCGCTCAGGGCCGCGTATTTCTGGGCGTGGAACTTGCCCAGGTAACCGACACCGATCACCGCGCATTTCAACTTGCTCATGCCTCATTTCGCCTAAAGGAAGTTCACCTTCAGTCCGTCCGATTACCCCGCAGCTCGGCAAAACCGTGGATGCCCCGTCTGGACTCGGCCGCCAGCCATGCCCACAGATGCAGGAGCTCCGGCGTTGGCGGCAGATCGTCTAGGCTCTCGCGCCGGCGCAGACGCCGAAAAGCGTTGGACAACGCCCGCAGACGCTCGCCCTCGACGCCGGCCCGGCGCAATCCTACCGTGTTCAGGCGATAATGCCGCACCGGAAATCCGCCGATCAGCGTATACGGGATCACGTCCTTGCTGATACCGGAGGTACCGCGCACCATCGACAAACTGCCGATACGGCAAAACTGGTGCACCATCACGCCGCCGCCGAGAAAGACGCGATCGCCCACCTGGACGTGCCCGCCCAGCGTGGCCCCGGTCGCAAAAATGGCGTGATCGCCCACCACGCAATCGTGGGCGACGTGGCTGTTATTCATGAAATAGCCGTTCGAGCCGATGCGGGTTGCTGTTGCGGTCGCCCGGTTGATGGTGACGCCCTCGCGGAATACGTTCCGGTCGCCGATTTCAACCGAAGTCGCTCGTTCCGCATCGAAGCCCAGGTCTTGCGGCAATCCGCCGATGACGGCGTGGGGATGAATCTGGTTGCCCTTTCCCATGCGAACGTAGCGATGAACTACGGCGTGCGCGCCGATCCGGCACTGATCGCCGATCTCGACCTCGTCCTCGATCACGGCGAAGGCGCCGACCGTCACTCCGGAACCCAGCCTGGCCTGGCTGGCGATCAGCGCGCTCGCATGAACGGGACGGGTCATCGTTCTGGGTATGCTTATCCGGAATGCCTATCCACGCGGATGATAGCGGGCATGCAGGTCCTTCAAGCGCTCCTGGGCAATATGGGTGTAGATCTGGGTGCTCGATAGATCGCTGTGTCCAAGCAGAAGCTGCACTACCCTCAAGTCCGCGCCATGATTCAGCAAATGGGTGGCGAAGGCGTGGCGTAGGGTATGCGGCGACAGCGCCTTGCGTATGCCGGCCTGCAAGGCATAACGCTTGATCAAATACCAGAACGCCTGTCGGGTCATGGCGCTTGCCCTGCTGGTGATGAACAGATCGGCGCTCTGATGGCCACCCAGCATGTTGCGGCGCGCCGAAGTCAGATACGCTTCCAGCCAACTCATGGCTTCCGCACCGATCGGTACCAGCCGGTCTTTGTTGCCTTTACCCTGAACCCGCACGACGCCACGCCGAAAGCTGATTTGATCGATCTGCAGGCCGACCAGCTCGGATACCCGCAGCCCCGTCGCATAGAGCAGTTCCAGCATGGCTCTATCGCGCAAACCCCGCGTATCCTCGACGTCGGGCGCTTGCAGCAAGCGGTCGACGTCGAGGATACG
>CADDZF010000211.1 GCA_902812445.1 Methylococcaceae bacterium | reverse complement strand
CTGCTTGAGACCCAGTGGTTACCCACTACGCCCCGGCCGCATGGAAATGGGCTCTCGATGCTAGCCCAGCCTGCTATCACTTTCCTGTCATTCAGGCACTTGATCTATGCGACCTCGTGTCGCACTAACGAACTGCAAACATAAACCGCCGGAACCGCAAACAGAGGCCATTTTCAAACCACATCAACTGCGAACGGACGGGCGCTCAAAACCGATTTATCTGCGAATGAAACCAGATTCATTGCGAACAAACCGCAAACAAGGCTTTCCAACCGAATTCGGCAAGAACGGGTGTCAAAGCGGCAAACCTACCGCCAGCAACTGATCCCGCAATTCTTCAGGTCTTCCCGCTGGCAGTTGACCATGCAGAAACGAGCGAATCTCGGCGTTCTTGGCGTTGAGTAGTTCGGCCAGCGCCTTGACGCTATAGCCGGGCCACATCAGCTTCGGTTCCAGTTCATCCAGGTCGGGAGCCAGTACGCTTTCGATGATCTCTTTGCTGACCGGTGTCTGTCCCATCGGTAGCCCTCTTCGAAGGCCCGCTCCAGGTAATATTCGATTTGCAGGGGCGTAGCAAGACGCTCTGCCAAATAGAGCAGGGCTTCTTCTGTGAGTTGATCGGTCAATTTGATCTTGGGTTGCCGGCATTCCGCCAACAACCATTCGATGTAGGCTTGCTGATGGCCTTTGATGCCTTCTGGATCCTCGTGGTCCGCGAGCCGATTTGCTCCATGGCGGCTCGGCTCAATTCGTTCTTCAACTTCGGGTGGCCGGCCAACACGACCGACAGAATGCCGCCGCTGACTTCCACCAATTCCACCAGCCGTTTCAACTGGACCAAGGTTTGGGTGTGCAAGTCGTGGGCTTCGTCGATGATCAAAACCACCGGTCGGCGGCGCGAACAAATGACATCCCGCAGTGTCCGGTCTCGCCGCTCCCTATCGCCCGGTATTTTGAAATCCTTGTCTTTGACCAAATCCAGGAACATCGCCGTGGTCAAGGTGCTGATATTGACGTGCGCCTTCTCAATCGAGAACGATCGCGACACCAGGACTTGTTTCTCATTGATCAACTCCTGTTGCAAGCGCTGCAAGGCCTTGGTCTTGCCGCAACCGACAATCCCGGATAGCGAAATGATGCGGCCAACTTGAATAGCCGCCTTGATTTCCTTGGATACGGCTTGATGATGTTCGGCTTCGAAATAACCGGCTTGCTTGAAGTCCTTGGCAAACCCGTAGTGCTGCATAACCTCAGTCTGCATGGCGTCCCCTGTTCCGTCCGTTGGCTGCAAGAGCCGTTTGACCTGATCCATTACCGTCTCTTTCACCAGCGTTGCTTCCAGGATCGCGTCGATTCCCGCGAGTCGTGCCGGCGTCAGCTTCGCCAGTGGTTTCATCAGCCAATCGGCAATCGCCCGTTTCGCCGCTAATCGGTTGGGAAAGGTGATCTCCTGGAAAGGATCCGGGTCGTTGAACGGGCGCCGGGGCAAAGTCACGACATCAGCCACCGGCAGAGCGATGCGGTCGTCCAGAGCCGCGCGAGGTAGCTTGAGTTGCTCCGCCAGCGTTTCTATCCGATCGGCGCGCTGCTGCGTTTTGGATTTCTTAAAGCTGCGGTAACGGCCCAGCTCAATGGGACCACCGATGGGATAGTAAGGACCATAGCGTTTCTCGCCGTGTTCGACATGCAAGGTGGTATCGAAATGCCCCACCACAAAATCACACGTTCGCCGGCCAAATCCGGATCCACTTCGTACAGGACATGGCCGGTAGAGACTCGCGCATCGGGACCGACCTTGCGGCTTTCGGGTTCCCGGGCAAACGTGCAAAACCGCTCCCGGCTACACATCTGGCGGATGCCACTGGCCTGCAGATTCTGACACCAGTCTTCCAGGCGCGAATGATCTTCGGACCGGTGCGGCATCGCGTTGTAGCGGAGCAGATAATTGAACAGCCAGGCGTTGGCTTCCGCTTCGGTCTGTGGCTCGTGAAAGTGGTACAGCGTTTCCGGCGCCTCCTTGACGGTACGAAACGGCCGTTCGACCTTGCCTTTGGCGCGTGCCGTGACGCGCCGGCCATCGATGCCCTTGGGTGAATGGGCGCACACCGTAATGCCCAGGTATTTCATGGTCTGCTGAAAAACCTGGCTGCGAGCAATGGGGCCGTAATCCATATAAATCATGTCGGGTATGCCCTGAAACGGAAACGTTTCGACCGGCTTCGTCGACATGGCATTGAACAGGAATCGAAGCGCGGCCTCGACGTCTTCCCCGTAGACGCAGTGGTATTCGTCGTAGTCCACGCCACTGCGGTCATCGACCACGCTGTACAGCATCAGTTGCGGATTCCCCCGAGACGGATCGATCCCAAGCGGTTGCTTGACGTGTTTCAGGTCTGAGGGGCTTAGATCGAAGTGCCAGCACTGATTGCTGTGCTCGGCTTGAAAGCGCACCGCCGGCGGCTGCCGGTTCAAGGTCTCGTACTGATAACCCCGCGGCAGGCCGTGATCGGCGCGGCGAACCAACTTGGGTTTGGCCAACTCGCTGAGTGCTCGATAAAGACTGGATTCGGATAGGCCATAGAGATTTGCCGTGTCTTGGATTATCTTCCGGCGTTCCGTACTGCGTGGCGGGAAGGTGTCCAAACGTCGGCGCAAATCGACCAAGGCCTCAGGCGGTAGCCGGCGCTTCCGGGACATGGCCGTCGCAACCCGTCATGCCACCTTGCGCGCTCTGAGCTGGCGGCGCTCCAGCCATTGATAGAGCGTCGATGGCGCGCAACTCACCAGCTTGGCAATGGAGCGTTTACTGATGCCCTTGTTCAAGTATTCACGGATTTCAGTTTCCTTGGCATCCAGTTTGACCCGTAGCGATAAACTGCCTTTTGGCCGGCCAATGCCCGAGCCCTGGGCCTTGCGGCGAGCCAAGCCTTCCGTCGTGCGCAACGAAATAAATTCGCGTTCGATCTCCGCCGCCAGGCCGAGCACGGTGGCCGTGATCCGGCTTTGCATCGAACTATCCAGCACCATTTTCTGCTTGGCGACATGAACGATCAGGCCGCGTTCGGCGCAATGCTCCAGTAGTTCGAGCACTTGCAGCGTCGACCGGGCCATGCGGCTGATTTCAGGGAAAACGATTACATCGCCAGACTGCGCGGTTTCGGTCAGCAATTTACCCACGGCGCGTTCGCGCCAGTTAGTCCGGCCCGAGACTTCATCCTCTATAAATGTCAGCGATCCCAGCTGACCGGCATTGGCATATTCCAAAATGCCATGCCGTTGACTTTGCACATCCTGACGATCCGTTGAGACGCGAAGATAGGCGTATACGGCCATAAATAGGCACCCTTCCGGGAAAAGTTAAAATAGGTTTTAATCGAACGGATATGATAAGCTTTTTACCACAAAAAGCGGGCATAAGTGACTGTTTTAAGGGATGGTTAAAACTGGACAGAACAGGCGGCAACAATCTTTTGCCAAAGCGCA
>CADDZF010000210.1 GCA_902812445.1 Methylococcaceae bacterium | reverse complement strand
GATGCGATGACTTCCAGAAAAGCTTGGAGCGACCGATAGGCGGCCTCCACCTTCAGGTAGGCTGGCGGCTCGTTCATGCGAACGGCGAACTCGCTCACTCCGGCGCGCAGCGCTTGTACCCGTCGGTCCAGTTCGGCGAAATCCGCCTCGAGTGTTGCCTGCTTCTCCTGTTCCGCTTGATGCAACGCGTGGTAGTGGCTCCACAAGGGCCCCTTGCCGACCTTACCTTGATAGCGCGGCGGCGTGTCGGGATGAGTGCCGAGGTAGGCCTGGCTGGCCGCGCGTGCGGCGGTCTCGGCGGCGCTTTGTTGTCGCGCCATGAGTTCGCTCTTGAGCCGCATCGCATCGCCGAGATAGCGGTCCAGAGTCTCACGAAAAACGTCCAGGCGGCCGAGCAAAATAGTTTCCTGCTGCGAAATCTCGTAAAATTTGAAATACGAAAACGAGATCGACACACACAACGCGATCAACAGCGAAACCGTCACCGCAAAATAGCGGCGGGGATTTGCTCGCCAGTGGATGCTCGCGAGCTCCAGCGCACAAATGACCAGGATGGATTGCACGGCAACGGTAATGATCAGGGCGATCCATCCGGTGATAAAATGCGCCATGCCGTAATAGGTGGTATAGCCGGAGGCGATGCTGAGCATCAGCACGATCGGAATGGACCACATCCTCAGCAATCCGACGAAACTACTCTGCGCAGAATTGATCCATTGCCCTATGCCCCGGGAAGAGTTCATCATACCGCCCCATACCAGAATGAAAGGCCAGAACTTGACGCACGCAACGCCCGTTTGCCAGGACTCACATCGGGATCAGATTTGTTCAGCCCCATAAAAAGTAAAGCAGTTTCGCACAAGAGGAGATCAGGCCATGGAACTTTCGGTTTTTATTTTACTGACAGTGATCATTATTGCCGGCAATGCGATGATCTTGCTACGTACCGCGAAAAAACCGAAGATTCCAAAATCGGTCAAGCCGCAACCGTACACCGACGACCCAGACGATTGACCCTGTCGCAGTCGGCGATCGTTTATCTCGATCAGTCGCCTCGCGACGTCTGGCTCGTACGGTAGAGACGAGGCCATCAACTTGGCGCCGGGCCGCTCGCCCAGTCGCCACCTGCCATTCCAGCGCGAATCCGCGGAGCGTTCACCTATGACGGGTCTGTGCACGTGTTTCGAATTCTAAATAAAACAACATTCATGAGCAAACGGCTATGAAAGGGCCGACGCGCAGACGCCATTTCCGGCGCCTGGCCGGTTACGTGCTCGCGGAGAAGAAGCTGTTGGCGCTGACGGTGGTAACGGGCATTCTCGGATTTGCCATGACCTTCATTTTTCCCTGGGTGGTCGGCTCGCTGATCGATGACGTGATCGCGCCGCCCCCCGAGCGGCAGATTACCGCTGCCATGCAGATGCAGCGCCTGGCGTTATTGACCTCGATCAGCGCCGCGACGGCGCTGCTCTACGCGGTTGCCGGCTATGGCCGTGGCCATTTCAACATGAAACTCGGCAACCGGGTCGTCACCGCCATACGGCGCGACCTGTTCGAACACCTCCAGCGCCTGTCGATGCAGTTCTATACCAAACAACGGACCGGTAATCTCGTCTGGCGACTGATCCACGAAGTGCACGGCGTCAACGGCATCGTGCACGCCGGCGTCATCCTGGTGTTTTTCGATACGCTGCAGCTTGCCATCGCCTTGACGCTGCTGTTCCATATCTCGCTGACCCTGAGCCTGTCAGTGCTGATTATCGTGCCGCCGTATATGCTGGTGTTCAAGTTTTTCAATCCGCGCGTGCGCCAGACCAGCGAAGTGGTGCACCAGCACCTCGGTCAGTTCACCGGTAACATCAGCGAGCGCTTTTCCGGCATGGCGCTGGTCAAGACTTACGCCGCCGAAGAGCGCGAGCATCAACGGTTTGTCAGAGATGCCGAGAAACATTACGGGCTGGTGGTGGCGCAAAGCCATGCCGGGCATTTGATGGGCGCGGTCAGTGAAGCACTGGTCGATTTAGGCACTACCGTCATCATCGGCTTCGGCGGCTATCTGGCGCTGCGCGGCAATCCGCCGCTGACCGCTGGCGAGCTGACTCAGTTTCTCGGCTATGTCGGCATACTGTTCGGTCCGGTGCGCCGCTTCGCCGACCTCAACATCGTCTATCAGGACAGCCTGACGGCGATCCGTCGCGTATTTCGAGTGTTCGACATCCAGCCGAAGATCAACGATGATCCCGACGCGGTTACGGAAATACCCAAGCACGGCGCAGTCAGCTATGACGATGTGCATTTCCGCTATTACGATGACAGTGACGAGTCGTGCGCCCTGCTGGACGAGGACGAGCCCGTGGAGCCGGCCCGGACGCTGAAGGAAAAGCTAAAACGGCGGGAGCCGCCCTGGATAATCAAAGGCGTGACCTTCACCGTGGCCCCGGGCGAACGGGTCGCGCTGGTCGGCCCCTCCGGCTCGGGCAAGACGACGCTGGTTTCGCTGCTGCCGCGCCTGTATGAAGCGTGCTCCGGATCGATCAAGATCGACGACATCGATATACGCCATTACGCACAGAAGACGCTGCGCCAGTCCATCGGCATCGTGCAACAGGATTCCTTCGTATTCAGTGGCAGCATTCTCGATAATCTACTGTATGCCCGTCCCGATGCCGGCGAAGACGAGGTCATCGCCGCGGCGAAAGCTGCCAATGCGCACGATTTCATCATGGAACTGCCGGAAGGTTATGACAGCATGCTGGGCGAGCGCGGCATCAACCTCTCCGGCGGCCAAAGACAGCGCCTATCGATCGCCCGCGCCATCCTCAAAGACCCGAAAATTCTCATCCTCGACGAAGCCACCAGCGCTCTGGACAGCGAAAGCGAACGGCTGGTGCAACAGGCACTCGACCGGCTGATGAATGCACGCACCTGCCTGATCATCGCGCATCGGCTCAGCACCGTGCGCCACGTCGACCGAATCATCGTGATGCAGAAAGGGCGCATCGCCGAAATCGGCACGCACGAGGAGCTCGCCGCACGCAACGAACTCTACGCCCGCCTGGTGAAACACCAGTTCGGCGCCACGCAGCTGCCGAAGACACTGATGCACGGAAGGAGTTGAGGCCGCGCCTTTCGACTTATCCCGAGGATACGGCGTCTGCATCCACGCCGCGTGCCCGATGGAGCGGCGACTTAGAGCCTATCCCAGTAGCTACTCTGTTCCAAAGCAATACCTTTTGCCTCCTGATCCATAAATTTTTTCTTATGCTTGGGGGGTGGCCGCTCGGTTGGGAGGGCAAACAGACGGCTCCCGTCGAAGGCCGTTCCCGTGGTCAGCATGGCGTGGAGGGCGGTCAGCAGCTTGCGCATCACCGCGCAGACGGCTTGCAGCTTCTTCAGGCCCCGATGTTCGACCAAATGCTGGTAAAAGCCGCGTAAATAACGTGAGTTCTGGATAAGGGAGGAGCGTCCTGGACCAGAAAGTGGAAAACATTCTGTACCTATGAATCTGTCCAGGAGCCCCCATGAACGAGTCGGACG
>CADDZF010000209.1 GCA_902812445.1 Methylococcaceae bacterium | reverse complement strand
TCACCTGCTTGACCGCCGCGTCCCGAAACTCCGGCGTGTATCTACGATCGGGTCCTGATTTCATACGTCCTCCACCAGGTCAACATAACAGACCTCGTGGCGTCCATTTTTCGGGGGCCAGATCAGTTGTGGCCTACCGACCGCGGCAGCCAGTAGCCTTCTGAAAGCCACCGGACGCTGTTAACGCAGCATGGCATTCGCCAGAGCATGAGTCGTAAAGGCAACTTTTGGGATAACTCGGTTTCGGAAAGCTTCTTTCATACCCTGAAAACCGAGCTGATTCATCAGCAGACCTATCAAACTCGAGACCAGGCTAAACAAGCCCTGTTTGAATAGTTTGAAGTGTTTTATAACCGCGAGCGACTCCATCCGCCAATGGCTATATGTCGCCCGTAGACTACGAATTGCAGCTCAGAGCTGCTTAACTTTGTGTCCGGTAAAGTGTTGACACATCAGTCTAATCGTGCGCCGCGGCCTGAAGTTTGGCTGCGCTGTGCACCGCGACCTTGGGCGCGACGCCGTATTTCAGATCGGCGTTGAGTCGTTCATTTGGGGTTCAGTTCAGGGTTGTAGCTGGGCAGATAAAACAGCTCTATCTGCTCTTTCCGCGTCGCCAGCCATTCTTTGACGGGGTTGCTGGAGTAGAGCCTCAGATTGTCGAGGATCGGGAACACCTTCTTCGGCGCCTCTTTCGCCAAGGCCTCCGAGAATTCAAGGGGACTGGGGGGTTAGAAACCCCCGGTTACCCGATTAGGCATTCAGCCCCGGTGCCTTTGGACACGGCATAGGGGTTCACCCTGCCGATCCATCTCAAAGTCTCTTGAAGAAGATCTGTATCTTCTGCGCCATGAGCTTGCGCCGCTCTTTCAGGAAGTCATCGTAGGCGGGGGTCTCGCCGTCGAGCAGTGACTCGGGCAGGCAGCTCATGCGCAGGTTGGCGCGCAGCTCATCGAGTTCAGTGATGCCGCCGTACTTCTTCTTGCCGCCCGCGCACTGCTCGGCCAGCTCCTTGAAGTACTGCTCGGGCGCCTTATCGCCGATGGCGATGTTGATCTCGCTCTGGGCCAGCACGAAGTTGGCGATCTGGTTGTAGCGGCCGCGCGCGAGGCCCTGCTTCTTGAGGTGGTTGCGCGGGTAGACGTGGTGCACGTCGCTGCGGTTCATCAGCAGATCGAGCACCGTGATGTCCCGCGAGAGAAAGCCCTTGTCGCCGAGTTTCACCTGCGCTGCCTTGTAAGCGAGGAAGTAAGGGCTCTGCCCGGAGGATGTGTCCATGAGCTGTGGGAGCATTCCGGTCCAGAAGCTCTCGGGCAGCTCGGCCTCGATCACCGACTCGGCATAGGCCACCAGTCCGCGCGCCTCCAGCTGGCGGATGTCGAAGTCGAAGGCGGTCTCGGGGCTGCCGGTGTAGCGCCCGCGCAGGACCGACATGGCGTACCAGCGCCGCACCAGCCGTTCGAGGTCGGCGGCGGGTACGTTCTTAGCGCGGCCGCGCAGGTACAGAATGTAGGCGAAGTTGACGGCGTTCTGGCCGCCGATCAGGTCGCTCGTGACGAATCCCGCCGAACGCAGGATCATCGTAATGCGGTCGAAGTGCGTCTGTTTGATGAAGGCTAGGATGCCCTGCTTGAGCTGCCCGAACGACGCCTCGGCGATGGCGTCCTCATACTGCTTGGTCTCGAAGTTACGACCCGAGAGCAACGCGACGAGGTCCGCCAGCTTGCCGCGCCCGAACTCCGAGGTGAACGCCACGCGCAGCATGTCAGTGTAGGTCGGGTCGTAGATGTCGTCGTTGACATCCTTTAGCCAGCGCATTTGCGGCAGGAACTCGGAGGCGGCGAAGGCCTTGTCGCCCTTCTCGATGCGCCGCATGAAGTCGGGCGCTACGGCGAGGTGGCAGAAGTAGTCGATCGCCTTGCGCAGCATGTTGCCACCGTAGGTCTCGTTGGCGGCGATCTTCGACATGGCGAAGTCGGCCTGGGAGAGCTCCGCCCCGGCGGAGTTCACGCGGATGAAGATTTCGGTGACCGTCTCGATGTCGAGATCCTCTGCCAGCTCGATCAGGCCGACGTGGTTGTTAATGATCTTGCCGAGTTTCTGCAAGACCCTACCGACCAACCGGCGATCCGCCGCGGGGTTCTTTGCGGCATAACTCTCCGTCAACTCGATCATGTCGGCATCGGCAGCGAAGACGTCGGCCACGTCCTCGATCCACGCCACGTCCTTGCGGATGGCGGGGTTGGCAACCTCGAACTTTTCGGTCTGGGGGTGAAATGCGATGCGGATGCGAACGGTCTCGTAGTCTTTGGTCAGGACCTCGCGCCCGAGCAGCCCGGCCATCAGCGCAGTAACTCGCTGCTGGCCATCGATCAGAATGCGTTTTCCCGCCGAGGGCGTGCCGTCCTTGAGCTTCACCGTCGGGTTGCGCCAGGCGATGAGGTAGCCGATCGGATAGCCCTGATAGAGCGAGTCGAGCAGATTTCGAACCTTGGTCGGCTCCCACACGAACGGCCGCTGGATCTCGGGGATGGCGATTTCGCCCGACTTGACCCAAGTCAGG
The DNA here is from genome assembly GCA_902812445.1 of Methylococcaceae bacterium. Classification (GTDB taxonomy): domain Bacteria; phylum Pseudomonadota; class Gammaproteobacteria; order Methylococcales; family Methylococcaceae; genus CADDZF01. Next base: position 1,020 of record CADDZF010000209.1, on the reverse strand, counting down.
AGCGTTTCGATCGGGTGGGGCGTGACCGAATAGCGCTGTATGGCCATACTCAGCGTCTCGTTCTTAGGAAGTCGTCCATCTCACGCAAAGTGTGCCTCTGGAGGCCCAACGTTTGAGCTAAGGGACAGACCAAAAGTACCGCTTTTGGCCTGTCCCTCTTGAGCGCCATGTGGGGCACTCCTACCTGCAGACGTTTTGCCAACGCCCGTTTACCTGCAGGTACTGGCAGTGCGACGTACCAGGCGGCGGCAGCTCCAATGAGGGGAGTGGCTTTATCTGTGTGGACGGAAGCGGCCGCAACGGAGGAAGCTCCACAGACGGTAAGTCAAGCCTACGGTCGCAAACATCCCTCACCTGACAATGCATCCCGTAGTCGTCACAGATCTGCGACTTCGTACAGCTCGCATCCGCACTATTGGCGAGACTGACCGAGACGAGCGCTACGATAATGGCTTGAGTGCTGATTTCCACCGCGCTTCTCCTTTGTGATGCCGAACGTTAAAGCTCAGCGGAGGCAATAGAGCGTAGCGGAATTGCCAGGCCGAGTTGATACGGTTGTTAGGAGCTTTACGATTTTGGCTTAGTAAAAAACACAAAGAGACCAAGAATAATGTCGCCGAATCCCCATAATCCGAAAAGCATGCCTGTACCGATTGTTCCACCAATGGCCGCTCCGGCTTTTTCTGCTTCACTGCCAGCGGTATTTGCAAGGTCCCCGACACTACCCCAGTATGAGAAAAGTGAAATGACCATCAAAATATTGAAGCCTATAAAGCTCCACTTAACGAGCTTGCCAAAGTTGCAAATATCATTGCAAAACAGTTTAGTTTAGCGACAGACGTTTACAACGGCTAAAGCCAGGCGTTTCCGAGGCCGTGGCCGTTGTCGCATAAATTAAACGCTTGGTGTGAATTGATTTTATAGATTCCACGACGGCATCACTCATGGCCATGGATGCTCTGAGCTTTAATGGGACTCGGAGCATGACAATGATTGACCTCGACACCTTTTTGACGATGT
>CADDZF010000208.1 GCA_902812445.1 Methylococcaceae bacterium | reverse complement strand
TCTCCTGACCCTCATCGGCCAAACCCTGGAACTCAAACGTCCCGGCCGCTCTGCCAAACGACCGAAATCCCCGCCCAATCCTAAACCTCGACGACAGTACAAGTGAGGCTTAACTTAACGGCATTGATCAGGCTCCCCCGCTCGCGCGGGGATCGACCTCTGACTAAGCAGCTATTTTTGCCGGGTATTCAGGCTCCCCCGCTCGCGCGGGGATCGACCCTTGGGCGTCCCTGCCCACTATAAAATTTAAAAGGCTCCCCCGCTCGCGCGGGGATCGACCATCGAGATAATCGACCAGTCGCATCACGACTTCGGCTCCCCCGCTCGCGCGGGGATCGACCCCTATTTCTTGGCCGCGGCCGTTCATTCTTTTCGGTTCCCCTGCTCGCGCGGGGATCGACCTGTCCGGGTTAAATCTGGGCGTTCCACGCGGCTGGTTATGGGATTGATTACGCGCATCGACCTGCTAAATTATCTGCGCAGGCGCGTAACATCCTAGCGGTTTGCCACACCGGTCGCATTTCAACTCCGCGATCTCCCCGCACGCTAAGCAAAGATAACCGAAGACAATCAAGGCCCGCCATGTCAGAGTTAGATCGCAACCGCCGCCACCGCTTCGCCACACGCGCCATTCACGCCGGCCAACCTCCCGATGCGTCCACCGGCGCCGTCATCACGCCGATCTACGCCACGTCCACCTATATCCAGGAAAGTCCTGGCGTGCACAAGGGCTTCGACTATTCGCGCAGCGGCAACCCTACCCGCCTCGCCTACGAGCGCTGCATCGCCGATCTCGAGTGTGGCACGGCAGGCTTCGCGTTCGCCTCCGGGATGGCGGCCACCGCCACGGTGCTGGAGCTGCTCGAAAGCGGCAGTCACGTGGCAGCGTCGGACGATCTGTACGGCGGCACGTACCGGCTGTTCGAGCGGGTACGCAGGCGTTCGGCGGGGCTTGACTTTTCCTACGCGGCGCTGCAGGACCGCACCGCGCTGGAGAGCATCCTGCGGCCGAACACCCGCCTGATCTGGGTAGAGACGCCGAGCAATCCGCTACTCAAGCTGGTCGATCTACAAATGATCGCCGAAGTGGGCAAGAGCCGCGGCATCCTCACGGTGGCGGATAACACCTTCGCGACGCCCTGGGTGCAGCGACCTCTGCAACTTGGCTTCGATCTCGTCGTACACTCGGCGACCAAGTATCTGAACGGGCATTCCGACATGATCGGCGGCATCGCCGTAACGGCCAGCCAGGAAATCGCGGACAGGCTGGCTTTTCTCCACAATTCGGTCGGCGCGATCGCGAGCCCTTTCGACAGTTTTCTGGCGACTCGCGGGCTGAAAACGCTCGCCCTGCGCATGGAGCGGCACTGCGCCAACGCCGCGCAGGTCGCCGCCTGGCTCGAGGGGCGTCCGGAGATAGACGGGGTTTTTTACCCGGGACTTGAAAGTCATCCTCAACACGCACTGGCCGGGCGCCAGATGCAAGGCTTTGGCGGCATGGTGAGCACCGTGCTCAAAGGCGGCCTGGAAAACGCCAGGCGATTTCTGGAACAGTGTCGTTTGTTCACCCTGGCCGAGAGCCTGGGCGGCGTCGAGAGCCTCGTCAGCCATCCGGCCAGCATGACGCACGCCTCAGTGCCCGCGGACATCCGCGCCAGACTCGGCATTGCGGATGGCCTAGTGCGCCTGTCAGTCGGCATCGAGGACGTCGACGACCTGATCGATGACCTCGACGCCGCGCTTTCGAGATCGCTGGCCTAGCCGCGCCGCTCGCGGACGCCCCGTGACAGGTTTTTGGAGCGGCCTCCCGTTGGTCGTTGATTGATCTGCGCCAAAGAAGAGCGCCTCAGCCTTGAAGCCGGGTCGCGATCTCATCGATCACTTCCGCCACGCCCGGCACGCACCAAACATCCATCAACGCGAGATGCTTTTCTTGCTCGCTGGGCAAATAACCTTTCAGGGTCACGGTAGCGTCCTTGACCGTGATCGTCAGTTGATCGGCGTGCACCAAGGGATCTTTTTCCAATACCAGAAGGATCGCATCCGCGAGTTCATCGTCCGCATCGTGCTCCGGCGGCGATACCTGCAGACGGTTGTGCACGCGTTCACAGCCCGCCGTCCACCAGACCAAAACCTCGGCCAGTCGCCGATGGGAAAGGCTGCCGACCGATCCGCTCAAGGTTACGGCGCCATCTGCGATCTGCACGTCGATAGCGTAATGCTCGTCTTGTAACGGTTCGCGCAGGACGCTCGGCGCATCACCGTTTCTGCTCGCGCGCAGCCCATACTCGAGAAATGCCGATTCCTGCAGCAGGCGTTTACACACCTCATCGCGCAGAGCGCCGTTTTCTCTCGGTTCGGCCGCGGCGACGCGCAAGCGGTCCACCAAAGGCGCATCAGCGATGATCCGCAGTGCTGCCGCGTGAGCGAGCTTCATCGCGGCGACGTTTTTCACCGAGCCTTCCAGCAGCAGACGGCCCTCCTCGAAGGAGGCACGCAGCGGATGGTGATGAATGTCGATGCGCGGGTCGCGCTCCAGGGCAGCTTTCAGCTCATTGAGCTTATCGTCGTACGGATGATTTGCCATGTTGTCGTCCTCTCATATGAACACGGTACGCTTCTTAGTAATCCTCGATCGGTGCGTCGGCTGAACGAGCTGCCGCTACGAGTTTATGACCGGAAGCAGACATTTTCAGTTCAATCCGGCGCACTCGAGCGCCTGCCAGGCGCCACTGCCGAAAGCGAGCACAGATGCCGTCCGGTGCGATGCTGATCGGTAACATTTGCAGCGGACAGGTAAGCTTTACACGCCCCAGTTTTCCAAAGCCTGACTGAGCCCGTCAAGGCGCGTCGCGCTGTGTTCGATTCCCAACCCACATCCGACTGGCAGACAATACCGTCCGCCGCTAGCGAGCGGCGTTTTGAGAGCTCACCTCGAGAAAAGGATAGGCAGGAGCGAGCAGCGAGATTCAACGGGGCGGCTGCCTGGCATTTGCTTGGCATGCTGTTGGCTTACCGGTTGTCGCGATTCCGCGGGCGTTTCGCCCGCTGCTGATTAAGGAGAGCATCATGACAACTGATCTTCACCGCACCGCCGGTTTGGGGATTAGCCTTATTTTAACCGGCGTGCTGGCAGCCTGTACGCCTGCTGTCCACTCTCCCGTACAGCCAAGGGGCCAGGAAAAAACCACCAAGACCCAGGCGCTCGAGGCGGGCGCCGCCCTGCTGCAGACCGATTCGCCCTTGCAACCCATGAATATCTATTTGGACGGTTTCCACGCCGCCAAGGATGATCCTACCCACCAGATGGAAGCCCATCATTTCTGCCACCAGGTGAACCAGGATTTTGCCCAGTGCGCGCTGTTCGACGGCAACACCCGTGAAGCCAACCTGATCGGTATTGAATATATTATTTCCGAGAAGCTGTTTGAGTCTTTGCCGGGAAAAGAGAAAAAGTACTGGCATCCGCATAACTTCGAAATCCTCTCCGGCGAACTGATTGCTCCTGCTATTCCCGAAGCTGCGGAGAAGCCTCTGATGCGGGACAAGATGAACAGCTACGGCAAGACCTGGCACCTGTGGAA
>CADDZF010000207.1 GCA_902812445.1 Methylococcaceae bacterium | reverse complement strand
GATCTACGAAGGTACCAACGGCATCCAGGCGATGGATCTGGTCGGGCGCAAGCTCTCCGCACATACCGGGCGTTATCTGCGCAGCTTTTTCCACCCGCTCGCGGCCTATCTCGACGAGCGCGCGCAGCGTCCCGAGCTGGCTTTCATCATCGAACCGTTGACGAAAGCCTTCGCTCGCCTGCAAAGAGCTACCGCGACGATCGCCATGAAGAGCCTGGAAAATCCGGACGAAGCCGGGGCGGCGGCTTACGATTATTTGCGGCTGCTGGGCTACGTCGCCATGGGCCATATGTGGGCGCGCATGGCCGAGATCGCACAACAAAAGCTCGGCCAGGGCGAGGATGGTTTCTATCGGGCCAAAATCGACACCGCTCGATTCTTCGCCGAGCGCCTGTTACCACAGACCGGCGCACTGTTTGCATCTATCATGGCGGGCAGCAAGACCATGATGAGCTTCAATGACGATGCATTCTGATGAGAACCGGTTAGCGGGAATAAAAGGTATCCTGTTCGACCTGGACGGTGTGCTCCATATCGGTTCACGAGCCGTCGAGGGCGCCGTCGAGGCCGTACAGATGGTCAAGCGGAATGGCTTCACCTGCCGGTTCGTCACTAATACCAGCACCCTTTCGCTCGCTTCCCTACATGAAAAAATGCGCTCGCTGGGATTTTCCTTGGCGGCGGACGAGATCATCAGCGCGCCGCAAGCCGCGGTGATCTATTTGAGGCAGCAACAGCGCCCCGTCTGCCGCCTGGTCCTGGCCGAGGACGTCAAGCGCGACTTCAGTGAATTCGCGTGTTCCGATACGGCCGATCACATCATCGTCGGCGACATTGGCGATGCCTGGTCCTACGAGCTATTGAACGGCCTGTTCAATCGGTTGATGGACGGTGCCCGCTTGATCGCCATCCACAAGAACCGCTTCTGGCAGACCGAGCGAGGGCTGCAGATGGACATCGGCGGCTTCATCGCCGCGCTGGAATATGCCAGCGGCCAAGCGGCCATGATCATCGGCAAACCGTCGGCGGATTTTTTCAGCATGGCGCTCCTCAATATGGGTCTCAAAGCATCCGAGGTCGCCATCATCGGTGATGACATCGATGCGGACGTCGGTGGCGGGCAGCAAGCCGGGCTGTACGGCATCCTGGTCAAGACCGGCAAGTACCGCCCATCTTATGCCGAAGGCTCGGCGATCAAGCCCGATTTGGTGCTGGATTCTGTCCGCGACCTTCCCGGCGCGCTGGATTTGTGAGAGGTCGGGCGGCAATGGCGCGCCAGCAAGTCTTGGGCGTGCTCGCTCGGCCGATGGCTTTGGAAACGCCTCGCGTCGGGACGATCCTGCCAGGATACGGGCGGATAACCGGTTACCCGTTCAACTCAGGCCACAGCAGTGGAATGATGGCGACCGTGGCGATACCGACCGTGACATTGAGCAATCCACCGAAGACGACGTAATCCCTGAACTTGTAGCCGCCCGGTCCGTATACCATCAGGTTGGTCTGGTAGCCGATAGGCGTGGCGAAACTGGCCGAGGCGGCCATCATCAGCGCGATGATGAACGGCTTGACGTCGACGCCCAGCGTTTCGGCAGCCGCCATCACGATGGGAAACATCAGGACCGCGGCGGCGGTATTGGTGATTAGCTCGGTAAGCAGCGAAGCCATAAAATACGTGCAGACCAGCAACATCAGAGAACTGCCGTTGCCGAAGGATAGTGCGGTATGAGCGATCGACTGGGCAGCGCCCGAGACGTCCAGCGCCTTGCCGATGGCGAGAGAGGAGGCGCTGCAGAGCAATACCTGGGTGTCGAGGCTTTTATATATGCCGCTGATCGAGCAGCAGCGCGTAAAAACGCTCAGGGAAGCGCCCACCGTGGCGGCTTCCTAGAGGCTCATGATTTGCGTCGTCGCCAATAGAATGACGCCAATGAGGATGCCCCAGGCCAGCAAGGCCTTCTCGTGCTGCGGGCGCGCGGGGGCCTTCCACCTCACTGATGAGGAGAAAGTCCCTGGATTGGCGATGGCGTTCGATAAACGCCGGACGGGCTTCCATCAGCAGGATATCGGCCGGCTGCAGGCAGATGTTGCCCAGATTGCCGTCCAACCGCTGCCCATCGCGACACACGGCCAGTACCGCCGCGCCATAAGTGGTGCGGAAACGACCGTCGCGGAGCGTCTGTCCGACCAGCGCGCACTCTTTGGAAACCACCGCTTCGACGATGCGCCGCTCGGGATAGCTTTCCGCCAAGCTGGAGCGGTGGTGCTCCGATGGTTTCAAGCCTTTAATCTGCTGCAGGTCGATGACCGTGCTGGTGCTGCCGGCGAAGACCAGGCGGTCGTGAGCTTTCAGTTTTTCCCCGGTACCGACCGCAGCAATGGCATTGCCATCGCGGTCGATCTCGACGAGATAAACACCGCCGAGATGGCGTAGCCCGGCCTCGCTGATGGACTGGTTGACCAGCGGGCCGTTCGCTTCCACTTCCATTTCAATCGTGTACTCCTTGGGATTCTCGAATGACTCCGCGGCGGACGCGCGATTGGGCAAAAAATAGCGGCTAAAGCAGACGATATAGGCCAGCCCGAGCAGTCCGATCGGTAGCCCGACCCAGGTAATATCGAACATACCCATCGCCAGCCCGGGATCACTGGCGATGAGGAGACCGTTGACCACGATATTGGTGCTGGTGCCGATCAGCGTAACAGTGCCCCCGAGGATGGTTGCATAGCTGAGCGGTATTAGCAATTTGGATGCGGGCAGACCAATGCGGCGCGCCCAGGTCAAAACGGCAGGCAGAAAGATCGCCACTACGGCCGTATTGTTCAGCATCGTGCTGAGGCCGAACACTGGCAGCATCAGGCGCAGCTGGGCGCCAAGCAGGTTCTTCGGACGCCCCAGCACGTGCCGGATGATGACCTCGATGCCGCCTGTCTCGCGGATGCCAGCGACCAAAATGTACATCAGCGCAACCGTAAACATGCCTTCGTTGCTGAAACCAGCCAGCGCCTGCTCGGCGTCGAGCACGCCGGAGAGCATGAGTGCAATCATGCCGCCAAACAGAATCAACTCCGGGCCCAACCGACTGAAGATCATTGACACGATACACGCGGCAGTCACGGCAACCGATAGCCAGGCATGGATGCTCACGCAAGTTCTCCTAGTGAGTTAGAACGGCACCCGAGGGTAGGGGACCGCGCATTCCAAAGCAAATCATTGGAACGGCGCGCAGGCTCGATTGAGCTGCGGTGTTGTCGGTGCGCCTGCGGAATAAATAGAGGATAACCGCAGCTTCTTCAACGAAAGGTATTCGGTGCCGGAGGTAGCCGCATGGTTCCTTTCGGTATCACGACTCTGGCGACGGTGGCCGGTTGGCGGACCCAGTCAAGCGTTTGGTCGTCCTTAGTCTCGTGCCGCCGCGTAGACGCGCCGTGTCAGAAGGCTGCGCGGCGCTGCGGCTAGATCGGGACGATCCACTTTCTCGATGAGGCCAAGAGGTGACTAACAATCCGCTTCACGGTCTTCCCGGCGTTCCCCGTACCAGATCTCTAGCCCTTCGCGCCGCTGGTAAAATTCCGGCCCGCAGACAATCCATCGCAA
>CADDZF010000206.1 GCA_902812445.1 Methylococcaceae bacterium | reverse complement strand
GTCCTTAGCTGTTTCTCCTTTCCCTATAGTTTGCGGTTTCCGGCGGCAACGCGACCTCACCTCGCCTAGGCATCCAGGCCAAGCGATCAGGCGCTATCGCGGCCCGGTGAGAGGAAGCTTACGGGTTTTCCTGCGGTCGGTGTCCCTGCTCGAAGCGTACGCGTTGGCCGGCATGGCTCCACAATCGGCTCGGGGACGAGCGAATGCCGGGATCGAGCGCCGCTGTTGCTGCGATCACATTCTGATTATCTTTCCACGCCTGAATTGATATGGTCATCGGAGATCTGCTCGACGCCATCTGGCGCTATCGCGGCTTTGTCGCGGGCAGCGTCAAGCGCGAATTTGCTGCACGTTATCGCAGCTCTTTACTGGGCGCGGCCTGGGCCGTTCTCAATCCACTGGCGATGATCGTCGTGTATGCGGTGATTTTTTCGCAGATCATGCAGGCCAGATTGCCTGGGATGGACAGCGCTTTTGCCTACACCATCTACCTTTGCGCGGGCGTTTTTACCTGGGGACTCTTCGCCGAAATCGTGAATCGCGGGCAATCGGTCTTCATCGACAACGCCAATCTGCTCAAAAAGCTCAACTTTCCCCGCATCTGTTTACCCATAATCGTCGCCTCCAACGCGCTCATCAATTTCGCTATCGTGTTCGCCCTGTTTTTGGGTTTCCTCGCGGTTAGCGGAAACTTTCCCGGCATCGTTCTCCTGGCCGCCGCGCCGGTGTTGCTCATACAAGTCGTCTTTTCCATGGGGCTCGGAATCCTGGTCGGCGTGCTGAACGTCTTTTTCCGCGACGTCGGACAGATGACCGGTGTGCTGCTGCAGTTCTGGTTCTGGCTGACGCCCATCGTTTATCCGATTTCGATCGTGCCCGAATCGGTCAAATCGCTCCTCGAATGGAACCCGATGACGGCTCTGGTCGTCGCCTATCAGACCATTTTCGTCAATCAGGCATGGCCAGAGTGGCCATCTTTGCTGCCCGCCAGCGTGCTGGCATTGCTGCTCTGCGCCCTGGCGCTGAGCTTATTCCGCAAGCGCGCGGGCGAAATGGTGGATGAATTGTAATGGGCAGTATCACCGTCACCAATCTGGGCAAAGCGTACAAGTACTATCCTTCCCGCTGGGGTCGCGTGGCCGAGTGGTTCAGCCTCTCGAATGCGCCACGCCACGACCTCAAATGGGTGTTGCGGGACATCAATTTCACGGTCGATCCGGGGGAGGCGGTGGGCATCATTGGCGCCAATGGCGCGGGTAAAAGCACCCTCCTCAAAATCATTACCGGCACCACGCAACCGACCACGGGCCAGGTGCGGATGAGCGGCCGCGTCGCTGCGATGCTGGAGCTCGGCATGGGTTTCCACCCCGAGTTCACGGGGCGGCAGAACGCCATCATGTCCGGCCAGCTCCTCGGCTACTCGACCGACCAAATTCTGCGGTTGATGAATGAAATCGAAGCGTTCGCCGAAATCGGCGAGTACATTGATCAGCCGGTGCGCGTCTATTCGAGCGGCATGCAGATGCGGCTCGCCTTTAGCGTGGCGACGGCTACGCGTCCGGACGTCCTCATTGTGGACGAAGCGCTGTCCGTGGGCGATGCCTATTTCCAGCATAAAAGTTTCGACCGCGTCCGGGAATTCCGAAAATCCGGAACCACCTTGTTGCTCGTGTCTCACGACAAGGCAGCGATTCAGTCCATTTGCGACCGCGCGCTGTTGCTCGACGGCGGAATCATGGTCAAGGAGGGCGCGCCGGAAGAAGTAATGGATTTTTACAACGCCATGATCGCCGAGCGTGAGAACGAAAACGTCACGCAGAAGAAGCTCGAGGGCGGTAAAGTCCAGACGATTTCCGGAACGGGGGATGCCAGGGTCGAGGAAATCGACCTGTTGAACGCTCGAGGCGAGCCGGTTGAAGTGATCGACGTGGGCGAACAGGTAACGCTGAAGATTATGGTGCGCGTCTACGCGGCGATTCCCCGTCTGGTGCTGGGCTACATGATCAAGGATCGCCTAGGGCAGGTGATGTATGGGACGAATACCCACCTGAGGGAAATGCCTCTACTCGACGTCGAGGCCGGTCGCCTGCTCACCTACCGCATGCGCTTTCCGGCCAATCTCGGGCCTGGAAGCTATTCGGTAGCCACCGCCCTGGTCAGCACCGATACCCACTTGGTAAACAATTACGAGTGGAAGGACCTGGCGTTGCTCTTTAGCGTCGCCAACCTCTCGCATACCCATTTTGCCGGCTGCACGTGGCTGGAACCCGACATCACAATCGAGCACTAGTGTTGCCATGACCTTTATTTCCTACGCGCAAAATCTCGAAGACGTAATTCTGTGGCGCGTCCTGGGCGACATCGACAAGGGCTTTTACATTGATGTCGGCGCCAACGACCCGAATCTCGACTCTGTGACCAAGGCGTTCTACGAGCGCGGCTGGCGCGGCATTAACATCGAGCCCATGCAGCATTATCATGAGCGGCTTTGCGCGGAACGGCCTGACGACATCAATCTGGAGATCGCCGTGGGGGAGACGGCTGGCATCCTGCCTTTTTTTGAGATTCCGGATAGCGGGCTTTCTACGCTGGATTGCGAGATCGCGGCGGGTCATAAAGAGGCTGGCTGGACGGTCATCGAGCATCGTATTCCCGTGGTGACCTTGACCGACGTATGCCGGGATTGTGCCAATGGCGACATCCATTTTCTCAAAATCGACGTCGAAGGCGCGGAGCACCTAGTGTTGGCGGGCATGGATTTTCAGCAATACCGTCCGTGGGTCGTGGTGGTGGAAGCGACATTGCCCGGCTCCCAGCAAGAAAGCTATGCCGAATGGGAACCTCTTTTTTTAGAGAAGGGATATCGTTTCGTCTATTTTGACGGGCTCAACCGCTTTTATCTGGCGGCCGAGCGGGAGGCGCTGTCATCTCGCTTCAACGCACCGCCCAATTTGTTTGACCACTACGTGCATTATTCGGAAGTCAGCGTGCAAGAGCGTTGCCAGGCGGTCGAACGAGAATTGGCGGAGAAAAGGCAGATTGCCGAGCAGACTCTGGGCGAGAAGCAGGCGATCGAGCAGCAATTCGCCGAACTGACACAGCAAACCGATCAGTTGCGGCGCGCTCAGCAAGCCCTCGAGGCGCAACTCGCCGAACAGAAAGAGCTAGCCCTGCAACTGCAGAGTGAGAAGCAGGTGATCGAACAGCAGTTCGCCGAACTGACACAGCAAGACGATCAGTTGCGGCAGGATCGGCAAGCCCTCGAGGCGCAGCTCGCCGAACAGAAAGAGCTAGCCCTGCAACTGCAAAGTGAAAAGCAGGTGATCGAGCAGCGGCTGAAGCTGGTTTGGGCGGCTACTTCCTGGCGCGTCACGGCTCCCCTGCGGGCGTTGAAGATCAGTTTTCGGCATCTGAAAAAGAGGACCGCACGGGGTCGGCGCGCTTTGCTTGGATTGATGCGCGGCTCATATTTATCGACAGGGCGGCGCCTCTTGCGCCTGATGAAACGGTCGTCGCGGCTGCGGCGTCTCGCCTTGAAAATCAGCCGGCGCTTCCCCAAGCTCTGGATTCGTCTGAGGTATGGCGATCGGCGAAAAGTTCAA
>CADDZF010000205.1 GCA_902812445.1 Methylococcaceae bacterium | reverse complement strand
AAGGGTCTATGTTTCCCTTGTTTGTCCGCACCATAAGCCCTCTCGCGTAAAGGTTCTATGTCTGCCGTCTTTATATTAAAGATCAATGTTCAGCTAACTTCAACCCTGTGGCGCAAAGATGCTGCATTGCCGCGGGTTCAACGATCGACTTTAACGGTTCCTGTGGCATGAAGAAGTGCGTTTCTAACTCTCGCATACGCCTGACCGTCGAGGGAAAGGTGCAAGGAGTAGGCTTTCGTCCTTTCGTATATCGGCTGGCCACTGAGTTAGCGCAAGCGGGATGGGTTTCCAACAGTCCAAACGGAGCCCTGATCGAACTTGAGGGCGATAGCGATTTGCAGGAGACACTGTTGTTGCGCCTTCGCCAGGACCTCCCGCCGCACGCCTCAATTTCTCGCCTTTCAATCGCTGAATTGCCGCCCGTCGGATATGAATCATTCGCTATCCGGCCGAGCCTCACAGAAGGCATCAAGTCCGCCTTCGTTTCGCCGGATATCGCCACTTGCCCGGCGTGTGTGAGCGAGCTGTTGGATCGAGCAAACCGGCGTTACCGCTATCCATTCATCAGTTGCACCAACTGCGGGCCGCGCTTCAGCATCATCGAAAGCCTGCCGTACGACAGGTCCCGCACGACCATGAAGCGCTTCGTCTTGTGTAGCGACTGCCAGGCCGAAGATGAGGACCCGGCGAGCCGCCGGTTTCATGCCCAGACCAATGCCTGTCCGGCTTGCGGGCCACGGCTGGAATTATGGGATCGACGGGGAAAGCCGCTGGCCGTTCACGAGCAAGCCTTGCAAGGAGCGGTACGAGCCTTGCGGGAGGGATTGATCGTGGCGATCAAGGGCATCGGCGGGTTTCAACTCATGGTCGATGCAGCCAATGCAGCCGCCTTGGAGCGCTTACGGCACGCGAAACAAAGACCGCATAAAGCCTTTGCCATCATGGCGCCTTCGTTTGCGGCTGCCGACCTGCTGTGCGAGATTTCCGCGCGGGAAGAATGGCTTCTAACCTCGCCCGCCGCGCCGATCGTTTTGCTGCGGCGAAGGGAGCGTGCCGCCACAGCAAGCGACAGCCGACAATCCTGGCCCAAGACGCTGGATGACTGCGCTAAACCCTTCGCAGGACCTAGAACGACCGCGCGGTCGCGGCTCGCCGACAATGTCGCGCCGGACAATCCTTACCTGGGCGTCATGCTGCCCTATTCTCCCCTACACCATCTGATCCTCAATGACTTCGACGCCCCGCTGGTCGCCACCAGCGGCAACCTGGGCGGCGAGCCGATCTGCATCGATGATGGCGATGCCCTGACGCGAATGAGCGGTCTTGCGGATTTTTTTCTCGTGCACGATCGCCCGATTCTGCGCCCTTTGGATGATTCCGTCGTCCGTACCGTGATGGGGCGCGAGCTCATGCTGCGACGGGCGCGGGGCTATGTTCCGCTGCCGATCGGGATAAACCGGAGCTTTCCGGAGACATTGGCCTTGGGCGGTCACCTGAAAAGCACGGTTGCATTCGGCGTCCGCGGTCAGGTAATCCTCAGCCAGCACCTGGGCGATCTCGACAGCTTGAAAGCCGATGCCAATTACCGGCAGACCATCTGCGATTTGATGATGCTTTACGAGGTCCGCGCCAGACAGCTCGTCTGCGATCTCCATCCGGACTATGCCAGCAGCCAGTATGGAAGTACTCAGGATTTGCCGGTTCTAAAAGTCCAGCACCACTACGCCCATGTGCTGTCCTGCATGGCCGAGCAGGGCGTGGAGGCGCCGCTGCTCGGCATCGCCTGGGACGGTGTCGGATTGGGCGCTGATGGGGAGCTTTGGGGCGGTGAATTTTTGCTGCTGTCCCGGCAGGACTTCAAACGCATCGCGCACCTGCGTCCATTCGGGCTTCCCGGCGGCGTCCGGGCCATTCGGGAGCCGAGGCGGTCGGCACTCGGGCTTCTCTATGAAATGATGGGCGATGAGGCCTTTGAAAGATTCGATTTGGCGCCGGTTAAAGCGTTCAGTCGGCAGGAACTTTCGGTCCTCTTATCCATGCTGGAAAAACGCTTGAATACGCCGCGTTGCACCAGCGTCGGTCGGCTGTTCGACGCCATCGGCAGCCTCCTTGGATTGTGCCAGGTCGGAAGCTTCGAAGGACAGGCGGCCATGACGCTTGAATTTGCCCAAGAGCGCCATGAAACTGATTTATACTATCCGTTCGCTGTGGCAGGATCAGAGCCCATGATGATCGATTGGCAGCCCATGGTTTCCGCATTGCTTGATGATCTGGCCGAATCAGTTCCTATCGGCTGCATGGCGGCAAAATTTCACAACGCTCTGGCCGAGATGATCGTGATCATCGCGCGAAATTCGGCTCAGCGGCGGGTGGTTTTGAGCGGAGGCAGCTTTCAGAACCGCTATTTGACCGAACGCAGCATCAAACGTCTGCGCGAGGAAGGTTTCAAGACTCACTGGCACCAGCACGTTCCGCCCAATGATGGTGGACTCGCCCTAGGGCAAATTTTGGCGGCAGCGCGCCGACATGAGGAGAATTGAGCATGTGTCTCGCCGTACCGGGAAAAATCATCAGCATGACAGGTGGGGGTGAGCCTCTGCTAGGCCAGGGGCGGGTCAGCTTCGGCGGCATTATCAAGGAAGTCAGTCTGGCTTACGTACCCGAAGCCAAGGTTAACGATTATGTGATCGTGCACGCCGGTTTTGCCATTTCCAGGTTAGATGAAGAAGAAGCCAGAGCCACGCTGGAGCAATTTGCCGACTTGGCCGGTATGGAGCGGTGAACGCCGATGAAATACGTCGATGAATACCGAAACGCCGCCGCGGCGAGGAAACTGGCCGAACGGACGGCCGCCATCGCCACGCGCCCCTGGACGCTGATGGAAGTATGCGGCGGCCAGACCCACGCCATCGTCAAACACGGCCTCGACCAGCTCTTGCCCGAAACGATTACCCTGATCCACGGACCCGGCTGTCCGGTCTGCGTGACGCCGCTCGCCTCGACCGATAAGGCCATCGCACTCGCCCGTCGGCCGGACGTCATTTTCTGCTCCTTCGGCGATATGCTGCGGGTGCCCGGATCGCGGCAGGATCTGCTCGCAGTCAAAGCGGAAGGGGGCGATGTGCGTACTGTCTATTCGCCCCTCGATGCGCTTGACATCGCCCGCCAGAACCCCCGCAAGCAAGTGGTGTTTTTTGCCGTAGGCTTTGAAACCACCGCTCCCGCCACCGCGCTCGCCGCTTATCAGGCCAGGCAACAAAGCCTGGCCAATTTTTCGCTGTTAGTCAGCCACGTGCGTGTGCCGCCGGCGATCGAAGCCATTCTGGCATCGCCGCATAACCGGGTGCAGGGCTTTCTCGCCGCCGGCCACGTCTGTACCGTGATGGGCTATACCGAATACGAACCCATCGTCCAGCGCTATCGCGTTCCCATCGTCGTGACGGGCTTTGAGCCGGTGGATATTCTCGCCGGCGTGTATGGCTGTATCCGGCAGTTGGAGCAGGGCCGTTTCGAGGTGGAGAACCAATACAAGCGTGCGGTACGGCGCGAGGGCAATGTTCCGGCGCAGGAGCTGATGGGACGCGTATTCGAGGTCGTGACGCGGCGCTGGCGCGGCTTGAATGAAATCCCGCAA
>CADDZF010000204.1 GCA_902812445.1 Methylococcaceae bacterium | reverse complement strand
CCGAGGGTTTCCACGTAAATCACTCCAGGTTGCTCCGGCGAAAACCGGAAGGTTTAACACATCGGGGTGGTCCTTTTTGGACGCTGTTTTCCCCGATAACCTGGATACTTTTGCACGCTGATTAGCAGGCGAAGGGCGCGGCGAGTCCTTCATCGCCGCGAACTATCTACCGACGTTAGCTGCCGTTACCAAGAAAAAACTTTTGGACGATCCAAGCGCGCGATGGGTCGCTCAGTTCCATCCATTGGTCACGCAATGCATCGATCAACTGGCCTACCGTCAATTTAACTACATGACGATGATGGCCTTGCCCACTCAGCTCGCCCGCTGGATTCACAAACACCTATCCATCAAGTTTACCTTTGCTGGCCTGGCCTCGAATCCATTCGAGATGCGTTTTTCCACCATTAAACGCGATAGCAACCTGTTGAATCGGAATCGCGACATCGATAACAGGCGTGATGTCGACGAAGCGTTTTCGCAGCTTGTAAGCGTCCGAGTCTTGCGGGATGTTCAGAAGGAGTCTGTCGTTGCCGGGAAAGGTAAGGTCGTCGAAGTGGTTTACCGGCTATTTCCGACCAATGAATTCGTTAAGGAAATGAAGGTGGCCAATAGGCGGCTAAAAGGCGCTTTAAGTGAGAACCCAACCCCCTCTTTTCGGTAGGTTTAGGGCACACCTTCATTGCGCAACCGGGTTATTTCATACAGTTCGGTAGGTCTAGGGCACACCATTAGATGTTTTTTGTTTAAATATCAAAGTATTGCAAGATCGTAATCTTTAACCTTTTATTTAGTCTTTTAACAATTAACCTTATCAGCCACCCCTTCTTCACTCAGCGCCAGGACTCAACGAATACCTATCAGGTATTCGTTGACATTCCAATAAAGGGTGATTAGATTGCTTTCTTAGCTATCCGTCCGGAGAAATAGCCATGGCCAAAGAAGTTCAAATGACCATCAAGATGGAATCCGAACTGCGCGATCAATTCATGGCTGTAGCCGCAGCCATGCATCGACCTGCGGCGCAAATCGTGCGCGATCTGATGCGCGCCTACATTGCCCGACAGGAAGTACCGAACAAAGACACCCTCGCAGCGATCGAAGCGGTCGAACGCGGTGAAGTCACCACCCACGCCAGCACCGAGGCCCTGTATAAAGCCTTGGGCCTCTGACGGTGCGGCGTACGGTCCACACGACCAAGAAGTTTGAGAAAGACGCCGCGCTTGCGGTACGGCGCGGCAAAGACACCGCAAAACTCCGCGCCGTCATCGAGCTTCTAGTCACAGGACAACCCTTGCCGCGCGAACTGAACGATCATCCCCTCAAAGGCCCATGGAACGGCTATCGCGACATCCACATCGAGTCGGATTGGGTACTGGTCTACAAGGCCGATGAGGGAAACCTCTGGCTGGTGCGAACCGGCAGTCATGGCGATCTTTTTGGAACGTAATGACAGTTCGTGACACACGAGGCGGCAAGCTTCACATATCACTTTAGTTGACCGCACGACCCCATCGAGCGGAACCTCTTCGTTGGGCGGAAAGGAATGCACCTGGGTGTCGGCGAAGCGTTTCACCAGTTCGAGTGCCTGCATCACCGGGCGGTGGCGGTCGTTGTTGGAACGAAACTCCAGCGCATCGAGCAGCTTGGATACCATGCGGCGGTAGTGCCTCCGGTAGGAGTTGCGGATCACGGTGCGCAGCGTGACGCGGTAAGTCGGGCCGGTGGCCTTCCACTCTTTCACCAGGTCGCGAAGCGTCTGTTCGCCGACCACAGGGAACACCACGTCGCGCACCACCCCGTCAGGCTGGGCAAGCGTGGAGCCGGCCCGTTCGAACAGCAGGTTTTGCTTGCCGGTAACGCGCCTGAGGTCGTCCAGCAGTTCCCGCTCGACCTTGCGCTCGGCGCGCGCGCCGATCTGATGGATGGTCTCGATCAAAAGGTCTACCAGGTCGTCGGTCAGGCTGCGGGCACGTAGATGAACAAAGGCCGCGAGCCAGGTGAGGCGCGCCGCATCGGGGTGTCGGCGCAGGTCGCGCGGCACTTCAACCGACACGCGACGCCTGCGCGTTCCAAATCGCGCGGGAAGGCATGATCGAACAAATCAGCCGGAAGCGCGATCTGTTTGATCAGCTCCAGCTTCGCCAATTCATCCTGCATGCTGGCGAGACTCGGGCGGCCGGGACTGCCGCGCAATTTCAGCAGGATCGCCGGCGTGAAAGCGGTCCTCGTGGGCACGCAGCGCCGTGCGGGCGATGCGCTCCACCCGATCGGCTGTCGCCGGCTCGATCGCCAGCTCGCGGCAGCGCACTTCCAGGCGCTCGATCATCGGTTCAATTTCGCCGCCAACCTCTCCGGCGACATGATCACGCAACCAGACAGTCAATGTCTCGGCGTCGGCGACTGTGGCCTCGCGGAATCCAAACCGAACCCGGATTTCGGCACGCAGGCGCTCTGCCGTGCGCCCGGTGAGGAAGGCTTCGCCGTCCACCGGCGTTGGCACATTGAGCTGCTGGCTTAAAGCCGCGATTCCTTGCGCTTCGACTTCGGCCTCGTCATGCGGAAATCGGCCGTGCTCCCGGAAGAACGTCAGCAGGACGGCGAAGCCAAGCCGGTTCGCTCGATTCTTCGTCAGGACCAGCTCGTGCTCGGCGGGCATCAATATCCATTAATCGTCCGGGCTGCCGCCACCGTTCGCCATGCGGCTAGGTTACGGAGTGGGTGGCCGCTGACCAGCCGATCCGAGCGAGGGTTTCGATCAGTGTGGTGCGCTTGACGCCGAAATTGCGACACACGGCTGCTTTGGACATACCGCCTTGCAATGCACTCAGAATGGCGTCCAGTTTCTCGCCGGCAATCGCGGGAGGTCGCCCGCCGACACGGCCTCGGCGTCGCGCGGCGGCTAGTCCGGCAACCACCCGTTCCTGGATCAAGGCACGTCCGTACTGGGCCAGCGCGCCGAACACATGAAACAGCAATTCTCCCGATGCCGTCGTGGTATCCATGCCTTCGGTGAGAGAACGGAAAGCCACCTGCTTCTCACGCAGGGCGTTCACAATGGAAAGGAGATGCGACAGTGACCGGCCGAGCCGATCCAGTTTCCAAACGACCAGTACATCACCGGGGTGGACAAAGGCCAGCGCCTGGGCCAAGCCGGATCGATCATCCTTGGCACCGGAAGCGCGATCTTCGAACAGATGCCGGCTATCGACGCCTGCTGCCAGCAGCGCGTCGCGTTGCAGGCCCGTGCTCTGCCGGTCCGAGTCCAACGAAACGCGCATATAACCGACCAACATAAGCGGAAAACCATTGATTTGATGTTTCCGTATAGTAGTGGATTACGACGGGGTTTGCCGTACATTTTTGGCGTTGCGATGAGTCCGTTTCGAGCGTTGTGGGATGGCTGTCGGAAAACAGATGTTTTCCGATATGTGGCCCGATTCCTTGTGCCCGCGCAGCGCCCTTTGTGATTCGCACAGGGTAATGAACGCGTATATACTTAGTTAGTATATGATTGCAGGAGGGCAAACCATGTCGAAAGAAGCTGTTTTCACAATGAAGCTGGAACCCGAATTGCGCGCCGAATTCATGGCCGCTGCCGAGGCTGCTCACCGGCCGGCATCGCAGGTGGTCCGCGAGCTAATGCGCGAGTTTGTG
>CADDZF010000203.1 GCA_902812445.1 Methylococcaceae bacterium | reverse complement strand
GGCCTTCGCCAAGCAAGCCTTGGCCTGCTCTAAAACCTCCCGCCCGCTGGCCGTTCTCGCCATTGCCGTACCTCATGACAAAACACGGCTTATTGTTTCATCTATGATGTAGAAATGGAATTAGACGGCAATTGGCGCCTTGATCGAGGGATGAGCCTGGTAGTTGCGGATTTCGAAGTCGTCATACCGATAATCGAAAAGGGATTCCGGTTTGCGCCTGATCTTAAGGCGAGGCGGTGGAAAAGGCTGTCGCGCTAATTGCAGCTCGACCTGCTGCAGGTGATTCACATAAAGATGCACATCCCCCCCACACCAGATCAACTCCCCGACATCCAGGCCACATTGCTGCGCCACCAGATGAGTAAGGAGGGCGTAGCTCGCGATATTGAAGGGCAACCCCAGAAACGCATCGGTGGAGCGCATGGTGAAAAGACAGGAGAGCCTTGCCTGCGCCACATAGAATTGATATGCATAGTGACAGGGCGGCAGCGCCATAGTTTCCAGCGCCGCGACGTTCCAGGCACTCACCAGCAAGCGCCGGGACTCCGGATTGCTGTTGATCTGATCGATGACGCCTTTGAGTTGATCGATGGTGCCGCCGTCGGGTTTTTGCCAGGCTCTCCACTGCTTGCCATAGACAGGACCGAGTTCCCCTTCGGCATCTGCCCATTCATCCCAGATGGTGACACCCTGATCCTGAAGATAGCGAATGTTGGTTTCACCGGAGATAAACCAGAGCAGTTCATGGATGATTGAAGGCAGGTGCAATCTTTTGGTCGTCACCAGCGGCAACCCACGGGACAAATCAAAGCGCAGCTGACGAGCAAACACGCTAAGCGTGCCGATACCGGTGCGATCGCTCCTTGCGGTCCCGTTAGTGAGAATGTCTTGCAAGAGTTCCAGGTACGCTCGCACGCCAGATCCAGTTCTTTGGCTCGCCCAGGCCGCTGGGCCAACACATTAAAGGGCTTTGGAGGATAAATCCAGCCGAACCCATTGCACTCAGGCGGTCTTTTGCCGATACGCCAGAATTAACAGCACGCCACCGAAGAAAATCATGGGCAGCGTCAGAACCTGTCCCAAGGTCAGCCAGCCAAATGCGAGATAGCCGATATGCGCATCCGGCAAACGCACGAACTCGACGCAAAACCGGAAGATGCCGTACAGCAAGAGAAACAAACCACTGGTCGCCATTTTCGGCCGCCGTCGCCGCACGAATGCGTTTAGCAGGGCGAACAGGATCGCGCCTTCCAGGAGCGCCTCATAAAGCTGCGAAGGGTGGCGCGGCTCTAACCCTGCGCCGGGGAATACCATCGCCCAAGGCACCTCGCTGACTTTTCCCCATAGCTCGCCGTTGATGAAGTTGCCGATGCGGCCAAAAAATAGACCAATCGGAACCAATGGAGCGATGAAGTCGGTCAAGCTGAAGAAATTTGTTTTTCGCGCGCGCCCATATAGCCAGAGCGCGGTCAGGACTCCCAGCAGTCCGCCATGAAAGGACATGCCCCCTTCCCATACCTTGAATAAGGTGGTCGGCTCCTGCAGGAAAGACGAAAAATTATAAAACAGCGTATAGCCGAGCCGGCCACCTACAATCAGGCCAAGCGCCGAGTAAAAGATGAGATCGTCGATCTGTTCCTTGCGCCAGCCCGGCTCCAGCATCGCAGTGCGTTTCCGCGCGAGCCACCAGGCAGCTCCAATGCCAATGATATACATCAAGCCGTACCAGTGGATCTTGAGCGGTCCTAGGCTTACCGCAACGGGATCGATAGCGGGATAAGGAAGCATCGATTGGGAATTAATTCTCAAACGTCCAGATTGGCGACTTCTAACGCGTTTCTTTCGATAAATTCGCGACGCGGCTCGACGTGATCGCCCATCAGCGTGGTGAAGATTTCATCCGCGCCAATCGCATCTTCAATCTTGACCTGCAACAGGCGCCTCGAATTGCTATCCAGGGTGGTCTGCCAGAGCTGTTCTGGATTCATTTCACCGAGCCCCTTGTAACGCTGAAAACTTTGGCCTTTGCGGACCTCGGCCATCATCCATGCGAACGCGGCTTTAAAGTTCGTGACGTGTACTTTTTTGTCTTCAATGGCAACATAGCTTTCCGGGCCGAACAGTGCCTCGGTCTTTTTGCCAAACGCGGTCAGTCGAAGGTAGTCGGCGGACGCAAAGAAAGCCGGGCTGACATTGAAAGTTTTCTCTACCCCGTGGATCCTTTTATGGATGGTTGCGATGAATTCACTGTCCTGCGTGGCGGGGTGGACTTTCACGGTAAACCGACTCATCTTGTCATTTTCGTTCAACACCTCTTCCAGCCGGCTGAACCAAGCATGCGTCTTCTGCACCTGCCTCAGCATGTCTTCATGCAGGACGACCGGGAGACTAATCAGCGCTTCCAGGAACACCTCGTCATAGCGATGTGACAATTTTTTGATGATGCTCTGCACCACTCGATGTTCACGTGCGAGCTGCTCCAAGCCAGCCCCCACGACAGGCAGCGTGGATTCATCGAGTACCAATCGAGCCGTTTCCAGGGCCATCTGCAACAAATAATCGTCCAGTTCGCTATCGTCCTTGACATAGTGCTCTTGTCTGCCTTTTTTGACCTTGTACAAAGGCGGCTGGGCGATATAGATGTGGCCTCGTTCGATCAGCTCCGGCATCTGCCGATAGAAAAAGGTCAGTAGCAGCGTTCTGATGTGCGAGCCATCGATATCCGCGTCGGTCATGATGATGACCCGGTGATAGCGTAATTTGTTGGGATCGTATTCTTCCTTTCCAATTCCGCAGCCCAGTGCCGTAATCAATGTCCCGACTTCTTCAGAGGAGAGCATCTTGTCGAAGCGTGCCTTTTCGACGTTCAGGATCTTGCCTTTCAGCGGCAGTATCGCTTGCGTTCGGCGGTCGCGGCCTTGCTTGGCCGAGCCGCCCGCGGAGTCGCCTTCGACGATGAACAGCTCCGAATAGGCCGGATCTTTTTCTTGGCAATCGGCCAGCTTGCCGGGCAGGCCGGCAATATCCAGAGTGGTTTTTCGGCGCGTCATCTCCCGGGCCTTTCGTGCCGCTTCGCGCGCTCGTGCGGCATCGATCATTTTATTGGCGATGAGTTTTGCAACAGCGGGATTTTCGAGTAAAAACTCATCGAGTTTTTCGCTTATCGTCGATTCGACGACCGGTTTAACCTCTGATGAAACCAGCTTGTCTTTGGTCTGCGATGAAAATTTTGGGTCAGGCACCTTAACCGAGAGTACGGCCGTCAACCCCTCCCTGGCGTCATCGCCTGAAGTATTGATTTTCTGTTTCTTCAACAGGCCCTGGGCTTCGATATATTGATTGAGCGTCCGCGTCAAGGCGCCGCGAAAACCCGCCAAATGCGTGCCACCATCCCGTTGCGGTATGTTGTTGGTGAAACAGAAGATATTTTCCTGGTAGGAGTCGTTCCACTGCATCGCCACTTCGACCCGCATACCGTCTCGTTCGCTATCGAAATAGAAGACTTTTTCGAACAAGGGCGTTTTGTTTTTATTTAAGTGCTCGACAAAAGCTTTGATACCGCCTTCAAACTCGAATACGTCGCTTTTCCCCGTGCGCTCATCCTGCAGGCTGATATGAACACCCGAATTTAGGAAGGAAAGCTCGCGCAGGCGCTTGGCCAAAATCTCATAGTGA
>CADDZF010000202.1 GCA_902812445.1 Methylococcaceae bacterium | reverse complement strand
GGGGGATCGTGGGCACAGGAGGCAACCGTCGACATCGGTTCTGGGAACGGGCATTGGGGTTCCCGGGTGGTCGGCCGATGGCGGCCGGACGTGAGGCTGGCGTCATCGTTATGTGATTGATCTCACAAGACTTACAAACGCAATGTATCGATGGCTTCAGTCCTCACTCCGATGGGTGGGGTGTCCGCTTCGACGCACGAACCCGCCGTTCGCAAGTAGTCACCGATGGACAGCTTTGGGCACGCAGCGGACAATCGCATCCGGTTGGCAAGCCTTCGGGCGAATACCGGGTCGCCCCCACCTTCTTGTGGCCGACGAGACACCGCGGCTTGGCGATCGTACCCGCTCGACTGCCCGAAGACTCTATCCTGGCATGGTAGAATCGCGCTTGAGAGGCTTGTCACCAGCAGCTCCCCTGACTGCGCCCGGGTGGTGAGGGAAAAGCCACGGGCAAGGGAACTTTACCGCCGGCTCGATCATATCGAGAAATCAGCGGCCCGAAGGGAAAGGGAGCGAGGAGCATCGCTGTGCGATAAACCGTCGGCCAGGATAAGGCAGATTATTTTGCACAACCCATAACAAGGCCAGGACCACGGATCCGTCCATCGCGCCGAGGTTCATTCGATTGCAGGCTCACGTAGAGAATCTCGTTCATGCAGCTCCTTCTCGATATCGGTAATACGCGCATCAAATGGGGCGTGGCGGCGGACGGGCGGATTACGCCGGGAGCGCCTTTTTCTTCCCGCCCGGAAGGTCTCGAGCAAAACCTCTCGCGAGCCTTTGCATCGTTACCCGCGCCGCGCCGAGTGATCGCTTGCAATGTCGCAGGCGATGAGGTGGCGGCGGGCATCCACCGCTGGCTAGCCAGGCGCTGGTCGGCCACGCTGGAAACCGTGTGGCCGATGGCCGAGGGCTACGGCGTCAAGAACGCCTATCCTCACCCGGAGAAGCTCGGCGCCGACCGCTGGATCAGCCTAATCGCTCTGCGACACCATTATGCCTTGCCCGCCTGTGTCGCGGATTGTGGAACCGCCGTGACGATAGATGTGTTGGACAAAAATGGCGGACACTTAGGCGGCGTCATCGTACCTGGCCTTGCACTGATGCGGCAGATATTGCTGGAAAAGACTCGTGGCATTCGTGAGATCGGCGAGCGTTATGAGGAGTTGCTGGGCAAAGACACCGCATCGGCTGTTCAGAGCGGAACATTGCAGGCCGTGGCGGGTTTGATCGAGCGGGTGGTGAGCGGCTGCGCCGTTCGATTGGGCGATCAGCCTACGCTGGTGGTGACCGGCGGCGATGCCGGGAGCCTTGCATCGCGGCTGGGGATACCCTATCACATGGCGCCGGATTTGATACTGCAAGGACTCCTAGTCATCGCCGAGGATGCGGCATGAAGTACGTTTTTTATCTCTTGTTGATGGCCAATGTCCTGTTCTTCCTGTGGGAGCAGAATTTTGGCAACGCCGCGCTCGAGAGACAGAAAACATCCGTGAAAACCATCGGCCAGGAACCGGCTGAAAGAATCGTCTTGATCAGGGAATTGCCATCCCGTCCAAAAACGGCAGCTGCTCTGGCGCCGCCTGCAGCCGAGAAAACGGCCGAGCCGTCGGCGAACACGCAGCAAGCGATGCTAGAGCCACCCGCCGGTCAATCGCCACCGCCCGCTGTGCCGGAGTCCTCGCCTGTGCCGACCTGTTATCAGCTCGGCCCGTTCGCTTCCGAAGCCGAAGCTCGAGTTCGCTTGAATGCCCTGCGCTCGCAAAGTGATGATCTTGAAGCGGAGATCAAACCGGTCGAACGGGTACAAGGCTTTCTCGTGCTGTATCCAAAGGCGGAAACCCCTGAGCTCGTGAAAGCCGACAAGACCATGCTGATCGAGCGCGGCATCAAAGAGATGTGGGTGATCGACAGGGGCGCCCTGAAAGGCGCGATTTCATTGGGGCTGTTCAAAAAGAAAGAACACGCCGAGGCAGCGCAGAAAACGTTTCAGGAAAAAGGCATCAAGGCCGAAATTCAGCCCCGCACAGTGGCCAGCGGAACGTTCGGGGTGCTGATCCGCTGGCGAAACTCCAGAGAATCGCTGGATGAAATACTCAGAAAAGTCGGCTTGCCGGCGGAGCTCCGTGGGCAGGAGCAAACACCTTGTGGTTGACCCCCCACCGATTGGCCAAAAGGCAGGTCTTTTCAGCAACGCGCTTGAAAAATCCAGCGGTCAAAAGCCCCCTGTCTCTGTGGCGGAGGCCGGGATTGCAACGGTCAAGTCCGGCTTTCTCTCATCCGAGCAATTGACAGGGAGAGCTCGTTCCGCCGCGCATAACGGCAGGCCGCCAATAAAAAGAACTGGACGCCAAAAATCAGCGTGGCAAAGAGCAGGTGAGCGGGCTGAATAAAAGCCGGGAATCCAAGCCGATCGAGGCTGACGCCCGTCAGGATAGCACTGATAACGAGAACGGCCAGCAGGACGCCAAAGCGCCTCAGCCAACGAGCCAGACCCCGAGCATGCGCCAGCTTCCACGCCAACCAGAGGTTAGTCATCAGGATGATCGCCGAAAACGTGCGGTGGACATAAAAAATTACCGGAAATTGTTCGCGCCAGAGATAGCGTTCAGTCTGATTCGATATCACCGCTATCGTATCCACGGCTTCGCGAACCTGCGTACCCATAGCGATTTGCAGCAAAGTCATGCCCAAAGCTGCCAGCAGAACCGTACGAAAACGCGCCGGTAGACCCGCGACCCCGGCGGACGCCAGCGACGCACGCTGCGAGCGGGCAATGATATAGATCAACAACGCCACGACGGTGAGTGCCATCAGCATATGGGCGGTGATCATGATCGGCCGCAAATTGCTCGCCACGACCGCCGCGCCCAGCCAACCCTGAAAGCCCGTCAATAGAAAGGTGCCGAGTGAAAGCACAAAGATCGCTCGGTCTGTTTTCAGGAAGCGGATCGAATAGATCACCGTCAGCAAAATCAGAATACCGGCGCTGACGCCCATCAGCCGATTGGCGTACTCGGTCCAGGTCTTAACCGGATTGAAATGGGTGTCGGCATAACCTCTTTCGGCATAAACGGCGTGGTAATCAGGCGGCAGTTGCGTTTCGTCGGTAGGTGGAATCCAGTGACCGAAACAGGTGGGCCAGTCTGGGCAACCCATGCCAGCGCCGGACGCGCGAACGATGCTGCCCGCCAGAATGACCAGATAAATCGCAACCAGCGCCAAGGTCGCGACGCGGGTGAAACCGATAGGTGAAGGAAGATCTTTCATGGACGACGAGCCGCTCCGCTTCTCACCATTAAGCCTCTAATAAGCCTCTAATTATTTCGATGACGTAGACCACCCTGTTTCTCCTGATAGGCGCGGACGCCAAGACGAACAAAGCTAAGAATTAATTTACATGACCATCACAATCGGAAGCAAGCAGGGGCTCCATCGATCCCGCAGCGACGCAAAAAAATGAAGATAACAAGGCTGCGTAGGCGGCGTAACTCAGTGCCGGGCCTTGCGGCCCTTGGATCGAAAAGGTTGCCCGGCAGGGCAACTGGCCGAATGACCCTACAAGTCATCCCCACGGGCGTGGGGAACGGTGCACCCGTTGCAGCTCCTGATCACGCGCGGCCGGTTCATCCCCACGGGTGTGGGGAACGGCTAACCCGCATTTCTCACAGTTCCCTCGATCAGCGGGCAGACGCCCCAAGCAGAAGCCGATCGGGAGGAAAAGCTGTGGGCGAGAGTGGTGAGGGGAAGGAGCGAGCTGGACGCGGCGGCCGAAA
>CADDZF010000201.1 GCA_902812445.1 Methylococcaceae bacterium | reverse complement strand
GAGACGAGCTTGGCAATTGCGTTGACAACGCTGTGGCTGCTGCTTTGCGGCGCCATCCTGTGGGCTTACCGCACGCCTTTATGGGCTTATTGGCACGAGCCGATGCTGGTAAGGCCGGTGATCATTATTGAAAGCGACGACTGGGGACCTGGCAAAGAGCAGCATGCCAGCCGTTTGCAGCGCCTGGCGAATCTGCTGCTGACATTTGCCGATCGCAGCGGCAATCCTCCTGTGATGACCCTGGGCGTGATTTTGGCCTTACCGGACAGCCGGCACAGCAACGCCGACGGGCGTTATCACCGGCTGGTCCTGGCCGACCCGCGGTTCGCCCCCATCGTGAGCGTCATGCAGCGGGGCGAATCGGCCGGCGTGTTCGCTTTGCAACTGCACGGGATGGAGCATTTCTGGCCGCAGGCCGTCATGAAAGCCGCCCGGCACAACGAGGCCATCCGCGCCTGGTTGAACGGGCAGGAGCTTCCCGATGCAGGGAATTTACCTTCGCCACTGCAAAGTCGCTGGACCGATGCCTCGCACTTGCCGTCGTCCGAGTTGGCGCACGATGCGATCGCCGATGCGGTCGCTGAGGAGGTCTGTGCATTCAAAACGACCTTCGGGGCATCGCCGCGCGTCGTGGTTCCACCCACATTCATCTGGAATGAAGCGGTGGAGCGGGCTTTCGCTGCGGCAGGCGTTACCACTCTGATCACGCCAGGTAGGCGGTTTACCGCACGCGATAAGCAGGGCCGTCCCGCCGCTTCGGACAGGCCGTTACTGGTGAACGGCCAAGCGGGTGCAAGCGGCATCAGCTATCTCGTGCGCGATATTTACTTCGAGCCTGCGCTGGGCCATACCGCAGAGCAGTGCATGCCTGCCATCGTCAAGAACGCCCGGCTGGGGCGCCCCGCGCTGCTGGAGACGCACCGCTTCAATTTCACCGGCGATGAGGAGACGGCGGAAAGATCATTTCGCGAAATGGATCTCTTGCTGCAAAAGGCGGTGGCCAATTATCCTGAGCTTCTGTTTGTCTCCAGCGAACGCTTGGCCGCGTTGATCGCTGAGCGCGCCAGTACACTCATCGAAAGCGACCCAAGAAAACGTCTCTTCACCTGGCTGCAACGGATACGCGAGATTCCCCGGCTGCCCAAGCTGGCTTGGATCAGCGGGCTCGTCATTCTCTTTATCGTTCTAAACTGTATCAGCAAAAAGCCCTCTCGATCTCCATGAATGAAACCCGAAAACCGATTTTACTGCTTACCGAGCTATTCTTGCCGACCAAGGGCGGAACGGCCGTTTGGTTTGATGAAGTGTACCGGCGCATCGGCGGCAACGAAATTCACATCGTGACCGCCGACGTGCCGGGTGCCCAGGAACACGACCGGGCACACCCCAACAGTGTGCATCGGCTTGATCTGCGCCGCTATGCGTGGGTCAGGCCGGAGTCTTTGATCATGTATGTGAAATTCTTTCTGACAGCACTGAAACTGTCGTTGCAATATCGATTCGCCGCCGTGCACGCAGGGCGGGTCTTGCCGGAAGGACTGGCCGGCTGGCTAGCCGCCCGCATCAGAGGTCTGCCGATCCTTATTTATGCACACGGCGAAGAAATTACCACCTGGCGGCAGTCGGGGAAGTTCAGGGCCATGCGCTTTGCCTATCGGCACGCCGACAAAATCATCGCCAACAGTGAATTTACCCGGAACGAATTAATGAAACTGGGCGTTCGCGACGGTGCGATTTCCCTCATCTCGCCGGGCGTCGACCTCGATCGGTTCAGGCCGCAGCTCCCGTTCGCCGATCTGACCGAGCGGATCGGTCTGGCGCCCGGTCAAAAACTCATTCTGTCAGTGGGTCGCCTGAGCCGCCGGAAAGGTTTTGATCAAGTGATTCGCAGCATTCCGCGCTTGCTCGCCAGGGGGCTGGACGTTCGCTACGCCATCATTGGCATTGGAGACGATTTTGAGTACCTCTACGAGCTGGCTCAGCAGTGCGGCGTGGCGGACCGCGTGCATCTGCTTGGACACGTGACGATGAACGACTTGCCGCGCTGGTATAACGCCTGCGACGTCTTCGCCATGCCGAACCGCGATATCGACGGCGATACCGAAGGTTTCGGCATGGTCTATCTGGAGGCGGCGGCCTGCGGGAAGACGGCTTTGTGCGGGCGTGCCGGCGGTACGGGCGCCGCGGTCATCGATGGAGTAACCGGTTACCGCGTCGACGGCGACTCGCTGGATGACGTCAGCCAGACCTTGGCAAGGCTGCTGGTTGATCAGCCGGCGGCCGGTTTGGCGAAAAACGCCTACCGTCGCGCGCGGGACGAATACGGCTGGCACAAGGTCGCGGAAAAAACGACGGCGCTGGACCTCTGACGCGCGTTCACAGCTGATCGAACAGCTTGCTGAGCGCCTGTACCATCTCGGGCAATTCAGCGCTGAGGTCAATCCGGCAGCCTGGATCCTGCCTGATGTTAAAGAGGCGATACAACGGACGGGGGTTCAAAGCCAGCCGTTCCAGCTTCCACTCGTCATTGCGCAGCATGGTATCGCGAGAAAGGTTGACGATCTTCTCATAACCGGGCTTCAAGGCGAGTGTTCCGCTCGATTCATCCGGTATTTCGAGCAACTCGAGCAATTCCGGGTAAGTCAGGTGCTCGGGATGCTGACCGGGCGGTTTGGCGAGCCATTCACCGGTTTCAAAGTAGGCCGTGAGATCGCATGCCCCGTGCTGGCCCGCCATCAGGCCGGCCAGCGACCGGCCCTGTACCGACGGCGGGATCGCCAGACCGCAGAGATCCAGCAGTGTGGGCATCACGTCGATGCTGCGCACGACCTTGCCGTGTCTGCCGGCCCCTTTTTGGCGAGGATCGATGATGATGAGTGGGATGCGTGGACTGGCGGCGCCCTGGATGTTGTTACCCTGGCCCCAAGTATTGTACTCGAAGAACTCCATGCCATGATCGCTGTAGACCACGATGATGGTGTTGCCATCCAGTCCGCAGCGCCGAAGATGATCGATGATTCGGCGCAATTCCTCGTCGAACTGACGTATGCTGCCGTCGTAAAGATTGATGATCTGGTCGAGGTCGAACGCTTCCTTCGGTTCTTTTTGGCTACGTATGATCTCATCAGGATCACCGAGGCGGGACATGGCGAATTTCGATTCGCCCGCATACGCTTGATCGGCAAACCAGGTGTAGTAAGGATAATCACTGCCGAACGGCGGATGGGTGGTGCCCATGAAAACATTCAGAAAGAAGGGCTTGCCTGAACGGGCCAGACGTGAGAGCTCACCGCGCGCCGATTTTCCCAGGTGAGCGGTTAGCGGAACGCCGGCCAGGTAATAGATTTCAGGCAGATACTTCTTGCCGAGACGATTATGCATGAATAGGGACAGAAACAATCGGA
Organism: Methylococcaceae bacterium; assembly: GCA_902812445.1. Lineage (GTDB taxonomy): Bacteria > Pseudomonadota > Gammaproteobacteria > Methylococcales > Methylococcaceae > CADDZF01. The sequence continues at coordinate 414 of CADDZF010000201.1, read as the reverse complement.
TATCCTTCGGGCCCTGGCGGATTAGGTACTTGAGGTTCCATTGATCCGGAGGAACGTCCAATTTTTCGAAACCGAGATTGAACTTACCGAAATCGCTCCCGGTCCAGTCGCTGATGCTTATGGTCTCGTAGCCCGCTTTACGGAGAGTGCTGGGAAGAGAGGAAGCATCGAGCGAGGTCTGCGTGTCGCTGGTGAAGTTCGTGCGGATACCGTGGCTCTGCGGCCAGGTGCCGGTTAAGAGAGAGATCAGGCTGGGGGCTGTCCGTGCCGAAGGAACGTAGCACTGGCTGAAAAACGTTCCCCGCACGGCGAGTTCATCAATGAACGGGCTAGTATCCCGGTGATAGCCGTCTACGCCGAGATGATCGGCGCGCAGGGTATCGGCGCCGAGCATCACGATATTGGGTTTCTGCG
>CADDZF010000200.1 GCA_902812445.1 Methylococcaceae bacterium | reverse complement strand
GACCTACCTGATGGAGGATGAGGACGGCGAGATCAGCGAAACTCACTCGATTTCCGCCGGACTCGACTATCCCGGCGTCGGGCCGGAACACGCCTGGCTGAAAGACAGCGGCCGGGCGACTTATGTCAGCATCACCGATGATGAGGCCTTGCAAGCCTTCCACACGTTGACGCGGCTGGAAGGCATCATCCCGGCGCTGGAATCGAGCCACGCCCTCGCTTATGCCGCAAAACTGGCGCCCACGCTGCGCCCCGATCAGCACATCGTGGTCAATCTATCCGGACGCGGAGACAAGGATATCCATACCGTGGCTGGCCGGGAGGGCATCATTCTGTGAGCCGTCTGATGCCCATCTTTCAAAGCCTCAAGCAGGCCAAGCGCAAAGCATTGGTTCCTTTCATCACAGCCGGTGATCCCAGCCCCGAATTCACCGTGCCGACGCTGCACGCAATGGTCGAGGCAGGCGCCGATATCATCGAACTCGGCGTGCCGTTCTCCGATCCGATGGCGGACGGTCCGGTGATCCAAAAGGCGAGCGAGCGCGCTCTGGCGCACAAGATGAATCTGCGCCGCACGCTGGAGTTAGTCACCGAATTCCGTCGGCAGGATATGAAGACGCCGATCGTGCTGATGGGCTATCTCAATCCGATCGAAGCATTCGGCTACGCGGAATTCGCCCAGAAAGCGCAACAGGCGGGAGTGGACGGCGTGCTGACGGTCGATCTGCCGCCGGAAGAAGCCGGCGAATTGCTGCCGCTGTTAGCGGAAGCGCACGTCGATGTGATCTTTTTGCTGGCCCCGAACAGCGCCGAGGAACGTATCAAAAAAATGAGCTATCTCGGTAGCGGGTATCTTTACTACGTCTCGCTGAAAGGCGTGACAGGCGCTTCCCACCTGGATTTGAACGACGTGGAACGCAAGCTTGCGCAGATCCGCAAACTGACCGATCTGCCCATCGGTGTTGGGTTTGGCGTCAAGAACGCCGAGACCGCCGCCGCGGTCGCCCAACTGGCCGATGCCGTCGTGGTGGGCAGTGCCCTGGTCGGCACGATCGAGGCTAGTCAGAACGAGCCAGATCGGGCCCGCAAAGGCATCACCGATCTGCTTCAATCCATGCGCGCTGCCATGGACGCTTGAAAAAGTCATGATGAGGGCAGAATCTCCCCAGGCGAGACCGCCCCGCAAAGCCCACCCGCTTTCCCAGCGATGCCCGCGAGCGGACCCGATTAGCTCTTCCCAGTTAGAGAACAAACGATGACCTTGAGTTGGTTTCACAAGTTGGTGCCTTCCAAAATCCGTACTGAAGCGTCCAGCAAGAGCACGGTGCCGGAAGGATTGTGGTGCAAATGTCCGAGTTGCAGCGCCATCCTGTACAAGGCCGAGCTGGAGCGCAATCTCGAAGTATGTCCGAAATGCAACCATCACATGCGCATCAACGGGCGCCGGCGTCTGCACATTTTCCTCGATCCGGAAAACCGGCGCGAGATCGGCGAGGCGCTAAGACCGACCGATCCGCTCAAGTTCAAGGACAGCAAAAAATACAAGGATCGGCTGCTGCAGGCGCAGAAGGTTACCGGAGAGAAGGATGCGCTCATCGTCATGCACGGCGCGCTGAAGAACAAGCCACTGGTTGCCGCGGCCTTCGACTTCGATTTCATGGGCGGCTCCATGGGTTCGGTAGTGGGCGAGCGGTTCGTGCGCGGGGTCAACGTCAGCCTGGAGAACCGGATTCCGCTGGTCACGTTCACCGCCAGCGGCGGCGCCAGAATGCAGGAATCGCTGCTATCGCTGTTCCAGATGGCGAAAACCAGCGCGGCGCTGGCGCGCCTTGCTGACGCCGGCATACCGTTCATCTCGGTGATGACCGATCCAACCATGGGCGGCGTATCGGCGAGCGTGGCCATGCTGGGCGACATCAACATTGCCGAGCCGAATGCCTTGATCGGCTTCGCCGGTCCACGCGTCATCGAGCAGACGGTGCGGGAAACGCTCCCCGAGGGTTTCCAGCGCAGCGAGTTTTTGCAGGAGCACGGCGCCATCGACATGATCGTCGACCGCCGCGAGTTGCGCGACAGGATCGCCTGTCTCCTGTCCATGCTGACCTATGTGCGGCAGCCGGCTATTACCCTTGAAAGCGTGCTTGAAACCGAACCGATAGAGATCGAGACCGCCCTGCCGATCACGCTCGAATCCAGAGCGCATAGCGAAGTCGAATAATACATGCGCCTCAGGACGCTCGATGAATGGCTGATCTGGCAGCAAAGGCTGCATCCGCGATGGATCGATCTCGGACTCGCGCGGGTTGCAAAAGTGTACCAAAGACTGAACGGGAAGAGCGCTGCGTCATTTACCATCACCGTGGGCGGCACCAACGGCAAAGGCTCCTGCGTGGCCCTGCTGGATGCCATTCTGCGCGCGCAAGGCTATCGTGTCGGCACTTATACGTCGCCCCATCTCCTCCGTTATAATGAACGCATCTGCGTGGATGGCGAGCCGGTCGAAGACGCCCTGATTTGCGAAGCGTTTGAGCGCATCCATAAGGCGCGCGAAGACACCTCTTTGAGCTATTTTGAATTTGGCACGCTGGCGGCGCTCGACATTTTCGGCCGGGCCGGTGTTGACGTTCAAGTGCTCGAGGTCGGTCTAGGCGGGCGGCTGGACGCGGTAAATATCATCGACGCGGACGCCGCGCTGATTTCCTGCATCGATGTCGATCACCAAGAGTGGTTGGGCTCCACCCGGGAAGCGGTGGCGCTCGAGAAGGCAGGCATCTTTCGATCGGGCAGGCCGGCGATCGTGGGCGATCCCGATCCGCCCGGGTCGCTGTTCCGCTACGCCACCGAACGAGACCTATCGCTCGCCTGCGCCGGCGCTGATTTTGCCTTCACCAAAGCGGCCGATCGGTGGCAGTGGCGTAACCGGTTGATGGAGCTTTCGGCCTTACCGTATCCGGCCCTGCAGGGCGAGCATCAGTTTTTTAACGCGTCCGCCGTGATACAGCTGCTGCATGCCGTAAGCAACCGCTGCCCGGTGACCTCTGCGTCAATCACAGCGGGTTTGCGCTCGGTCAGCCTGGCGGGTCGCTTGCAGTATTTTCCCGGCGCCGTGCCGGTATTGCTCGATGTGGCGCACAACTTACAAGCGGTCAAGATACTGGCAGGCTATCTCAGGGAGCGCTTCGCCGACAAGCGCATCGTGGCAGTTTTTGCCATCATGCGGGATAAGGATATCGTCGGCGTCCTCAACAGCATCAAGGATGTCGTCGCAGACTGGTATCTCGCCCCGCTCGCAATTGGTCGTGCGGCGTCGGCTGCAGAACTTTTACCGATATTCGAGGCTTTAGCCGTAAGCTCAGTTGCGCACGGTTTCGCCGATGCCGGCGCGGCCTTTGCCGCCGCGGAGCGAAATGCGCGAGAGAACGATCTCATCGTGGTGTTTGGCTCGTTTTATCTGGTCGCCGAGTACTTGGCGCGAGTGATTTGATTTTTTCCGAGGTTAACGTCTGATGGATCAACAATTGAAACAGCGCCTCATCGGCGCGACGGTCATCGTGTCGCTGATCGTCATTTTCGTACCCATGCTGTTCGATGAAAAGAGCGAAAAGGGCGACGGCACGGCAGTCGAAAGCGCTATCCCGCCCATTCCGGATGACAGCGAATCAAAAGAAATCCCGCTGCCGCCGGGCGCGGGGCGGAACGATGCCGAAGGTAACACGGAGCGCTCGTCCGCATCGTCCTATCGAATCGTGCCGCTGTCCGACTCTGCAGATTCAGAAACTCAAGCGCCAAAGTCGAAAGCGGACGCTGCGCCCGAAGATACTGAGACGAGCGCGCCGCTGGAAGAAGAGCAACCGCCGCCCGATGGTGCCGACGAACATCAGCCCGCCGAAACGCGGGATTCCGCCGGTGAAAAAGCCGCCGGCAAAAGCGCGGCCGGCTCTAATACGAACCCGC
>CADDZF010000199.1 GCA_902812445.1 Methylococcaceae bacterium | reverse complement strand
TTATACGCCTTAGCGGCGCGAGGCTTTGCGCCTTTTGGGGTGTCTATTTGTAGTTAGGCAGCACACCACCCAGTTGCCGTTAAAACACGCTCACAGGCTGCAAAAATTACCATATTGATTGAGGAATTAACCAATGATGACAAAACAGCCTATTACAAAGAAGTTAAACGTTCCTGTTGATGTGGTTTGGGCGGCAATCCGCAAAATAGGAAGACTTGACGTTTGGTTTCCAATCATTGAAATGTGTCGGGTTGAAGGCGAGGGAGTAGGTGCGTTGCGATATATGACTGTCGCCGGCGGCGGCGATATAAATGACACGATTGCAGAAATCGATGACCTCAACATGAGGTTGGTGTATCTTCGCCCCATGTCTCCATTCCCCGTGACTTATTACAAAGGAACGGTCGAAGTATTTAAGTCATATGATGGTTTGGCTGTTGTAGTCTGGACTATAGATTTCGAATCTGCCCCTGAAAATAGTATTTCGGTTGCAGAATTGGTTAAAGGGGCAATAAGTGATGGCATTGACGGCATGGAAAAAGACCTCCAATCTGCCTAACATGGCGCTCAACCGGAGCGCGGCAAGGCCGTTTTGTATATTTAAGCTTCCGTGTGGCCGCACCCGGTTAGCTTTACGTTGAGGCTGTAGAAAAACCCTCGAATGGCACAAAATTCGCTGCGACAACGCAGCGGATTTTGTTTTGGGGAGAAAGGCGTGGCGCGCTACAAACCTGTGGATCGGCACCTGTCAAAATTGCTGGCGGTGCGATTTTCGGAGCAGATCGTCCCGGGCACGTTCGAGTACGCGGTGAACTGGCTGGTGGACGAGAAGATCGACCTGTCGGGGTTCGATGCGCGCTACTGCAACGATGAGACCGGCGCGCCGGCGTTCGATCCGGCCGTTCTGCTCAAGGTCGTGCTGCTGGGCTACGCCCGTGGCCTGACCTCATCGCGCGCGATCGAGCGCGCCTGCCGCGAGAACGTGGTGTTCATGGCACTGTCGGGCGATAGCCCGCCGCACTTCACGACGATCGCGTCGTTCATTGCGAACATGCCGGGCGAGATCACGTCGGTGTTCCGTGACGTGCTGTTGGTGTGCGACGAGTCGGGGCTGATCGGCAAGGAGATGTTCGCGGTCGACGGCTGCAAGCTGCCATCGAACGCGTCGCGCACCTGGAGCGGCACGCGTGCCGAGTTGCAGAAGAAGGCCGAGAAGATGGAAGCGGCGGTGCGCCACATGATGGATGCGCACGCTCGCCAGGACCGCGGCGACAACGAGGATGCGCTGATTGCCCGCGAGCGTCAGCAGATCGAGACACTGACGAAGAACAGCCAGAAACTCCGCGACTGGCTCGGCTGCAATCCGGAGCGCACCAATCGCAAGGGCAAGCCGCTGAAGTCGAACATCACCGATCCTGACTCGGCGACGATGAAGGGCAGCCACGGCGTGATCCAGGGCTACACCGGCACGGCGGCTGACGACGGCAAGGCACAAGTCGTTTGCACGCCGAAGCGTTCGGCACGGGGCAGGAGAACGCACTGCTGCCGCAGGTCGCCGCGGCTGCGCGCGAACACTTCAAATCGATCGGTCGGAGCGAAGCAGTCCGGAACACACTGCACCTGGCGGATTCTGGATAGCACAGCGAAGACACGCTGCAGCAGCTGCACGATCAAGGTATCGCTGCGCTGGTCGCCGACACGGGCTTTCGGTCGCGCAATCCGCGGTTTGCCGAAGCCTACCAGCACAAACCGCCGCACAAGCAGCGGCGGCCCGGCGAACGGCGTTCGAAGTGGTTTTCCCCCAATGACTTCGAGTACGACGCCGAGCAGCAGACCTGTCGCTGCCCGCACGGTCAGATGCTCAAGATCAGTGCCGCCAACGCCGTCATCAAGGGACACAAGGGCGTCAGCTTCGAAGGTACCAAGCAAACCTGCGGCGGCTGTCCGCTGCGTGCGCAATGCCTGAGAAAGCCCGACGTCAGTGTCTACCGCCAGGTCACCTTCTTCAGCGGCAAGGTCCGGGAAACGCATCCACACACCAAGGCCATGAAGGCGCGGATCGATACCCGCGAGGGCCGGGCGCTCTACAGCCGGCGACTGGGCATCGTCGAGCCCGTGTTCGGCAACCTGCAGACGATGCGCAGTGGAAGCTGTATTGCCTGACGCACGACGTGCAGAAGCTGATCCCCCATGCCGCATGACGTGCTTGGAAAGCCCGCCAGACCGCAGTATCGTGACTCCACAGACGCGACAGCCCGTGGGAGGGACGTGGTGATGTGCAGCCAGAAGAACGATCACGTTACGCGCATCGGTGCGCGCGAAACGCAGAACAATCGACGAGAGCCCTGCGCGGATCGCATGCAGGGGTTTTTCTACAGCCTCGTTAGCCCTCGCACCAAACCATAGGAGTATTCATTGAAAGGTCAAAGAACATTCATTGATTTTGTCCTCAAAGAGTGGCTGGTAATTGCGTCAGGCGTTGGATTCGTTATGACGTCACTTTATGCGAGGCGTTTCCCCCTTTATTCAGCCCAAGAGCTACAGGTACTATTCATTCTGTTTGTGCTTTTTGTTTCTGTTAAGGGCCTTAGTAATAGTGGGTTAATATCGAATATTGCCTTGAAAATAGAAAAAGGCAGAGTCATATCATTAAAGTTGGTAGTAACAACGTTTTTTCTTTCTATGCTGGTGACAAACGATATTGCCTTAATTGGCATCGTACCGATCACTTTAGTGTTAAATATCAATCGCAAGGGTATTCTTGTCATTCTTGAAGCGTTGGCAGCAAATGCAGGTTCTGCGTTAACCCCTTTTGGCAATCCACAAAATCTTTTTATTTATTGGTTTTACGATATTCAACCGATTAGATTTATTCAAACGATTGCGCCATTTTCATTGGGCTTCCTGATTATCCTGATTGTTGCATCACTTTTCGTTCGCACATCAAATAACGCTCAGGAAACGATTGCTCAAAAAGTAAGTAGAAAGGCATATGTTTATGGTGTGTTGGTATTGATTGTTCTGTTGACCGTTCTCCATGTAGTGCCAGTTGTAACCGGGATTCTCATTATTGTCTTCGCTCTGGTATTTGACCGAAAAGCATTGCATGTTGATTATGCGCTTTTATTGAGCTTCTTTTTCTTCTTTGGCCTTGCTGAGAATTTAAAATTATTTCTAGCGCCCGAAATAAATCCTTCGGGACATATATTCCTGTTTTCTGCCTTAGCAAGTCAGGTAATAAGTAATGTTCCAGCAACGTTGCTGTTTGCGAAATTCACGACAAATTGGGAAGCATTGCTATGGGGTGTGAATGCAGGCGGATTTGGGAGTCTTTTCGGGTCGTTGGCAAATTTAATTGCCTACAAGATTTACGTTACGTACGAAGGTACGGATAATGCTACTCTATTCACAGCGCAATTTCTTATCATCGGATATATGGCATTCTTTCTGTCAATTGGACTCTATTTCCTGCTAAATCAAGCGCAGGGTTTGTAATGAGTTAACCACGGGCTAACAAAACGCTCCACCTGACCGCTATTCCGCCGGCGCTCCATAGCGGCAGGTGAGCTTAGCCATTAGGCGGCTTCAAGTGGTAAAACGAAATTACAATGGCAGCTTTCGATTAAAAGCCTGAATCATTTCGTTATCACAAAGTCTTTGAAAACTAATGCATCCATGAGCTGTGGTCTGATACTTTTTTGACATATTTTACGCGTTATAAAGTGGAAGGGATTTTTGCTATTTGCTGTGGCAGATTTTGACCGTCGAAAGGAGAAAATTATGAGAATCACAGAAATCGCGCCGGATGTTTATAGACTTTCGCTCTTTGTGCCGGAAGCTGATTTGCAATTCAATCAGTTTTTAGTCAAAGACGATGAACCGCTACTGTTTCACACCGGAATGCGCGGGATTTTTCCGCAAGTGCGTGAAGCGGTTGAAAAAATTATCAACCCGGCTGATTTGCGGCAC
>CADDZF010000198.1 GCA_902812445.1 Methylococcaceae bacterium | reverse complement strand
TGTCTGACCACACTGTGCGGCTTCAATTCCCTCGAGCTGCTCTCGCCCCGCCCCTGCCGTCCCTGGGATACCGGGCGCGACGGCATCAGCATCGGCGAAGCCGCCGGATTCGCCCTACTGGAACCCGCCGGGCCGCGGGTCGAAGGCGTCGCGCTGTTGGGCTATGGTGAAAGCAGCGACGCATATCACCTCTCCACGCCACATCCCGCAGGCGATGGCGCGGTGTTCGCCATGGCGCGCGCGCTACAAAGCGCCGAGCTGACCCCGCAGCAGGTCGATTACATCAGTCTGCACGGCACCGCCACCGTCAATAACGACGCAGCGGAAGACAAGGCGGTAACGCGGGTGTTCGGCCCGCACGTGCCGTGCAGTTCCATCAAAGGCTATACCGGCCATACGCTGGGGGCGGCCGGTATTACCGGCGTTCTGTTTGCTTGCCTGAGCATCCGGCACGGCCTCATTCCCGCGACGCTGCATACCGAGCGGCCGGATCCGGGCCTGTGCGCCAATATCGCGCTGGAGCCCAGCGAGCGACCGCTCAATGTGGCGATGTGCAATGCGTTTGGCTTTGGCGGCAGCAACTGCAGCCTATTGTTGGGGCGGATCGGGCCGTGCTGAGGGTGTTTCTCGATGCGGTCGGCCTTATCGCGCCCGGGCTGGACGGTTGGTCCGCGAGCCGGTCCGTGCTGCAGGGCGAGAGTGCCCATTGCTTCCGCGTGCGGCCGCCGTTCACGGCCACTTTACTGCCGCCGAACGAGCGCCGCCGCCTCACGCCGAGCATCAAATTGGCCCTACAGGCGGCGCAGGAAGCGACAGAGCACTGGGGGCTGCCCGCCCGCGGTCTGAGCTCGGTATTCGCATCGACTGCCGGTGATGCGGAAATCGTCGACAAAATCTGCACTGCCTTAACCCTGCCCGATCGCCCGGTTTCGCCGATCGATTTTCATAACTCGGTGCACAACGCGGCCGCCGGCTACTGGGCGCTCGCCACCGGCTCCCGGCTTTCTTCCGCCACCTTGTCCGCGCAGGACGAGAGCTTCGCCGTCGGTCTGCTGGAAACCGCCGCCCTGGTCCAGGCGGAGCTCAATCCCGCGCTCCTGGTCGCCTACGATTACCCTTGTCCGCCGCCACTGGACACGGCGTATCCACTCGGTGCACCGTTCGCCGTCGCGCTGGTATTGGGCCCGGCCAAAACCGCCCAGAGCCTGGCCGAACTGGTCCTCCGCCAGGACGGCGCCGGCCAAGCCGATCGTATGAGCGATGTCTCCCTCGAAACCTTGCGTCAGGGCAATCCCGCCGCGCGTAGCCTTCCGTTGCTGCAGGTACTGGCGCGTGGCAAGCCGAAGCGCGTCGCCCTGCCCTATTTGCCGCACAGCCGTCTGGTCGTGGAGTCGACGCCGTGCTGATCGATCGCGACCAGCTTTGCCGGCTGATCCCCCATGCCGGCGCGATGTGTCTGCTGGACGGCGTGATTCGCTGGAATGAGGCAAGCATCGAGTGCATCGCCTATTCGCATCGCGACCTCGGCAATCCCTTGCGCAGGAACGGCCGGCTCGCCGGCGTACACGCCATCGAGTACGGCGCTCAGGCCATCGCCGTGCACGGCGGCCTGCTCGCTCAGGCGGCGAGCGACCCGGCGCAGCCCGGTATGCTCGCTGCGCTGCGGGACGTGAAGCTCTCCGCTCATCGTCTGGATGACCTGGCCGACTCAATGGACATCAGCGCCGAGTGTCTCATCGCATCAGGCGGCAACCTGCTGTACGCTTTCACCATCACGGCGGGAAACGCGCCCGTGGCGTCCGGGCGCGCCACGGTGATCATTCCGGAGCGATTCGGCCTATGGTAAAACGCGCCCTGGTTACCGGCGGCAGCGGCGACATCGGCCGCGCCATCTGCCGCCTCCTGGCGAAGCAAGCGCTGCACGTTGTGGTGCACGCCCATAGCAGGCCGGAGCAGGCCGCAGCTCTCGCGGCGGAGATCAACCAAGGCGGCGGGTCGGCGGAGACGATCGTGTTTGACGTGACCGACGGCGAAGCCGCCCGCCTTGCGCTGGAAGCGCTGCTGAAAAAAGGCCCCATCCAGATACTAATCAACAATGCTGGCTTCCACGCCGACGCTCCGATGGCCGGAATGCAGACCGAGCACTGGCGGCGGGTCATCGAAGTTAATCTCAACGGCTTTTTCAATGTCACCCAGCCGCTGTTGCTGCCCATGATCAGCGCGCGCTGGGGACGCATCGTCAGCGTGTCGTCCGCCGCGGGAATTCTCGGAAACCGCGGGCAGAGCAACTATGCCGCGGCCAAGGCCGGTCTGCACGGCGCCAGCAAGTCGCTGGCGCTGGAATTGGCCTCGCGCGGCATCACCGTCAACGTGGTAGCGCCGGGCATCATTAAAGGACGCATGAGCGAGAAGCTATTCGACGAGGCCCGAATCAAGGACCTGGTACCGATGAAACGGGCGGGAACGCCCGACGAGGTCGCCGCGCTGATCGGCTTTTTGGCTTCGGAAGAGGCGGGCTATATCTCGGGTCAGATTATCGGCATCAACGGCGCGATGGTTTAAGCGTCATCTCATCAGATAACCGCGCACGCCGACGCCTGCCGAGAGAAAGGCCGCAGACGCGTGGAACCGTGCGGCAGGGCTTTTCGGATAACAGCAACGAAGCTCGGGAGTTCACGTCGGAGACAGCAAAAAGGCCGACCCGGTTTGCCGAAGCGGCCTGCGCGAGACCTGCCCACCCTACTCGCCGATACGTTCCAACTGATTCTGGTTTCCTGGCTTTTGCCGTAGCTCATAAGCGCCGATGTCGCACTTGCCGTGAACGGGCTGTGGCCGCCTGACTCCGCGCTGGTCCGCGATAATGCCTACCGCTGTACCATCGGTCGTCTCTTCGCAGCCGAGCGGCTTGCCTCTCTCAGATTTGCCATTCTGCCGGTAGATGAAATCGATTTGATCGATCGCCGGACTACCTTGACGCAAGGCATGAGTCAGCGTAGGTCCGCCATTGTCGGCTAGGGGTTCGAGCAACGGGTCGCCGGTCAATTGGTCGTTAGCTGTCGCGTCGCAGCTTCCGTCCCCGATGAGGTTCTTGCCCTGGAACGTGATGCTCCCGCTGCCTTCGGTAAGCGAGCCGCTAGCGTTAATCCCGCGCAAGGGAATGCTTGTGCCACAATCAAAGAAAACACCCTCTCCAACAGTATTGTTCGCGATCAGGGAGTTGATGAGCGTTACAGACCCGTCGATGACGGAGAGGCCGCTGCCGCCAGTTTCACCTCCACCAATGGAAGAAGGAAAGAGCTCGTTCTCTGAAACTACGCTGTGGATCAGGAGCATGGTGCCGAAGTTCACGATGCCGCCCCCGTCAGGTATTGCCCCCGCGGCGTAATTACCAGAGACAGTGCTGTTAAAAAGTGCAAGCGTTCCCCCATTACAAATGCCACCTCCCCTTCCAGTGGTAGCCGGCTGACCCGCCACAGCAATATTGTCGTAAATCGTGCTATTTGCGATGTTCATAGCTCCGTTATTCTCGATGCCACCGCACCGGGATGAGCGGGGATCACGAGGATCAGGAGGAAGGGGCATGGGGCGTGCAGGAAGACGCCCGTTACCCGAAACGGTGCTGTCCAGAAGCGTAACAGTACCCTCGTTGTAGAGTCCGCCCGCGCAAAATAAATTGGAAACAAAATCACAGTCGCCGCTGACGGTTCCGTTTGTCAGTGTCACGCGGTTTAACAGGAGGTTACCGCTGGCGGCGACCGCCAATAGCCGGAACCCATTCTCGCCTCCATCGCTATCAAGGATAGGGATCCGCTTAATGGCGTGCCCACGGCCATCAATGCTAAGGCCGCTCGTCACCACCGGCAGTCCGTTCGCCCCTTGGAGGTCGGTGTTATTGGGAGTGGTAAGGGTGGCATCGCCGGTCAGTTTAATGGTGTCCTCCCCTCTGCCGGCCGGACACCCGCCGGTCGAAGTATCCGTATTGGCTGCGGTG
>CADDZF010000197.1 GCA_902812445.1 Methylococcaceae bacterium | reverse complement strand
GGCCGGGATCCTGACCGGCGACGATCGCGTCGAACTCATCGAAGGAGATCTTATTGAGATGGCGCCCACTGGACCCGAACACGCAGACTATGTCGATTACATCAGCGAAACGATAAGAACTCAGACCCCTCTCAAAGTGCGTTTACAACATCCGATCACACTCCCGGAGCATTCCGAACCCGAGCCTGACATCGCACTGGTCAATCCGAGGCGTTATTGGAAAGCACACCCGCACCCAGACGATGTGCGGATGATCGTTGAGGTCGCCGACACGAGCCTTGAAAAGGACAAGCAGGTGAAAGTTCCGCTGTATGCACGATTCAGCATCCCCGAAGTCTGGATCGTCGACGTGCAGGGACGTGCCGTTGACTGCTTCTGGAATCCGCGCATCGACGCTGCGGGAGCGCGATACACCCAATCGAAACGGGTTGAGCAAGGCCAAGCCATTGTCACCTCAGAGACGATCCCCGGCATTACCCTTAGCCTTCATGAGCTTTGGAAGCGCAGCTAAAAAGCTGCCCATCTTGATTCGCACACAAAGTGGTTTCCAGCGGATGTTTGCGGTCAGTTCGCACACAATCTGGTTTCATTCGCAAATAAGGTGGTTTTGAGCGCCCGTCCGTTCGCAGTTAATGTGGTTTGAAAATGGCCTCTGTTTGCGGTTCCGGCGGTTTATGTTTGCAGTTCGTTACAGTTAGCCCTGGCGGCAACCCCTACGCTCCTGGGTGTGCAAATGCTGCTGCTGCCGCTCTATCTCGGCCTGCTTCTCGGGAACGATGCCGCAACCCTGGTGCAGCCCGGCCAGTTCGTTCATGCCTTCGTCTGGTTGATCGCGGTTCCACTCGCCCTTGCTGGGCTTGTACAGCTATGGGCAGCTCGAAGCCTGGCCGGTAAAAAGCCTCGGCGCACTTGGTCTATTGCCCGTACCAGCGACCGCCCTTGTCCTATTCGTGGTCGTTGCGGCCGTGGTGCCGCAGCTCGGCGCGGCGACCGATGGGGCTTTGGGTGTGATTCCCTTCTATATCGCCTTTGCTGTGATCGCTCCTCTGATCGGATGGAGCATCAGCCGAATGTTCCGCCTTGATGCCCCCTGCCGACCGAGCCATCGCTTTCAGCGCAGGCACTCGAAATTCCCTTGTTGTATTGCCGCTTGCTCTAGCCGTGCCTGGGGCCATACCCGTATTGCCAGCCATCGTCGTTACGCAAACTCTTGTCGAGCTAATCAGCGAGCTGGTCTATGTGCGCGTCATCGCCAGATTCGGTGGCCCTGATCCTGTTGTGCCCCAAACTTCCTCGTAGTCGAGTAATTCCATTTCTAATTCTGAAGTGAATCTATAATCCAGGGCCAAGCGACGATCGAATGGACTCGGCCATGGTCGTTTTCAAGGCCTCTCAGACGACGCGCGTGACCACTGACGGATTCGCGTGCCGATTCCATGGGCTCCGCCAAGCGCCGACGGACTGTCGGTGCGACTCAATCCGCCGCGCGCACCCTTGTTCATCACGGTCTACCCCTGAACCGTCCACGGTCGCGGGGAGCGCTGTCGATCGCCGATCTCGAGGCCCTCTTCGCGCAGAAGTACGGCGCGCCGGAAACAACAGGCTGGGCCCCGAGACGGCGGTTCCGATTCGGCTACTACCTCCCAGCGGACGCCTACGAGTGTCTCGTCAGCCAGAACGTCGCGGCGGGGTGCTCGTGGCTGGACGTCGGGGGTGGGCATTCGATCTTTCCGAACAACACCGAGCTGGCCAGCACGCTGGTTTTGCGGTGCGCCACGGTTGTCGCCGTCGACCCGAGCGAGAATGTGCTGAAGAACACGTTCGTGCACGAGCGGGTTCGAAGCAAGCTGGAGGATTACGCGCCGTCCCGCCAATTCGGTCTCGCCACACTGCGCATGGTGGTGGAGCACGTGCCCAATCCCAAGCATTTGTCAACGCGCTTGGACGTATCATGAAGCCGGGCGGAGCCGTTATCGTCTTCACGGTGAATCGCTGGTCGCCCATTTCGATCGCCTCGCGATTGCTGCCGTTCAGCCTCCATCACCGGATCAAGCAGTACTTCTGGGGCGGGGAGGAGGACACGTTTCCGGTCCACTACCGGATGAATTCCCGCGCCGTGCTCAAAACGCTGTTCGAGCAGGCGGGCTTCACGGAAGAATTGTTTGTCACGCAGGACGATCTCTCCGCATTCGGAAATTTTCGCTGGCTGAACTGGGCGGAGCTCGTCGTGTGGCGCGCCCTGCAGCTGGTCGGACTGCCGTATCCGGAGAACTGCCTGCTCGGGCTCTACCGGCGGCAATAGCTCAACGCGCCTCAGATGGCGACGGCGGTCGCGTCAATGCCTTTGGTGAGTTTGAAAAACGTGTACCAGGACCCCTCGTTCAACACGATTTCCGATTGCAAACCGAGCTGATTTGCACACCGCTGGATCACGCCAGCGGTCAGGCACGAGCCACGGAAAGATGCCCGGTCACGGTTTGTGTCCTGCTGCTTCTGACGCATGGCGCGCCAGTAGAGACGCTTCCATCGAGGGTAGTAACTCGTCGGCAGTTGGAAGATCGTACAGCCGCCCGGCTTGAGAACACGGGCTATCTCCTCGAGGTATTTCAAGATCAGCTTTTGTCTCGGCAGGTGCTGGAGCACGATGTACGAAAAGACGAAATCGAAACTTTCGTCGGCAAATTCCCACAGGTCGACGCCTGAACACACGCGAATGTCGAGATTGGGGTTTGCGTGTTTGGCACGCGCCACCATCTCGGCGGAAACATCGACGCCGATCACGCGGCCAAACTGCGAAGCGAGGTGGCGTGTCAGTCGGCCTAACCCGCAACCAATCTCCAGCACAGACCATTCGGAATTGGGAGCCACTTGCAGCATCGCAAGAATGCCGTCAACTTGTTCTTGACCGGTTTTGAAGAATTGCTCGATATCGACCGCCGAGGGGTCCGAGAACTCGTCGCGCGTCGCGATGTAGTAGTAAGGGTTTTGCCTGGCCATGATGTCCCAGTCGGTTTTCATGACCTCTCGCCAGGTTCTCATAGCCTCGTCGCCCTACTCGAATCGAGTGGATTTTCCAACCGTTCGCAGTAGCAGCATAGATCGAAGGCACGAGCCCAGCAAACGGCGAGCGTTCTCCGCACGTTGGGCGGCGGCCATGCTATCGTTCTCAAACGACGCCAGCCTGGCCGGAACGCTGATGGCGCGGTGCGTCTCGGTTGTCGCCGCCGATCCGAGCGAGAATATGCTGAAGAACGCGTTCCGTGTTCATTCCCACTTTTATCAAGCAAGCGGCCTTTCCGGGATCGACGGGGTTTTTGATCCTGTCGTTGGTCGTCTGGCTGATCGTGCGATTCCTCTGGCCCCGCAGCCGCCGTCTCGGTCGTGCTTGGATGGTCGCGGTGGCGCTCACTTACCTGGTTCTCAGCCTGCCCTGTGTGGCCAATGCGCTCGGGGATCGACTCATGCCGCCTCAACCTGAACAGGCCGCGTTTGATGGATAGGAAATTCAAAGGCATTTTCGAACCTATCCTCGCGTAAACACTACTCCAAGCTGGCCTGTTTGGGAACCGGCGGTGCGCGAGCAGGCGCGATGGGTGGCGGTGTGGCTGGTTCACCGATATGAATCAGCATTCGCTGAATGGGATCGGCCTCGGTGAGGAACGCAATGAGCCTTAACTCACCACCGCATTGCGGGCACACCAGAGGAAAGATTTCATAGATCCTCCAATCCACGCGCGGCGGCCCGGATGGATGAGCTTTTCAGCGAGGCTGCCGCCAGGCTGGCCGAGCACCCCAGGCTGGGACGACCGGGAAAGATACCCGATACCCGGGAGCTGATGCCTCACGAAAGCTATCGTCTGGTGTACGAGATCGACGGCGAAACAGTGTGGATACTGACGCTGGTTCATACGGCCCGCCAGTGGCCGCCTGTGCGTGATTAAGATAACGTGAGTTCTGGATAAGGGAGGAGCGTCCTGGACCAGAAAGTGGAAAACGTTCTGTACCTATGAATCTGTCCAGGAGCCCCCATGAACGAGTCGGACGCCTTGATCGCCTGGTTTTGCGAGAT
>CADDZF010000196.1 GCA_902812445.1 Methylococcaceae bacterium | reverse complement strand
GCCCGACTCGCTGCCAAGATGGCCCTGCATAATTTTTGCGTGTGGCTGAATCAGCAACTCGGCCGGCCCCGTTTGGCATTCGTCGATTTGATCGATTGGTAAACCCGGGATCACACCAAACGTTAAATATACTTGTCCTCACGTTGCTGATTAATGCTGACCGGACTACCGGAAGCCAGTGAGTCGTCACAGACCACTGGCTTTTTTATTTGCAGAACTGCAATGGGGGTGATGTGGAAATTCATGCTTTATGGCTGGGGCTCTGGGCCTGCGGGTAGGGCAGGCCATAGAAGGAAAAGTGTGTGGAGTGTCCGTTTATCAACCGCTCTGTGGTGTTCAGCCATCAATCCAGGAGACAACGACATGGCAAATCTGACTTTCAAAGTGGAATCCACCTGGACCGGCAAGGGGTTCGGGGTATTGATGAAAGCTCGCCAGCACCGCCTGCTAACGGATGAGCCCGAAACCTTGGGAGGGAGCGATCAAGGTCCCAATCCGGTGGAACTGGTGCTCGGAGGGCTGGGCAGTTGTCTGACCGTGCTGGCAGCGCTTTACGCTCCCAAGTACGGCGTGGATCTACGGCAGTTTTGCGTCTGGACCGAAGAGGTGATCGACCCCGACGGATTCCTTGGCCAGGCACCGGTCAGACCTGGTTTTCAAGCGATCCGTTACGGTTTCAAGGTGGTAAGCCCTTCTCCGTCCGAGGCGGTCGACGCCTTGCTCACCCATATCCAGGGCCTGTGCCCGGTGAAAGACACTCTCGCCGGCGTGCCGGTCGAGTTGGATCAGACCGTGATTCATTCCAGCGAAGAGAAAGTCCATAACGCTGTGGCAGCCTGAAGGGCTGGGGTCAATCTCGACCTCATCTAAGCCGTGGCGCTGCTCGTTTCGAGAGGGATGGCCATGATGTCAGCATTGTAGGGGCAAACAAGACAAGAACATTCCGGGCCAACCGGACCACCGGAGGCCGACACCGCTTTTGGAACAGCGGTGCCGGCCTTATTTATTGCCCATTAATTGGGGGAGCTTTATGCGCAAACATCGAAATACAAAAATACGTAAACTCATTACGGGCTTGGCTCTGGTCTATGGGGCGCAAGCGCACGCCACCAACGGTCACCTACTGCACGGTATCGGCGCCGTCAACCAGT
This sequence comes from Methylococcaceae bacterium, assembly GCA_902812445.1. Taxonomy (GTDB): domain Bacteria; phylum Pseudomonadota; class Gammaproteobacteria; order Methylococcales; family Methylococcaceae; genus CADDZF01. The sequence continues at coordinate 2,991 of CADDZF010000196.1, read as the reverse complement.
CCATGGGAGGCGCAGGGATAGCCACGTCCATTGACGCCATCGGCTCCAATTACAACAACGTCTCCTCCATTTCCTTCTTGGATAAGAACTCTCTCGAACTCGGCCTCGAGCTCTCCATCCCCCATCGGGAGTTCTCCGCGTCGATCGACGGAATGGCCTCTGGCGCCGTAGAAAGTCGAACGCGAGAGACCCCTATCCCCTCGCTTGGTCTGGTCTACAAGACCGGAGGTCCTTGGACCTTCGGCTTGACCGCCGTCGGAATCGCCGGCATGGGCGTCGACTACCCCGCGAACCTTCCCAATCCCCAGAGAAACTTCAATCCTCTGGCGGTGCCCCAGACCCAGGGCGGCTTTGGGGCCATTTACTCCAATTATCAGATGCTCCAGGTGACGCCTTCAGTGGCCTATTTGCTGACTCCGAAGCTTTCGCTGGGCGCCGGGTTCAACATCGATTGGCATTCGCTCGCCGCCGACCCTTGGGCCGCTACTCCGCCGAATGCCTCCGGTTATCCCTCGGCCACTCATGACGCCACGGCCTGGGCCTGGGGATTCACGGTGGGCGCCACCTACCGACCCCTCTCGAACCTCGCCCTGGGTCTGGTGGTCAAGAGCCCGCAGTGGTTCCAGGATCTCTCCTGGAACTCCCAGTACCCCGACGGCACGCCCGCGAGCTTTAAGTTCGGCCTCAACTTCCCCCTCATCGTGGGCGGTGGTATCAGCTATCAGCCGACCGATGCCTTGCTGTTGGCGGCGGATCTCAAGTGGATCAACTACCGCGATACGGAAGGGTTCCACGACAGGAACTTCGGTACGAGTGCTACCGGTCCCTTCGTGCGCGGCTTCGGCTGGGAGAATGTCTTTGCCGTATCCCTGGGCGCCCAATACAAGCTTACGCCGAGAATCGCCCTGCGCGCCGGCTATAGCTACAACGACAGCCCTATCCCGCAAGATCAGCAATTCTTCAATGTTCCTTTTCCCGCCATCGTCCAGCACCGGCTGACGGCAGGGCTGGGCTTTGAACTGATTTCCAATCTCTTGCTCAACATCGCGTACTACCACGCTTTCGAGAGTGAAAAGTCCGGCCCCTTCATCAGCACCGGAGCCTCCGGATTTCCGCCGCGCAACCAGCCCGTCCCCGGCACGCAGGTGACCAACCGCTTGAGCGAAGACGCCGTCTCCGCCCAGTTCGTTTACAAGTTTTAGAAGGAAAAGGCTATGGAACAGTGGACAATGGTCATCGCGCCTCTCGCTGGAGGCCTTATCATCGGCCTTGCCGCCGTGGGACTGCTGCTGCTCAATGGCCGCATTGCGGGCATCAGCAACATCCTTGCCGGCCTATTGACGCCGCAACGGGGTGACGGCTTCTGGCGCTTGAGTTTCGTGCTGGGGTTGTTGGCTGGCGGCGAGCTGTTGCAGGTGCTTTATCCGCAAGCCTTGAACGTCTCCCATCCTCGTTCACTCGGGATGGTCGCCTCGGCCGGGTTATTGGTCGGTTTTGGCGCCCGTATCGGTAACGGTTGCACCAGTGGCCATGGGGTTTGTGGTCTGGCTAGACGCTCGCGGCGTTCTCTGGCTGCTACAGCGACTTTCATGCTCAGCGGGATCGTAACGGTTTATCTGACGAATCATGTTTTATAGAGAGACATGAGTATGAAAGAGCTCAGTGCATTTGGATGCGGTTTTCTGTTTGCCTTGGGGCTCGGTGCCGCCGGTATGACCCAGCCGGCTAAAATCATCAATTTCCTGGACATCGCAGGAAACTGGGATCCCAGCCTGCTGTTCGTGATGGGCGGCGCCGTGACCTTCGGTTTCATTTGCTTTCCGCTGGTGCTGAGACGGCCCGCGCCTGTGCTGGACGATGGATTTTGGCTTCCCGAGAAAAAGCGGATCGATTTCCGTCTGCTGTCAGGCGCCACTCTGTTCGGCGTGGGCTGGGGACTGGTGGGTTATTGTCCCGGACCGGCACTGGTATCGCTGGTGGCGCTCACCCCATCGGTCTGGATATTCGTGATCGCAATGCTCGCCGGTCTCGGGTCGGGACGATGGTTTGTGCGTTAGACCCAAACTTTTAATAAAACCAATCTGCGAGATCTTTACGCTCACCATTACAAAAAACACCATCGTGGCGGCCTCCCATCCCGATGAGGCAGGTATGTTATCGCTGGACATTAATCCAATCTGGATTGCTGTTTTGCTAGCCTGGACGTTTCTGTTGCCTAGCGGAGGGAGCTTTGGTTTGGGTAAGCTACGTTGCCCGTAAACCCTATCCTAAAATCCCGAATGATCGATTTTAAAGGCCATCGTTGGGTTCGAACTGGTGGATGGACGACACCTACATCAAGATCAAAGGCCAGTGGCAGTATCTCTATCGGGCCATCGACAAAGACGGTCAGATCAGGGACTTCCTGCTCACCGCTCATCGCGATAGCCAGGCCGCCGTACACTTCTTCGAGAAGGCCATCCGACAACATACCCCTCGAAGAAGGTCACCGTCGACCAGAGCGGCGCCAAATAGGGCGGCCCTTGATGCACTGAATGAAAGAATAAACCGGTGCCGAGAATCAAGGTCCACCAGATCAGATACTTGAACAACCTAATAGAGCAGGATCATCGGGCCGTGAAATGGATGTCCGGCCGATGCTTGAGTTCAAACCATTTCGCTCGGTCCGAGTGATCGTGCAGAGCATCGAGCTGAAGCACCTGATCGGGAGAGGCCAGCTACCCACGGTCAGCGGGCGGAGTCCATCTGCGGCCGAACAGATCTATGCCTTGGCCGCCAAACGTCGCCTGACGCCAGTCCAATCCTGCTCGCTAGAAACGCAATGGAGCCAAATCTACCTCTACATATTCTTCCTTGATATTAAATAACGTGAGTTTCGTTTAATCCAGGACGAGAGTTTCGAGTAGATTCGATTGGTTCTCCTCGGTTGGGGTGAGATGCAGGGAGGGTTTTTTAGGCTGATAGGTATAGGCGATCAGCCCGGCGATGAGA
>CADDZF010000195.1 GCA_902812445.1 Methylococcaceae bacterium | reverse complement strand
GCGATCAGGCCGCCGGTATCCGGGTGTCGGTCGATCAAGTCATCGCGCCATACCCCTGAAAAGCTGCGTCCGCTGATCAGGTCAATACCGACGCCAATGGCACCCTGATGCAGATTGGCCTTGCCGCAGACATACGCGTCGGCAGTCGCAGCATCGACAACACCGGCACACCCCGAAAAACGATAGTGCGAATGTCCGGCACCCCTTGATAACTAACGCTTTCGAATAGCGGGTCAAAATTGACCCGGTATTCGACGAGTGCCGTATCGGGCAGTCCGCCCAGGCTATACAGGCCGCTCAGGATATTGGAGATGTGGTAGCCGAACTCCGCTTCGGTCAGCAATAGGCCGTTGGCTTTGCGATAGCATTCATTGGCACGCCCGGTAATCACCAGGATCCCTTCCCCGCCGCTGCCATGCGCCGGCTTAACCACAAATTCCCGGTAAGGCGCGAGCAGCCTTGCAATCTCACCGATCTGATGCTCGATCTGGATCACCGCGTACAGCTCCGGCACGGCGATGCCGGCAGCCAGCGCCAGCTCCTTGGTGCGTCGTTTGTCATCCACACAGGGAAAGTTATCCCGCGGGTTGTACGCCAGCACGAAGTCGGCATTGCGCTGATTCATGCCCAACAGGCCTAATGCGCGCAGCCTTCGCCACGGAAGCCAGCGTTGCGGCAGGTGCACCTCGACTGCCCGGTTACGCCTTCAACGCCGACCTGAACCGCCACAATTCGGTCAGGCGATAGCCGGTATAGCGCCCCAGCAGCAAGGTCGCCGCCAGCACTACGAGCAACAGCTCGGGGAACACGAATGTCAGGTGTCCCAAAGTCTTGCTGCTCATCAACAGATAGCCGAGCGCGGCCACCAATAGACTGCCCAGCCCCTGTTGCAACGCTTCAGCGGGCCCGTGCTCTTCCCAGACCAAAGACATCCGCTCGATGGTCATCGCCAAAATCACCATCGGAAACAGCGCGACCGAAAGGCCGCGCTCCATGCCGAGTTTGTGGCTCATCAGACTGATGAAGGCCATCAGCAGGATGACGATGATCAACACGGCGGCCAACCGGGGAACCAGCAGCAGCTTGAGATACTCGAGATAAAATCGAAGGGTCAAGCCAAGGCCGACCAACAGGCTGAACAGCAGCATGCCCCACAACAGTTCTGTCTCGCGAAAGGCCAGCGCTATCAAGATCGGCATGAAGGTACCGAACGTCTTGATGCCGACGATATTGCGCAATACCACGATCAGAAACGCGCCGATCGGCACCAGCAGCAGGACACGGTAGACGTTTTGCGTCTCTACCGGCAGACTGAACAAGGAAAACTCCATCAGTCTCGAGCCCATCTGTCGCGCCCGCTGTTCGGCGACGACCGTCATTTCGCGCGAGTGCTTGCTCACCGAGAACTGAATATTTGCCGATTTGCCACCCTCGACGGTAAAAGCCGGATTATCGCCCACATACCATAAAATGGTGTCAGGCGGGACGTCCATATCGCCTGTTTTCGGATTGAACGCCAGCCATTCCTTGCCGTCGTGGATTTGCAGCCAGGGGATCAGAACCCCGTGCCGCAGGCCGTCTCTCAGCTTCAGCACATGAATCATGCGGGCTGGAATCTTCGCGTCGGAGAGAATGTTGACGATGATCCGCACCCAGGCTTGTGGCGTTTCCGCCTCTCGGCGCAGCAACGGAACGTTTCCATCCGGCGTCGCCGCGTTCAAGCGCAACAAGAGCTCGCGGGTAAACGATACACTATCCGCGGATCTGCTGCGCACCTCGCTCAGTAAACTCGCCACGGCTGAGCGCGTCAATTCGGTAAATCCAGGCGCCTGCCCGAGCGCCGGCGGTGAAGAGTCCTTGCTCCGCACGGCCTTGGCATCGGGCGCGAGTTGCATGCGATAGTACAAAACCTGATCTCCGGAGACCTCGCGCACCGACCACTGGGCGAGACGGAATTTGCCGTAGTTCTTGGTGGTCAAGCCATAGTTGCGCGAAATGAAGTCTTCATCCACGACGGTGAAACCGGGTGGCCAATGCGGAATGTAGAATCGAACCTTGACCGGCGTACGTTTTTTTGCCCGAAATTCAATACGCGCTTCGACCGTCCACACGTCAGCGAGTTTGGTCGGCAGTAGCGGGAGCCCGAGCCAGGTCACCTTGTAATAGCAAACGGCGATGCCTACCATGACCAGCCCAAGCGCAAGCAGCTTGACATGTATGTTTTTCAAGTCAGTTTTTCATGGCTCCAGCGACCGCCTAGTCGCGGGAATGATCGCGTTTTTCCGTCTTGTGCAACGGTCCGGATCCGCTTTCGGCATTCTTTTTGGCGCATGGATCGGTGCTCGATTTAATGAGAAAGGTGGCATTGGCATCAACGAGAGCCACTCCTTTCAAAAAGCTGCGGCCGAGCAGCACCGGGTAGTTGAAATTGCTGCGGTCTACTAACGTAAACTCGGTCTCGTAATCTTTGCCGTTCTTGCAGAAAGCCAGCGTGATGGCATCCCGCCTGGATGCATCGGATAAGCGATCCTTGACATAGACGATGCGCGCCAAAGGCCTCTCGACCACGATGCCTTTGTGGTCTTTGCGCCGGTTTCCGCTCAAGCGGAAACGCACCCACGGCTGGCCGTCTTTAGTAAAATGCTCGATCGTGTCCGTATGCAGGGAGGACGTCTTCGCCCCGGTATCCAGCTTGGCCGTCAACCGGATGTTCCAGGGCTTGACAAAAATGGATTCGAGCCAGCCCAGAACGAGTCGTTCCTTGACCGGCGGCTGAACGGGCCTTCGATCTGCTCCCCAGGCCTCGCCAATGAGCATAAAAAACACCAAAACAACTACGCTGAATCGCTTCATGATGGAGGATATGTCGTCGGGCAGCCGAAAAACCTCTCGTTGCAAAAGGTGGCAAAGGCCGTATCGGCAGCGATGCGCGCCGACGATACCGCTAGAAATGAAATGCTTGGCTAGCGCAGACAGGATGGACCACACCGCAAACGATCAGCCAGCCACTTTTGGATCAGTCTTTTTTAACAGCCACCAAGCGCGATGGTACAGGGAAGGGTGGATCGGCTCGGATGAGGCATTTCGGGTAAAGCGGAGGAGACTCGGCATGAACCCTAAATGCAGCGCTTCAATCCTTGACGATCGTCAAACCTCTTCTTTGACTGGCGTAATAGGCCGCCACGTCGGCCATATCCTGTTCGCTGAGCCCGGCGGCAAACCCGCTCATCACGGGATTGGCGCGCATTCCGGATTTGTAATCCTTTAGCGCCTTGATGAGGTAATCCTCGTATTGACCGGCCAGGCGCGGATAGGCGTGATCTTCGCTATTGCCGTCTTCGCCGTGACAACCCGCACAGCTTTCCGCCTTCTTTTTCCCGGCCTCCGGATTGCCCGTTATGGGAAGCTCCACCGTAATCGATCGAAAACCTGCTATATAGGCGGCGATGTCCTGCATATCCTCCTCGCTCAACACCGAGTTGCCGCTCATACTGCCGTGCTTGCGTTCGCCCGATTGATAGGCTTTCAGCGCGGCCGCGATATATTCGGCGTGCTGCCCACCAAGGCGCGGAACGTGATAATTGGGATAGACATTGGAATACCCCGCGATGCCGTGGCAACCTATACAAGTATTAAATTTCACTTTCCCCGCCTCACGATCGCCGGCGGCCGTGGCAGTCGCGGCGGCCAGCATCAAACACCAGCTCAGCGCCCACAGATTCCATGAAGTTGTTATTTTCATCTCGATAAAGGTCCCAGAGATCAGAGATCGAAAGACTGACGGCGGCAACCCTTGCAAGATGCATTCGTGCCTTCGATTTGCAGCACAAAAGTCCGCAGGACGTGCCTGATTCAGATTTGTAGCGCGGACTTGGGCTAACACCACCCAACCGCTCCGCTTGACAGTTTACCTTATGAAAATGATCGACGTCATCCAGGTTGACATCGGGTCGCTGTGCGTCAAGACCCCCGTAGGCGCGAAAGCGCTTTCGGCCTGCACATTTTTTTGCTTGCAAACAACCCTGCGGTACCATGAAAATTATTGATTTGCCAACTTGCGCCAACGATTAAACGCTTGGTGTGAATTGATTTTATAGATTCCACGACGGCATCACTCATGGCCATGGATGCTCTGAGCTTTAATGGGACTCGGAGCATGACAATGATTGACCTCGACACCTTTTTGACGATGT
>CADDZF010000194.1 GCA_902812445.1 Methylococcaceae bacterium | reverse complement strand
ATCTCATAGTGAAATTCGATATTGGTAAAAATCTTGGGACTGGGCCGAAAGTGTATCGTCGTTCCTGAAAAATCGGCTTCACCGACGGCTTTCAGCGATTCCTCCGGGGCTCCGTCCCGATAAATCTGGGTATAGCGTTTGCCGTCTTTTTTAATCTCGAGTTCGAGAATTTCGGATAAGGCATTGACCACCGATATGCCGACACCGTGTAATCCGCCGGATACTTTATAGGCGTTATTATTGAACTTCCCGCCGGCATGGAGCACAGTCATGACCACTTCGGCGGCCGACCGCCCCTCTTCGGCGTGAATGTCGACGGGAATTCCGCGGCCGTCATCGGCTACCGTGACCGATTCATCGGCATGGATGGCGACTTTGATGTTCTTACAGTAACCGGCGAGCGCTTCATCGATCGAATTGTCAACGACTTCAAATACCATGTGATGCAGCCCCGTCCCGTCATCGGTATCACCGATATACATGCCGGGCCTTTTCTTTACCGCATCCAGTCCCTTCAGCACACTGATATTAGAGCTGTCGTATTGCTCAAGTTGTTTACTCATTCAATGATTTACCTTACTTGTAATCCCGGCACAATGAAGTCACGTTCCACGTGAAACATACTCCAGTTCAGAAGCCGTCTTGTGTAGGCCGGGGTGCTGCAACGAACGGCCTGTATTGCTGGATAGGCCAGACGAATCTGGAATGGATGCACCCGTTCGACGGTCGATCAACGCTTGAAACCGCGCAAAGTCCTGTCCCGGCCATTATCTTGCAAGCGCATACTGTCGTTGGCCTGCGGCTCGGCTCCCAGGGTAATGTTGGCAGCAATGATCAAGCGATCCAACCAGGTCTCTATGATCTGCTCCCGGCGGCGGGATCGAAGCGATTTTGCCCGCCCTAAAACGTAGATCGCCCCACTCAGCGAGGTTCTTCCACTGACGTTAGGGTCTTGCAAACTTTTACGGCGGGAGACGATGGAAGAGATGCAGATTTGAATTTACCAACACAACTGATTTCCAGCCTTGGCCTCACGCTAGCTCGATCAAGCGAGCTGCCAAACGGAAGATAGTATAATTATAACTTCATCGGCATGATGACAAAAGAATATCTTTGCTCCTTTTCGTCCTCGATCAAACAACTGCTTGCGGCATCGGTAAAAGACATCCTCATCTGCTCGGAGTCGATATTGTTCACTGCATCCAGAATGTAAGAGGCATTAAAAGCTACCGAAAAAACCTCACCCTCATAGCCGATCGCGACTTCTTCTTCCGCTTCCTCATTGTCCGGATTATGAGCGCTCAACTGCAGGACGCCCGCTTTGATGTCGAAACGCACGCCTTTAAACTTTTCGTTTGACAAAATAGAAACGCGCGTCAATGCCGATTTCAACGCGTTTTTGTCGACCGTCAGCACTCGGTTTAACGCCTTGGGCAAGACCTTTTTGTAGTCCGGAAATTTGGCTTCGATCAGTTTGGCCAGGAAAACGAGATTTCCCAGCAGCATGCGAACGGTATTGGAAGAAATTTGCAAACGCACGATCTGATCATCGTCGCGCAACAGCTTGACTAATTCCAAAACACCTTTTCTCGGGACGATGAGCTGTCGGCTACCGGCGAATTCCTGCTCCATCTGCTCTTCATGGACTGCGAGGCGGTGGCCGTCCGAAGAAACCGTGCGGAAGGTCCGGTCTGTCAGCTCCAACAGCAGCCCATTGAGGTAATAGCGGACATCCTGCAAGGCCATGCAAAAAACGGTTTTATCCAGCGCCCGTTTGAGCCGGCTGCTGCTAATCGACAACTCCTGTTCAGGGGGGCTGGCATCAAACTGCGGATAGTTACTCGCCGGCAACGTGGTTAAGACGAAACGGCTGCGTCCTGACTGAACGATCAGTTTTTCGTGGTCACCACTGAAATCCAACGTGATGCGGCTTTGTTCCGGCAATAGTCGACAAATATCCAGCAGCTTGCGAGCGGGCACGGTGATTGCCGCAGACTCATTGCTTTCAACCGCTTGGCTGGCTATCAACTGGAGCTCAAGATCCGTCCCGGTGCATTCAAGCACGTTATCGCAGAGCTTGATTAGAACGTTGGAGAGAATTGGCAGGGTCTGCCTTCTTTCGATAACGCTGATGACCTGCTGCAAAGGCGACAGCAAATGTTCGCGGTCGATGATGAGCTTCGTCATAGGCGGCTACTGGCTGGAGTTTTTATCGGACGTGGGCGGCCGTCACGGCGGCACTGGCAGGAACATGGTCGCAAGACTCAGTTGGAAAGGATTCTGAACAGATTGGAATAGTCTTCGGACAATTTGCTATCACTTTCCAAAAGTTCATGTATTTTTCGGCATGCATGGAGAACGGTCGTATGATCTTTGCCGCCAAACATTTGGCCGATCTCAGGAAGACTATGATTGGTCAGCTCTTTCGAAAACGCCATAGCCATTTGCCGCGGGCGTGTCACCGAACGCGTTCGCTTGTTCGACAACAAATCGGAAACCCTGATCTTATAGTACTCCGCGACCGTTTTTTGGATGTTCTCGATATTGATCAGCCTGTCCTGAAGCGCGATCAAGTCACGCAGCGCTTCTTTGGCAAAATCCGGGGTAATGGGCTTACCGGTAAAATGTGCATTGGCGATCACGCGGCGCAAAGCACCTTCCAGCTCACGAATGTTCGAGCGTATCCGCTTGCCGATGAAAAACGCTACCTCGGGCGATAAGGCGACGCCTACCTGCTGCGCCTTGCTCATCAGAATGGCGACCCGGGTTTCCAGGTCTGGCGGCTCGATGGCGACCGGCAGACCCCAGCCAAAACGCGATTTTAGCCGCTCCTCCAGACCCTTTATTTCCTTTGGATAACGGTCACAGGTCAAGACGACCTGATGTTTATTTTCCAGCAAGGTGTTAAACGTATGGAAGAATTCCTCCTGAGACCGTTCCTTGCCGGCGAAAAACTGAATATCATCGATCAACAGCGCATCGACGGTCCGATAGTACTCCTTAAACGCATTGATGGCATTATGCTGCAGGGCTTTGACCATATCCGAAACGAATCGCTCCGAGTGCAGGTAGACAATATTGGCAACAGGATTGATCTCGATGATGATATTGCCGATGGCATGCATCAGGTGAGTTTTGCCTAACCCTACGCCGCCATAGAGAAACAAGGGATTGTAGGCACGGCCCACATTTTCAGCGACCTGTATCGATGCCGCCCGGGCAAGCTGATTGGACTTGCCTTCAACAAAATTGTCAAAGGTAAAGGCCGTGTTTAAATTGTTCGGCACATTTGTCCTGGACTTTTGTGCTTTGTTGCCTAAGGCATTGGCAGACGTGGTGAATTCTTGCGCCTTGCTGCCAATCTCCAGAACGACGCTCGGCGTTGGCTCGAGTCGTTGCTGGGAGAGCGCTTCTTCAATTCGGCTCACGAAATGTTCCTTGACCCAGTCAAGCACAAATCGGTTAGGCGCCAGGAGCCTTAACTCGCTGCCGCTCTCGACCGCCTGCAAGGGCCTTATCCACGTATTGAATTGCTGAGGCGGTAATTCGCTTTCGAGTTTGCTGATGCAATTGCTCCAAAGAGTACCCATCAGATCGATTTCGCCATGGTTTAAGATTGAGTCGGATAATGTTTAAATCGGAGCCATGAGGGCATCTTGAAAACGCCAAATCAGCCGTGCGGCTGCATACTATACCAAATGGAACCTTATCCGCAGCATTGACTTGAATCGGCACAAAAACTACTATTGCGCTTTTTGTAGCCGAGCCGAGCGGATAACAAATGAAACGAACCTATCAACCGAGCAAGGTTAAACGGGCCCGTACCCACGGGTTTCGCACACGCATGAAAACCAGAGGAGGCCGCAGGGTCATCAATGCGCGGAGAGCAAAAGGGCGGACGAGGTTATCCGTTTAGGGATCATTGAACTCTCCCAGTCTCTCTTTTCCCCGCACCCATCGCCTTACCAAACCCGCTGAGTTCCAGTACGTATTCGAAGAGGCCTACAAGGTTTCGGATCAGTATCTTGTGGTATTGAGCCGAAAAAACGGCAAGAATCACGCGCGCCTGGGCTTGGCCATCGCAAAAAAACATAGCAAGAAGGCCATCCGCCGAAATCGCATCAAACGCAGCATAAGAGAGAGCTTCAGACATCACCAACAGCTTCTCTGCGGCCTTGATATTGTGGTTCTGGCACGCCCGGG
>CADDZF010000193.1 GCA_902812445.1 Methylococcaceae bacterium | reverse complement strand
AGGCGGCACTGAAGGCTGGAGAGAAAGATCAGCTCGGAGTCATCCGATTGATCTTGGCGGCCATCAAGCAGCGTGAAGTGGATGAGCGTATCCAGTTGAACGATGAACAGGTCATTGCCGTCCTAGACAAGATGGTGAAGCAGCGGCGCGAATCCATCAGTCAATATCAAGCCGGTGGGCGGGACGACTTGGCCGCCGCCGAAAACGCGGAGATCGCGATTATCCAGCGGTATCTGCCTCAGGCGTTGAGTGAAGCGGAGATAGAGGCGTTAATCCATGCCGCAGTGGCTGAGACCAGGGCGGTAAGCCTTAGTGATATGGGCCGGGTGATGGCCGTGCTGAAGCCCAAGCTACAGGGCAGGGCGGATATGGGGCGGGTCAGTGCACGGGTCAAGAGCGTACTCGGAAACTCAATCTGAAGAATGTGCTTCGCCGGCCTGCGCTATTCAGGCCATCTGTCGTGCCGCTATAATCCATGGCAGGCAGAATCCCGCGTGAATTTATTCAAGATTTGCTGGCGCGCGTCGATGTTGTCGACGTAATCGACGCGCGTGTCCCTCTTAAGCGCTCTGGAAACAACTTCACTGCTCGTTGTCCGTTTCACAGCGAGAAAACGCCGAGCTTTAGCGTCAGCCGGGATAAGCAGTTCTATTACTGTTTCGGTTGCGGTGCTCATGGCAACGCGATCGATTTTCTGATGGCCTACGATCGGCTCGGGTTCGTCGAGGCGGTCGAAAATCTTTCGGAATCCGTGGGTCTTCGGGTGCCCACAAACCCGGCTCGGCTGGAAGATGATCCTGATTTCCGTTTCCTCAAGCGATTGCTCGAGGTGCAGGAGCAGATCGCCCGCTTTTACCATTCTGCGCTCAAGACTCATTCCGCTGCAGTCCGAGCAGTCGACTATCTCAAGAGTCGCGGAATTAGCGGCGAGCTGGCCAGACGCTATCAGCTAGGCTATGCGCCACCCGGTTGCCATAATCTGCCGCCCGATCTGCCGCAGGATTTTTTAGAGGCCTCGGGTCTTCTGGTTTTAAAGGACGGGAAGCGCTATGATCGATTCCGTGACCGCATTATGTTTCCCATTCGTGATCGGCGCGGGCGCGTGGTGGGATTCGGCGGCAGGGTGTTGGACGATAAGACGCCGAAATACTTGAACTCCCCAGAAACGGCTTCATTTAAGAAGCACAAGGAAGTCTACGGTTTATATGAGCTTTTGAGGACGGTGCGAACGCCGCAACGTATCCTAGTCGTCGAGGGTTATATGGATGTGGTCGCCCTAGCGCAGTACGGTCTTCCCAATACGGTAGCCACGTTGGGCACGGCAACTTCCAGTTATCAGGTTGATCTATTATTTCGCTTTACTGGTGAGATCGTCTTTTGTTTCGATGGAGACGCTGCGGGACAGAATGCGGCTTGGAAAGCGCTTGAGGCCAGCTTGCCGGCACTACGAGAAGGGAAAAATGTAAGATTTTTAAGATTGCCAGAAAAACATGATCCCGATTCCCTGATTCGGGCGAAGGGGACGGAAGATTTTCTTATGCGTATCGAAAGTGCTCAGCCTTTCTCAAGCTATTTTTTCGAGCATCTTAGAGTTCGGTTAGGACTACCCGCCTTGGTCACCCTAGAGCAACGGACTACCCTGCGGGATCATGCCAAGCCTTTGATTGGAAAAATTCCGAAAGGCACTTTCCGGGAAATGGTCGAGCGGCGCCTCAACGAACTGACCGATTTTGATCCGGTCGAAAGACTTAACAAATCGGCTAAGCGTCCACAGGGGCGCGGCTCTTTGACCCGAAATCCGAAGCCGTCATTATTGCGCACCATTTTGATTCTTTTACTCCAAAACCCTGACTTAATGAACCGGGTCACTCCGGAAATCCGAAAATGCTTAATCAAGCAGAAAAAAGTAGGATCCCTCGTTGCCAAACTTTTCACTTCTTTAGAAGCACAGCCGAATCTGACCACAGGTGGGATACTTGAATTGTTTAGGGAAACGCCGGAAGAACATTGGGTTAAAAGGTTGATCGCATGGCCAACCGATATTGTACCAGACCGTATACCAATTGTGTTTACAGACGCCTTGTCCCGCTTGGAGAAACAGATCCGAAAGGAACGCTTGGATGAATTGCTACAAAAACCTATGGCGGAGCTTAGCGCCGAGGAGCGGAAAGAGATGCGGATGCTCATGCTCCACTGAATTGCAGTGATACGTTTTTTCTTTGGGCCAATTTGAAATATACTGCCGCGTTCGCGGCTACGTCACGGATTAGTTGATGAACTTGGAACAGCAGCAATCTCAACTTAAAGAACTTATTGCTAAGGGCAAGATGCAGGGTTATCTCACCTACTCTGAGGTCAACGACCACTTGCCGGGCGATATTGTCGATCCCGAACAGATGGAAGATATCATCTGTATGATCAACGACATGGGCATCGAGGTCCATGAAGACGTACCTGACACTGACTTAATCTCGGAGCCCACGGTAGTCACCGAGGACGACGAGGAGGAGGCGGCGGAGGTTGCAGCTGCCTTGGCTTCGTCCGTCGATACGGAACTGGGGCGAACCACGGATCCAGTGCGCATGTACATGCGCGAAATGGGTACCGTAGAACTGCTGACTCGGGAAGGAGAGCTTAGCATCGCCAAGCGCATCGAGGAAGGTATTAATCAGGCGGCCAACGAACTGGTCCGCTTTCCCAAGGCCATGGATCATTTTCTGACGGCCTTTGAGACGGTTGAGAAAGGCGAGGCGCGCTTATCTGACCTAATTTCTGATTTCTTCGATCCAGCCAGCTCGGAAGAAGTAGTGAGCGATGACGAGGTCGAGACCGAGATTCTTGACGAGGCCGAGAGCGGCCCGGATCCGGCCATCGTCAAGGAAAAACTGCAGATCTTCGCGAAGCGTTATAAAACGGCGCTCAACGCCCAACAAAAACATGGCTACCATCACGAGCGAACTCAGAAAGCTTATGATGCCTTGGCCGAAAGTTTCATGGAATTCAAGAAGACTCCGCCATTTTTCAAGAGTTTGACGGACGTCTTGCATGGAGAAGTTGAAAAGATCCGAGAGCAAGAGAAGATTATTCAGGATCTCATGGTAAGTAAGGCCCGAGTGCCTCGAGCGGAATTCTTAGGCTCTTATCTTGGCAATGAGTCCAATCTTGATTGGTTACAGTCCTGGCTGGAGCCAAGCCAGCCTTATGCCGAGGCCTTGTCAGGGTATGCCGAAGAAATCAAACGGGCTCAGAATAGGCTTGCTCAGATCGAGAAAGAGAACCAGCTTTCGATCCGTGATATCAAGGACATCAATCGGCGGGTCTCCATCGGAGAAAATCAGGCTCGCTTGGCCAAAAAGGAGATGATCGAGGCCAACTTAAGACTGGTGATCTCCATTGCTAAAAAATATACCAATCGGGGCTTGCAGTTCCTGGATCTTATTCAAGAGGGTAATATTGGCTTAATGAAGGCCGTCGATAAATTTGAATATCGACGCGGTTACAAGTTTTCCACCTATGCGACTTGGTGGATTCGGCAGGCCATCACCCGTTCTATCGCTGACCAGGCGCGCACTATCCGCATTCCGGTACATATGATCGAAACGATCAACAAACTGAACCGAATTTCGCGTCAGATGTTGCAGGAAATGGGACGGGAACCCACTCCGGATGAGCTAGCGGTTCGCATGGACATGCCGGAAGATAAGGTGCGCAAGGTATTGAAAATTGCGAAAGAGCCGATTTCCATGGAAACGCCCATCGGCGACGATGAGGACTCGCACTTGGGGGATTTCATCGAGGATTCCCGAGTGATGTCGCCTGTTGAGCACGCCACGGTGGCGAGCCTCCGCGAGACCACTCAGCAAGTATTAGCCGGCCTGACCGCCCGCGAAGCGAAAGTGCTCCGTATGCGTTTCGGCATCGATATGAATACCGACCATACCTTAGAAGAGGTCGGCAAGCAGTTTGATGTCACTCGCGAGCGCATTCGACAAATCGAGGCAAAGGCTCTACGTAAGCTCCGTCATCCATCGCGATCTGAGCAGCTGCGCAGCTTTCTCGATATTGATTAAATACGGGTAAATACGGGCCCTTAGCTCAGTTGGTTAGAGCAGGGGACTCATAATCCCTTGGTCCAAGGTTCAAGTCCTTGAGGGCCCACCAACAAATAAAGCCTTACGTGAAAACGTAGAGGCTGTTGTGAACTTTTTCTGAGGCAGGAGTCAGGAGTAGGCATGACTACTCCGACTTCCCGAAAACCGTATCCGAGCGATGTGTCTGACGACGAGTGGGCGTTTGTTGCCCCTTATCTCAGC
>CADDZF010000192.1 GCA_902812445.1 Methylococcaceae bacterium | reverse complement strand
TCCATGTAGTGAGTGGTCAAGACGATCGTTAGACCTGCTTGCTGCAACTGCCGCATCAGTTGCCAGAGGTTCTGACGAATCTGCGGGTCGAGGCCCGTCGTCGGCTCGTCGAGAATCAGTAGTTGCGGTCCGTTGACCAGCGCCCGTGCGATGGACAGACGTCGTTTCATGCCCCCGGACAGCTGATTGATGCGTTGATGCGCCTTATCCTGCAAGGCAGCGAGCGCCAGGAGGTGGGGAATGCGCCGTTTGACATCGGCTTTGGTGAGACCGAAATAGCGCCCGTAGATGATGAGGTTTTCGACGACCGTGAAATCAGGATCGAGATTGTCTTGCTGCGGCACGATGCCGATCCGCGCGCGCATCGCCCGCGCTTCGGTCGGAATCCGGTAACCCAGAACGTTCAGCCGGCCAGAACTCAGCGGCGCGTTGCCCACCAGCATGCGCAAGGTCGTCGTCTTGCCCGCTCCGTTGGGTCCCAGAATGCCGCAGACTTCGCCCGCGTGGATGGAGAACGAGATATGATCGACCGCGCAGTGTTCGCCATAGTATTTGGACAGGCCCTCCGCTTCGACGATTATCGCCTGAGCGTTCGACGAACGCCGATTTCCGGCCGGCAAACCGCCGTCCCGAGCTGAAAACTGTTGCATTGGATCTTGTTCTCGTGAGCGATTGCGTGAGAGCGCTCTTTCGTGCGGTCCAAGCCTGTTTGCCGCCGACTGTCGGATACGAAGACGCAGTCCATGATTGACTACGAAGCGGCTTCGATCTCGGTTTACAGACTGTCCCGGGGCGGCGGCTCGCGGAGAGCTGCTTACATCTCCAAGGAAACTGCTGTACCATTCGGAGGTCAAAATTGCGTCTGTCTAGAAACCAAAGGTTGGAGATTATTATGAATCAAGTGAACCCGGTATTGAAACGCTCGGTAGCGGGCGCGTTCGAAACCAACAGGGTATTAAAGAACACCTATGCCCTGTTGTCGCTGACATTATTGTTCAGCGCCTTCACGGCGGGCCTCTCGATGTTCCTGAATCTGCCTTATCCCGGCGTTCTGGTGACGTTGGTCGGTTACTTCGGATTGCTATTTTTGACCAGCAAGTTTCGCAACAGTGCGCTCGGACTGGTTTTCGTTTTCGCCCTGACCGGCTTCATGGGCATGACACTGGGCCCTATCCTCAATAGTTATGTACACAGCGTGGGCAATGGTGGACAGCTGGTGATGACGGCGCTAGGCGGTACCGGCGTCATCTTCCTGGGGTTGTCCGGCTATGCACTGACCACACGGAAGGACTTTAGTTTCATGGGCGGCATGTTGTTCGCGGGCATCCTGGTCGCCTTTCTGGCCGGGCTCGTCGCACTCTTCGTACCTATGCCGGGGCTGCAAATTGCCGTGTCGGTGATGTTTATCCTGCTCATGGCCGGCATGATCTTGTACGAGACCAGCGAAATCATCCACGGCGGCGAAACGAACTATATTCTGGCGACGGTCACGCTGTACGTTTCGCTGTTCAACCTGTTTACCAGCTTGCTGCAACTGCTGGGCATATGGGGAAGCGAAGATTAACGCGCGATAAATCCAGCGATCCAAGCCATTGAAGCCCGGTTCAGACCGGGCTTTTTGTTGACATGCCTGCCAAGGCCCACAGGGTCCGGTGCGCGTAGCAAGATGAACGATCCGCTCGAATTCACTCCGCCGACACAGTACAAGCGCATCAACGGCAAAATCGCAAAATCGGTCATTTTGGGCCTGTTCCTGACCGGGCTGCTCACGCTGACGTACCTGGTCGTCAGGAACTTCCTGGTTCCCGTCACCTGGGCCATTATTCTGGCGTATATCAGCTGGCCACTCTATCTACGGTTGCAGCGCTTGCTGAACGGTCACGATACGGCCAGCGCCCTGCTGATGACGCTGCTGTTATTGGCGGCTCTGGTGATCCCCTTCATCGGAATTATTGTGTCCCTGGAAGCCGAGGCGGTCGAATTTTACCGCGGCGTGATCGAAACGCTTGCGCAGAAGCCGACCGTGCCTGATTTCGTTTCGCGGATTCCGTATTTCGGACAGGACATGCAACGCTTGTTGAATCAGTTCGTCGAGCGACCGGATTTGCTACGGGCGCGCATTACGCCCTGGCTGCAAGGGTTTTCCGGCGAACTGGTGAAGATGCTGGGCGATGTCGGTTACAACGCGATCAAACTGGCCTTTACGGTGTTGACGGTCTTTTTTTTGTACCGCGATGGCTACCAAGTCATCAGCGAAGTCAGACACGTCCTGCGGCTGTTCATCGGCGAGCGCCTAAACGCTTACATGACGACCGCGGGCACCACCATCAAGGCGGTGGTTTACGGTTTGGTGCTGACGGCGATTGCCCAGGGGCTTCTGGCTGGCATCGGCTATTGGTTCGTGGGCATTAAATCGCCCGTACTGCTGGGCGCTTGCACCGCGTTTTTCTCGCTGATCCCGTTCGGGACGCCGCTGGTGTGGGTCAGCGCATCGTTGTGGCTCCTGCTGCACGGAGAAAAGTGGGCGGGCATAGAGCTTCTATTGTGGGGCAGCTTGGTGGTCAGTTGGATCGACAACCTGATACGCCCTCTCGTCATCAGCAGCACGACCCGGATTCCCTTCCTCATCGTGCTGTTCGGCGTGCTCGGAGGGCTCGCCAGTTTCGGTCTGATCGGGCTATTCGTGGGCCCTGTCATACTCGCCGTGACGCTGGCCGTCTGGCGTGAATGGCTGGAGACCCATGCGGCTCGTCAAGATTAACCTCACAGCACGCTTGTCAGCGTTCGCGAGATAGCACGGCGTGCTCGATTTCGTCCGCGCGCTGTTTGAGGCTCGCGGCGTTCGTGCCTGCGATAAAATCCTTGCCGACCATGACCAACAAGGAGTGCTTGTCGATGCTCTGCGTCCTGACACCCGTAATTCGCTCGTCGTAGCCGACCGCGCTGATTTTATCCGCATAGTCGGGCAGTCGCTCGTTGATCAGACGATAGACCACTTCGATGCTACGGAGAAAGGTATCGACGCGATCGCTCGGTTGCAGCTTGGCATGCTCGGCCGCCCATAAAATGCGTCTTGGTTCACGCTCACGATACGGCAAGGCTTGGGACGATAGCCGCCGTTCCGGCGTAGCGTGTGAGCTCGGCCCGCTGGTTCGCGGATGGATCGCCTCGCCCTCTTCCGGGAGCAGGGCATAAAGGGCGGCGGAAATCACAAACAGTGCGCCCATGAAAAACAGGGTAGAGACAGCGGGCATAGCGAACTCCTACGGGGTTGCGGTGAGGGATGTAGGAGAACGATAACGCTCAGCGTGAAGCCGGATTAGCGAGCCATGGTGAGGGAAAGCTGTGGAATATTTCCTTGTATTAATTAACCCGGCCCCTAAATAGGCCGGGTTAATCCGGGTCAGGGAGCCGAAAGCGCGGCGCCAAGCCGTGTGAGCCAAGGCTGGGCGTGTACCGGCCTTGGCGATGGCCCGAAATACCAGGAGGCTATTTTCGGGCCGGACTAATAAGGAGAAGAAGGCAGGCCAGGCGGCCAGGTTTGCCGACTAGATGCTCAGGCACTGCAAGAGCAGGGAAACCTCCTGCATTCCGCTCGCGAGAGTGGCCTCGATTTCCGCCATCGAGATGGCCTCGTTGGTTTTGCCCGCCGCCCAATTGGCGACGACCGCGCAACAGGCATAATCCATCTCCAGCTCGCGTGCCAGCGCCGCCTCCGGCATTGCAGTCATGCCGACCAGGTGGCAGCCGTCCCGCTCCATTCGGCTGATCTCCGCCGCAGTCTCCAGCCGCGGGCCCTGAGTGCAGCCGTACACGCCGCCATCATGGACGTGGAGTCCTGCCTGTATCGCCGCCGCCAGCAGTTTTTCACGTAATGCCGGCGTGTATGGCCACGTGAAATCGATATGGGTAACCCGCTCGAGGCCATCCTCGAAAAAAGTGTCCTTGCGGCCGTGGGTATAATCGATCAGTTGCTCGGGAATGACGATTTTCGCCGGTGCCATGTCGCGACCAATGCCGCCGACCGCAGCCACCGCCACGATGCTTCGCACTCCCAGCTCCTTGAGCGCCCAGATGTTCGCCCGATAGTTGATCTGGTGCGGCGCAATCGTGTGCCTACTGCCATGGCGGGCCAGAAATGCCATTTCGGCGCCTTCTAGATCGCCGAGCACCAATTCCGCCGAAGGCTCGCCGAAAGGCGTATAGATTTTTACGCGCCGGCTGATCTTGAAGCGGGCGAGCGTGCTCAGGCCGGTGCCGCCGATAATTGCCAGATGGGCCATTACATCACCTCGCTGGAAACTCCTGGCAAGCGTAAATCCCCGCCGCATTGC
>CADDZF010000191.1 GCA_902812445.1 Methylococcaceae bacterium | reverse complement strand
CTTTGACAGCGACGGCAACCGTCAGCGCGTGCAGGTGGATGCCCCGTTGATTCCGTCCTTCATGTAAAACCTGCCGCGGTGCGCACCGCCGCACCGCGCGCCAGGGTGGCTTGACCAACCCTGCCTGGGCCCTTCGCTCAGGCAGGGTTTTTTAATGTCCGACCGCGCCTCCCTTCTGCCAACACCCGCTTCCCTGTCCACCCGCCTTTGCGTTGGGGGACGCATGCAAGGATGCTGGATGGAGGATCAGCTAAGAGACCGCTTGGGCGATGATCGGGCGACCTTGACTCGCCTTGCTGGTGGACGGCTTCAAGGCCGCTATTTCGGCACCGCCCGGCGCAAATTCATCGTCGCCGACACGCTGCTATAAGGGTTTCGGCAAAGCCGCGGCGGAGCGGCCGCTGAGGAGGCCGGCCTGCGCTTTACAGGACGGCGAGCGACGTCACCCGAGGGCGGACTGTGCAGTCGCTCTTTTGGGTTTTCTGCCAGGCTTTTTGTATTGAGCATTCATACCACCAGCCCCGTGGCGTCGAATACGTTTTCGAAGAGAACCGAGCTCAGGTATCGCTCGCCTGAGTCGGGCAACACGACGACAATCGTCTTACCTTCGTTTTCGGGGCGTTTGGCGATGCGTACCGCCACCGCAACGGCGGCGCCGCAGGAGATGCCCGAGAGTATGCCTTCCTCGCGCGCGAGGCGCTGCGCATAGTGGATCGACTCCTCGTTGGTGACTTGTTCGATTTCGTCCACCAACGACAGGTCGAGCACCTCCGGAATAAAGCCCGCGCCGATACCCTGGATTTTGTGCGGCGCCGGCCGCAACGGCTCGCCCGCCCGCTGCTGCGTGAGCACCGGGCTCGCGGCCGGCTCGACGGCGACCGAGATGATCGGCTTTCCCCGCGTGAACTTGATATGACGGGACACGCCGGAGATAGTGCCGCCGGTGCCTACGCCGGATACGAGGATGTCGATGGCACCTTCGCTGTCTTCCCAGATTTCAGGCCCCGTCGTCTCCTCATGAATCGCAGGGTTCGCCGGGTTCTTGAACTGCTGCAGCAAAACATATCTTTCGGGATTGGAAGCGGCGATTTCTTCGGCTTTGGCCACCGCGCCGCTCATGCCCCGGGCCCCTTCGGTGAGAACCAACTTGGCGCCGTAAGCAACCAGCAGTTTGCGGCGCTCAAGGCTCATGGTTTCGGGCATGGTGAGAGTCAACGGCGTGCCGCGTGCCGCCGCCACGAAGGCGAGCGCAATGCCTGTATTCCCGCTGGTCGGTTCCACCAGCTCCCTGCCGGAGCCCAGAAGTCCCCGGCGCTCGGCGTCCCAGACCATGGCGGCGCCGATGCGGCATTTGACGGAATAGGACGGGTTGCGGGCCTCAATCTTGGCCAGCACCGTAGCCTGCGCTCCGTCGGTGATGCGGTTGAGCCGTACCAGCGGGGTGCGCCCGATGGAAAGTGAATTGTCTTCGTACCAACGCGGCATGACAGTCTCCTGCTGACCTCTCGCCCGGCGAGGACGCCAGGGCCCATCGATAATCAACGCCATTTATGAAGGGTGAAAGTCAGGCCGCTTATGGTTTCGGCTGGTTTCGGCGCACGCCTCGGTAGATGAAAGCGAATCGACGTTACGCCGGGAGAAACAGCGCCATGACTCACTCCGCCAGTACCCCATCATAAAAGTCGGGCAATAAAAAAGCCAGTGCACCGGGGAATGCACTGGCTCGCCGTCGTTCCGTCAGCTCTGGGCGCTTCAGGCCCACTTATTATTCCTGCCCGAAAATACCCCCCTGGTAGTTCGGGCCATCGCCAAGGCCGGTACACACCCAGCCTTGGCTCACGCGGCTCGGCGCCGCGCTTTTGGCTCCCTGACCCTTTATTAACCCGGCCTATTTAAGGGCCGGGTTAATAACGCCTACGCCCGCTCGTCCTCATGGCGACAAATCTGCACCGGCGGTCATTGATGCTGCGCGCTGGCTACCCTCGGCCGACGGCTTTGCCGAGATCAAGGCGCGATGTGGCTGGCTTTGTTTTTCTCGACGATCACGGGCTGGAAGCTGAACACGTTGCGATCGCTCGCCTCGACCGTTGCTTTGAGCCAGTGGACGTTCGGATTGCCGAAGGTTTCCACGCGGGTGAAATTTTCGAGCCTTGGCTCGTCGGATTCCCAAGGCAGGGGCGGAAACGCCGCCGCCGGGTCGAAGGGCGGGGTTGGCAAGGGCTTGTCGATGCGAAAGTAATGGCTATCTCCGTGCACCAGGACGACCGGTTTGCCGAAACGCCGCGTTGCCTGCTCGAGCGCGGCCAGAAAGTCCTGGAAGCCCGTCAGCTCGGCCGGGGGAATCAAGTCCCAGGGGTTGGCCTGAATGATCAACAGCAGACCGATGGCGTCTTCCTCCTCCGCCAGGCGAAAAGTGGATGCCAGCCATTCCAGGTTGGCGGCGTTGCGCGCCGCATATTCGGCCTTGGCCCGATCGAGATATTGGCCGGCCGTGGTCAGTCCGTTGTTGCTGCCGACGACATGCAGTCCGGCGAACACGACGCCGCCCTTGATCCAGCGTACGTTCTCCGGGAAAGCCGCGCTTTGCCTCTCGAGTTCGAGGCGGCGGCGGCCCAGACTGTTCTTATCGGGGTAAGGCGCGAAGATTACGCGCAGCTTGGCCAGGCGTTCAAAAGGATCGTAGGCGCCGGCCTTGGGACGGTGGCAATCGGTCCACTCGTTGTCCCCGAAGATAAAAATGAACGGCTGCTCGAAACGGTCGAAAAGCTCGCGCCGCTCGAGGAAGGTGGCGTCATCGCACAGGCTGGAGCCGCTTTTGAAATCGCCGTCATGGATCGTGAAGGCGACCTCGCGGTCGTCGTTGATGTCGTCCAGGAGGTTGGGGAACAATCCTTCCTGTCTGGCGTCGTAAGGCAAATCGCCGATCAGTGCAAAGGAGAATTTTTTGGGATGCCAATCCTCGTGCTGTCCGTGGCGGCCATCGAGCGAGCCGGCTGAGGAGGATAAACTGGTGGCGATCAGGCACATCGTGAGCCACATCAGCAGTTCGATTGTTTTCATCGCGGTTCTCCGGATCGTGGACGGGCTGTACGACTATGCCGGGTTTATGTTAAGAAAGCTTGACATTCGCCCAGTGGAGTTCTGCCGTCTCAGGCTCCGAGGGGAAGCTAGATCTGCTGAAAATAGCTTACAAACCGAGTATGTTCTTCTTCCTTAAAGTGATTTTTCGCAACGTCCTGCGCCAGAAATTGCGCAGCGGTCTGACGGTGGTCGGCATTGTCGTCGCTATCATGGCGTTTGCGCTGCTGCGGACCGTGGTGAGCGCCTGGTATGCGGGCGCCGACGCCACCTCCGCCAAGCGGCTAGTGACGCGTAACGCCATCTCGCTGGTGATGCCCTTGCCGATCAGCTATCTGGGCCGTATTCGCCAGGTGGAAGGCATCAGCTTGGTCAGCTACGCCAACTGGTTCGGCGGCGTCTACATCAGCGAGAAAAACTTCTTCCCGAATTTCGCCATCGAGCCGAATACTTATTTTCGTCTTTATCCCGAATTTGTGCTGTCCCCGGAAGAGAGATCAGCCTTCGCGCATGACCGCAAAGGTGCCATCGCTGGACGCAAGCTGGCGAACGAATATGGCTGGAAGATCGGTGATGTCATTCCGCTGCGCGGCACCATCTATCCGGGCGACTGGAGCTTCGTGCTGCGCGGCATCTACGAAGGTGCGGAGAAGAAAACGGACGAGAGCAATTTTTTTTTCCACTGGAATTATTTGAACGAGACCTTGAAAAAGCAGGGTTCCGACAAAGCCGAGCACGTCGGCATCTATCTCATCGGCATCGATCGGGCCGATCAGGCAGCGGAGATTTCTGCCCGCATCGACCGACAATTCAAAAACTCGCTGGCGGAAACCCTCACCGAAACCGAACGCGCTTTTCAATTAGGCTTCGTCTCGATGACTGAAGCCATCGTGGTGGCGATCCAGATCGTTTCCTTCGTCGTCATCGTAATCATCATGGCCGTCATGGCCAATACCATGGCGATGACGGTACGCGAGCGGACGCGCGAATACGCCACCCTGAAAGCCCTGGGCTTCGGCCCGCGTTATATCCTGGCATTGATTTTCGGCGAATCGCTGTTCATTTCCATGGCGGGTGGCATCGCCGGCATCCTGCTGACTTACCCAGCGGCGCGCATGTTCGGGGCGCAAATGAGCAAGCTGTTTCCGGTCTTCAATGTCGCCGACGACACCCCTTGGATGGCGCTGGCCGCGGCGCTGATCGTCGGGCTCACCGCCGCCGCCTTGCCCGCCTGGCGCTCTGTCACCGCACCGGTGGGCGATGGCCTGAGGAGCATCGGTTAACGCGAACGCCTGAAAATCCCTTACGCCTACACCTGCAAAAACCGGTGGGCG
>CADDZF010000190.1 GCA_902812445.1 Methylococcaceae bacterium | reverse complement strand
CCTTTAGGCTGTTCGAGACGACGAACTTCGGCATCTGGTTGAACTTATCGGCGAACGGCCCCTCCCGGAATGGCCACGCCTCGGCAAAACCCTCGTAGGTCACCCGGCCGAGTAGCAGCGCATCACTGTTCTCGGTCTCGTCCAGCTTGAACTTTTCGCCATCGTCGCCCCGCTCGAACTTAAAACTCCAGCCGCCGTATTCGAAATTCTCCGAGCCACCCGGATCCTCGATCACCCCATCCAACGAAATGAATTCCGTAACTACGATCTTCGCCATTACTTAGCCTCCCTGACGTATTTAAGATGCACGGTTCCGGTCGGTGATTCGAGCGTCGAAACTTTCTGCCAACGCTCCGGGACCTCGCCGACATGGTTTTCGAAGAGTCGCGTACCGGCCCCGAGCATTACCGGCACGAGGTGCAAGCGCAGCTCGTCGACCTCGCCGGCCGCGAGATACTGCTGGACGGCTTCGGCCCCACCGCCGATCATCACGTTCCCTTTGCCGGCGGCGGCGCGGGCTTGGGTGAGGGCACTCTCGATGCCGTCGGTGACGAAAGTGAACGTCGTTTCGCCGAGCTCGAGCAGCGGCCGCGCGTGGTGCGTCAGCACGAACACCGGATGACCGAACGGCGGGTGTTCACCCCACCACCCGTTGGCGTTGGAATCCTGCTCCCACGGCCCTTCGCCACCGCTGAACATCTTCCGGCCCATGATTGCCGCCCCCGCGCCGGTAAACATCTCCGCCATTACGTCGTCGTCGAGTCCGGTTTCCCCGCCCTTACGGCCATGTTCACGCTGAAACGTTTGCGTACCGACGGCCCAGGTATGCAGTTCCTCACCACCGATACCGAGCGGATTTTTCATGGATGGATCAGAGCCCGCCACGCACCCATCCAGCGACACGGAGATATCGACGATCAGCTTACTCATGACGATAGTTTACCTTGGGTGGCTAATGGGGCTCGAACCCACAACCTCTGGTACCACAAACCAGCGCTCTAACCAGTTGAGCTATAGCCACCACGTCGAATAAAAGGTGCAACGACCATTATATGGGCAATCCTGGTGCCCCGGGTAGGATTCGAACCTACAGCCTTGAGCTTAGAAGTCTCCTGCTCTATCCGTTGAGCTACCGGGGCAATACACACATACTACCGTCGTCTATCTGTTGGGGTCGATCACCGTGAGGACGCCGTCCCAGCCGAGGTCGATCGCGATCACCGCCAGGCAAATCGCGGCGATTAGCGTCGTCACCCATGGCCAGCGCCGATATCGGAGGCCGCGCAGGATCGTAAAGAAGGTGACGGCCAGGTTCGGAATCAGGATCAGGACGGCGAAGTATGCCAGCGGCAGCAGCTGCGTCGGAAAATCGACGAAGAAGTGGGCCTGTGGATTCGCCTGTTGGGACCGGCCCTCCTGCAGGAAGTAGAAGCCGAGGGCAAAGAGCGCCGCATCAAGCAGCAGGAGGAGGACCAGACTGAGGGGCTCGTCGAAGAAATTACGCCGCGATGGCGGTTTCGGCCGGGTCGGTGGCGAGGAACCCGAGGATCGCTTTGTCTTCTTCGGCGAGGCGGTCATAGATATAAACGGCACAGGACTCAACGTCCTCTTCACTCCAGTCAGGATAGCACTGGTGCACCAGCTCGTGCAGCAGCGTGATACTGCGCTCCTCGAGGCTGAGGCCGCGACGGATCAGGATGCGATCGTTGACCGGGTCCAGCCAACCGCTGACTTGGCAGCCGGCCAACCGCGGCAGTCGGTCGCGAAAGGTGATGTCGTATGACGTGTCGAAAACTTCTTGGAAAACCTGGGCGATCATGCGTTTTGCTTTTGTTCGCCCTTGTGAGCGAAATTAAAGGATAGTAGCACGCCCAGGCGTAAAAGTCAATCAAAAAAGGCGTCAACCAAGCGGCCAGTAGCGTTGACAAATCGCAAAAAACATGTTAATGTAGCCTAATTTTGGTAAACCAACATGAAACCCGAAATTAAAGGCCTGATTGCCGCCTTCGCCGCCATTGCCCTGATGACCTCCTGGGGCGCCCTGGCCGCCAATGACGAGTCCGGCGCCCCGATCCATAACGTCGAGGCGACCGTCTTCGTCGACAAGAAGAACGGCGGGGATGCCAAGGACGTCAAGAAAGCCGACGTCACCATCGAGGCACAGCCGCTCGGCGGCGGCAAGGCCAAGTGCACCAACCAGAACAAGCAAGAGTACCAGTCGACTACCCGTGACGGCGACCGCCTCTACCCGCTGCAGACCTCGGCCAAACCGGGCGATGACTACGGCCGGGCGTACTTCTTCCACTGCGTGCGTGGTATGTACCAGATCAGCGTGGTACCGCCGGCCGGCTTCAAGATCAGCAGCCAGAGCCAGCAGCACCAGATCATCAAGGTCGAACAGAACAAGTCCGCTAACCTCGAATTCATCTTGGAGCAGCTATGAAGTCAGGATACTTAGTCCGCGCCTATCAGGCCGTGGTCGCCGGCGCGCTGGCGCTGGCCCTGGTCGCCTCGGTCTCCTCGTACGCGGCCGGGCCGGAAGCGCCGAGTGCGTCTCCCACGCCGACGGCCAGCCCGCTGGCCCGCTAGATCCGGCTCGCCCGCACGAACGCACGAAAGAATTTGCCGTGCACGGGGTGCGTCGCGGCAATCCGTTCCGGGTGCCATTGGAGGCCCATCACGAACGGCCAATCGGTCCCCTCGATCGCCTCGACCACCCCGTCGGAAGAGGTGGCGGTGACTTTCAGCTTGCGGCCGACCTTGTCGATACCCTGGTGATGGTCGCTGTTCACCCGGAGCTTGCGTGACCCGACGATCTTGGCAGCCTGGCTGCCGGGAACCAATGCAACGTCGTGCCAGACGATCCGCTTGGGGTTCTTACTGCCGAACTGGCTATGTTGCCGGTCGGTAATCCCATCCAGCAGATGCTGGTGCAGGCTGCCGCCCTGGGCCACGTTAAGGACCTGATTGCCGCGACAAATCCCCAGCACCGGCACGCCGCGGCGCAAGGCCGCCCGGACGATTTTCAGTTCGGTCGCGTCGCGTGAGGGGAAATTGCGTTGGGTGGCCGGATGCCGCTGTTCCTTGGTGTAGAGCGAGGGGTCGAGGTCATCGCCACCGATGATCAAAAGCCCCGAGATGATCGGCACCAGCTGGGCGAGGCCCTGCGGGTTGTTCGGAATCGCCAGTGGCACGGCCCCCTCGCGGGCCACCAGGTCGATGAATATCAGCGGCAGGCTGGCGATGCTGACCGGGTCGCCGCTGCTGCCCGGCACTTCGGTCTGCCCCATCGTGATCCCGATGATCGGTTTTGGTTTCGGCACGGCTCTATTATGCGTTGTTTGAGCGGGTGACGGGAATCGAACCCGTATCGCCAGCTTGGAAGGCTGGAGTAATAGCCCTTATACGACACCCGCGAGGAACGAGAGAAGCGCAGAGTTCACTCTAGCATTTCCGAGTAACGACGCGGGAGTACAAAGTACACCCGCGACGTGACCAGTTTATCAAATCGCCAGGTGCGGATAACGCTGGCGAAGCCCCGCGTCGAGTCCACCGATCAACGGCAGTTCCAGGGCTTCGGATAAGGTGACCCAGCGATGATCCTGGTGCTCGGCCGGATTGCGGGTGGTCACCTGCGGTTCCGTCAGGGTGGCGGCGAAGTAGTGAAACACGAACCGCTCACCGGGGAAGGTCACATAGTGGGAGAAGAGGAACTGCGGGGTCAGCGAAATCCCGGTCTCTTCTGCCAGCTCCCGGACCGCCGCGTCGGCTTTGGATTCGCCGGGCTCGATGCCGCCACCCGGCACGCCCCAGAGGTTCGGGTGCGGCCGATCGGTTTGCCGATGGACGATCAGGATCTTATCTCCGGCTTCCAAGAAAATCCCGACCGCCTCGAACTGCGGCTTGAATCCGGCCGGCCGGCGGGCCGTGACCGAAATTCCGGGATCTCCTACCTTTGTCATGTCGGGGCGGCCAGATTCGAACTGACGATCTCCTGCTCCCAAAGCAGGCGCGATACCAGGCTTCGCTACGCCCCGATGTACTAATTCTAAACAAATAAACCCCCTCCGGCCCCGCAGGTCCGGAGGGGATCAATAGGTGGTATTCATGGGCTACCGCCGGCGGATCGCTTCTTTCAGCCGCTTGCCCGGGATGAATTTAGCCACGACTGTTTCGGGAATCTGGATCCGCTGGTTGGTATTCTGCGGATTGACGCCCATTCGGGCGGCTCGTTTGTTCGGGAACCAGGCTCCGAAACCGCTGATCGAAACCTTGCCGTTCGATTGCAGCGTCTTGGTGACGGAGTCGGTCAGCGCTTCCAGCGCCGTGGTAGCCGCCTTCTTCGAGATCTTGGCGCGATTGGCCATCGTCTCGATGATGTCTTGCTTGTTCATTGTTGCACCTGCCATTGAGTTCACCTCCTCCCCGATAGATTTTCCTTAACGAAAGGATTAATTCCGTACCACCAGTA
>CADDZF010000189.1 GCA_902812445.1 Methylococcaceae bacterium | reverse complement strand
CTGTTGAGCTGGTACATCTATATCCTGGGCGGACTGTTCACCATCGCGGCGCTGATCGCTGGCGGCGTCGATACCGGCTGGACGTTTTATACGCCGTTCTCGACGATGTTTTCCAACAGTTATGTCATCACGGCCGCGACTGGCATTTTCATCGCCGGATTTTCCTCTATCCTGACCGGTCTCAATTTCATCGTTACCGTGCACGCGATGCGCGCGCCCGGCATGGGCTGGTTCCGCTTGCCGCTATTCATCTGGGCCATCTATGCGACCAGCCTGGTTATGGTACTGGCGACTCCGGTGCTGGCGATGACGCTGGTATTGGTCGCGCTCGAGCGCCTGTTCGGCGTGGGTGTCTTTGACCCGACCTTGGGCGGCGATCCGGTGCTGTTCCAGCACGTGTTCTGGTTCTATTCGCACCCGGCCGTCTACATCATGGTGCTCCCCGCCATGGGGGTGGCGAGCGAGATCATCACCTGTTTCTCGCGCAAGACCATCTTTGGTTATCGCTTCATGGCCTATGCGATCCTTGGCATCGCGAGCATCGGC
Organism: Methylococcaceae bacterium; assembly: GCA_902812445.1. Lineage (GTDB taxonomy): Bacteria > Pseudomonadota > Gammaproteobacteria > Methylococcales > Methylococcaceae > CADDZF01. The sequence goes on along the minus strand of CADDZF010000189.1, from coordinate 3,958 downwards.
TTTCTGGTCTGGGGACACCATATGTTTGTCAGCGGCCAGTCGGTTTACGCCGGCATCGTGTTTTCGCTATTGAGCTTTCTGGTGGCAATCCCTTCCGCGATCAAGGTATTCAACTGGACGGCGACGCTGTACAAAGGCAGCATTTCCTTCCATGCGCCCATGCTGTACGCGCTGGGTTTCGTTGGGCTGTTCATGATCGGCGGCCTCACCGGACTGTTTCTGGCCTCGCTGGCCGTCGACGTGCACGTCACCGATACGTATTTCATCATCGCCCACTTTCACTACATCATGGTCGGCGGCTCGGTGATGGCATATTTCGGCGGCATCCATTTCTGGTGGCCGAAAATCACCGGCCGCATGTACTCGGAAGCCTGGGCGCGGTTCGCGGCGATCGTGATTTTTTTCGGCTTCAACCTGACGTTCTTTCCCCAATTCATCCTCGGCTATCTCGGCATGCCGCGCCGCTACCACGAATATGCGCCTGAGTTCCAGGTGCTGAACGTCCTCTCTTCGGGCGGGGCATCGCTACTCGCGGTCGGTTACTTGCTGCCGCTATTGTACTTATTCTGGTCCTTGCGCTACGGCGCCGTGGCGCCGCCTAATCCATGGAACGCCACCGGCCTCGAGTGGCAGACTGCCTCGCCGCCGCCTGCGCATAACTTTGCCGTCACGCCCACAGTAACGCAAGAGCCCTACGCCTATTCGGCGCCAGAGGTGGAAAATGAAAGGTGATGCAGCAGCGGTCGCCTTCCAGTTCGATGATGCCAGCCAGCAGCGCTGGGCATCCCATCTCGGCATGTGGGTATTTCTGGCGACCGAGATCCTGTTCTTCGGGGTCCTGTTCACCGGCTACACTATCGCCCGCATTCAGTACCCGGAAGCGTTTGCCGCGGCGAGCCGCCTGACCAGTATCACGCTCGGCAGCATCAACACCGCGGTTTTGCTGACCAGCAGCCTGACGATGGCGCTGGCCGCGGACGCCGCCGCGCGTGATAGCGTGAAGGCGACGCGCGGCTGGCTACTGGCGACGATGGCATTGGGGCTGATCTTTCTCGCCCTCAAGGCCGGCGAGTATTATATCGACTACACGGAGCACCTCGTGCCCGGCGTGGACTTCGCTTACACAGGACCTCATGCCGAGCAGGTCGAACTGTTCTTTTACCTCTACTTCGCAACCACCGGCGTGCACGCCTTGCACTTGATCATCGGTATCAGCGTCATCGCCGTCATCACTGTCCTGGCTGCGCGCGGCAGGTTCAGCGCCCGCTACCATACGCCGGTGGACGTGACAGGTCTTTACTGGCACTTGATCGACGTCGTGTGGATATTCCTCTATCCGGCGCTTTATCTGGCAGGGCGCCCATGAACGACGGCCCCTCCGCTCCGCAGATGCTTTACGTTGTCGTTTGGCTGGCTTTGCTCGGCCTGTTGCTGGTCAACTTGGGCACCGCCTATCTGCCGCTCGGCCGGCTGAACGGCCTGCTGAACCTTGCTGTCGCACTGTTCATGGCTGCTTTGGTCATGATGTATTCGATGCACCTTCGCGATAGCGGCGTCTTGATCCGCATCACCGCGGCCGCGGGTTTCGTCTTTCTGGCCATCTTGATTGGCTTGAGCCTGACAGATTTTCTTACGCGAACCAACGTGCCGGTCGGCTAACCCGCATTCCCGCTGGCGGCAAAGCGCATGGGGGAGCAGGGCCCCGTCTCCTTGAGCGTCTTTCAATGTCGACGGACTGCCTGAGCAGATCGAGGTCAAGACGAAATGGAGTCTCCGGGAAAGCCGGGGCGGTTCAGACCGCTTCCGCCCACAAGCCGACGTGGTTGATTTATACCCCGCTCACCAAAGGCGACGAATACACCGACCAAGGCGACGACTACTACGAGGAGCGCTACCGCATTCCTTCCACGCTAATATCCTCGTCTACATCCGGCCAATGGATACCCTGGCCATCGCCGAGAATTTCAAAATGTTGCCGCTGAAGATGAACAGGCTTGGGTTCATTACAATCGAAGCTATATAAAGAAAAAACGATAAGGCTCTGGAATATTTTTACAGTCGGCATCGATGCTTCGTTCTATCACTCCTGCCGGCCTTCATTTTTTCTCAGCCTAAGGTCGGGTTCAGTGCAAAGAAAAAAGCGTAGCTTTTGACGATCCGCTGGAATGATTGGTTGGGCAGCATGGCCATCACTCGCCATCCCAATAGTTTATGTTGAGATTTTCGCGTCCAATGAAGCGGAATCCCCGCGGCTGCCCACCTGGACCCGGAGGGTATTCAGCCAGTACCCCAAACTTACCTGAGTCAGGATATTCAGCGATTTCAGGCGACAGTTTGGTGCTCACGGCAAGGTACTTCAATTCCATCGTGCCCGTATTGATAATCTGGTGCGCGGTCTCTTTCCCACCTGCCGGGCAGGCGATAACATCGCCCGGTCGAATGGCGTAAACCGCCTCGCCGATGCGTACCTCGCCTTCGCCTTCGATGACGAAGAACATTTCTTCGTTGACATGATGGTTATGAAATGGAAATGCGCGCTTGCCTGGCGGCACAGCGGTAAGGTTGTAGCCGAGTTTTTGGGCGCCGATGAGCGGGGCGATCATTCCCATACGCGCATCGAATCGCTCGGCGGCAGAACCTGTGGCAGCGAAAGCGGCAGGACGGGGTTGCAGTTCGACGTCAGAAATATTGAGAATCGGCTTGTTCATAGATGCCTCCATTCCTTAGGTGTGTCCGCATCAATAAGACGGCCTAATCAGAATAGGGGGAGGCCTCTCGGTCCCGCCCCGCCTACACCACCGGGCATACGGGCCACGTAGACGACGGTTCGATGCAACATAGTACTACTTCGCTGCCAGACTCGGCAGCCCTAAACTGCAGAGGGCTCAGCACGTCGGATGCCGAAGTACGCATTCCTACCCAGTAGGACTTCTCTCAACTCTGCCACGACCTCCCCTAAACGATAGCCGCATGTACGCCGGGTCAGCCCGCGCCCTTCCGCCTTGAGCTGGTCGATAGCCTTGCGGCACGCCCTGGGTCGTCGCCTCCGTATCGCTTCCTGCGTGTATCCCGGCCTTAAGCTAGCGGTTGACCAGGCGCAATAACGCGCGGTCGGGCACGTGGCGTCTGAGCCGCGCGACCAGCCGGTCGTGATTGACCCGGTCGAAGAACGCTTCCCAAGTCGAACTCCACCACTCACCGGCAGCCTTCGCGGATATCCGCCTGCAACCGCCGCACGGCCGGCCTGATGGGCCGAACGGCCCGGGCGAAAGCCATCGCTCCTGGAGTAAAAGTGCGGTTCCCATTGCGCGGAGATACCTTGCGCCATAGCCTGCGGGATGAGCCGGTCCAACCCTGGGGGATACCGAGTAAACGCTTGCGTCCATCGGGCTTCGAGATGTCCACGCGCCGTACCGGTGGCGGGCGATAGGGCTGCTACCCGTTGCGCACGAATGTCCACCCAGTGGGGTCGGAGGTAGTCCGGTAGCGCATCGACGCTCATCCCATCGCTGCGAAGGTAGTCTGGGTGACTTCTGACTTGTTTGAGGGCGCGCTGCAGGTTCGTGCGTTCTAATACGCTCGAGCCACGCAGAGGTTGGAATCGACGCGGGCCTATCACGCTCTCCAGCCGCAGGTTCATCCCGTGACTATTTGACGGCCGACTCGGGTGGTCAGATGCACTCCCGCGAATCTTCACTGGATAGCCTTCCTTATTCACCGTTCGGGATTTCAGTCGGGCTACCGATCTACTCTGCCTTCTGCTGACTTCTGTCCGGCGGTCAAGATCGATTGCTCAACCTTCAGCCGTTCGGCCTTATGGCCCGCGGTGTCGGCCTATGCCGGCTTGCCGATCGATACACCGCCCGATCTGGCCGCCGCGCCTGCCTCAACCGGATCCGCCACGACCGAGACCCCGGCCGCTTCGTCCGCCTCTGGGCCGTGCTGATCGCTCGCAGCG
>CADDZF010000188.1 GCA_902812445.1 Methylococcaceae bacterium | reverse complement strand
ACAATACCACGAACTGCGCTAGCATCTTTAACGTATTCGGCGCGCACGGCGACTGCGCAAGCGAGCTGTTGACCAACAGTTTCTCATAAATCTTGATCTCGTCCGAAACGCGCAGGCAGTAGGGAACCTTCACGACATAAATGCGGTCGAGAAACGCTTCATTGTTCTTGTTGTTCTTGAATTGCTGCCATTCAGACTCGTTGGAATGGGCCAGCACGATGCCCTCGAAAGGAATCGCTGAAAGTCCCTCAGTGCCCTTGTAGTTGCCTTCCTGGGTAGCCGTCAACAGTGGATGCAAGACCTTGATCGGCGCCTTGAACATTTCCACAAATTCCATGATACCGCGATTGCCTAGGCAAAGTCCGCCAGAGAAGCTGTAGGCATCCGGATCGTCCTGAGAGAATTTTTCCAGCTTGCGGATATCGACCTTACCGACCAAGGAAGAAATATCCTGATTGTTTTCATCGCCCGGCTCGGTTTTGCTGATCGCCCGTTGATTCAAAATGGAAGGATAGAGCTTGACGATTTTGAACTTGGTGATATCGCCGTTGTATTCGTGCAGACGCTTGACCGCCCAAGGCGACATGAGAGCGTTTAAGTAACGGCGAGGGATGCCATATTCCTCCTCTAGAATCGGCCCGTCCTCCTCTGGAGAGAACAGTCCGAGAGGCGCTTCGTTGACCGGCGATCCTTTGATGGCATAGAAAGGCAACTTTTCCATCAGGGACTTCAGCTTCTCCGCGAGGGACGACTTGCCGCCACCGACAGGTCCCAGCAAATACAGAATCTGCTTTTTTTCCTCCAGCCCCTGAGCCGCGTGCCGAAAGTAGGCGACAATTTGCTCGATGGCCTGTTCCATACCATAGAAATCGGAGAACGCCGGATAGCGCTTGATCACCTTGTTAGCGAAGATACGGCTCATTCTGGTGTCTAATCGGGTATCCACCAACTCCGGCTCGCCGACTGCTGACAGCATGCGTTCTGACGCGCTGGCATAAGCCATTGGGTCGTTTCGGCAAATTTCGAGATACTCCTGTAGCGTCAATTCTTCCTGTTTACTCTTCTCGTAGCGTGATTGGTAATGGTCAAAAACGCCCATACACATTTCTCTCTATAGTCGGTAATGGCCCCGTACATAGGGCAAGCTTGGCATCATGTCAGCTTAAACTTATACGCTCATCGCGAAAACTTTAATATAGCCAATGGCAACGTAAACTCGCCGGCCGGTAAGGTTATGACTAGCAAATTCGGGGCCCAGATCGCGGAGGCCGTGAGCGAGTATCGTCCTAAATCATCACTGCTCAGACGGCCAATAAAAAGCAAGGTTCCCTATCGCGCTCATACCTTACAACACTTAAGGGCCGACTCTCTAGCCTCATAATACGCTGGCGCCAAGCGGTACTCTACAATGACCAAGGCGCTTCTTGATGTTAGGGCATCATCCTTTCAAAAGTAAACATCGACCAACCGGATGCCCAATTTTACCGAAGTGTAAGATTTACCATACAGTGACGTAAGGCCCCAACAGGTGTCGCGAATAGCCATTAGAACGTGCGGCGCCATGCCGATTAGCTATCTTACACCCGTGGCTCTATCCCGGGGGATTGTCTCCGGGCCAGTCTATTTGAACGTTGATAGGACAGCAGGCCAGCGGTAGACGCGTGCGCGCCTATCTGGGTTTTGCTGGATGTCTTAATAACCATTGTATCCTAATTTACTCGGGAGCAGGCCGATTGTTCTTGCCAGAAAATGTTATCATCTTGAGCGCTTCTCATGGCGATACCCGCTAGCAATTTTACCATGATGCTCGTGGCGCTGTGGCAAGCAGACCTGATCCGGCAGCCGCTCAGGACACCTGCCAAGGGCCGCTGGGGAGCCCAGAAACTAAGGATCCGAGCGCTTATCCACGCTCACAGCAGCTACGTCAAGGACGCCATTGTGAGATAACGCCAATGCGTTCACTTCTCCAAGCGCGAAAGTGAATTATTTCACCCGCCCCACAGTCGCTCTCTGAGTCCGGAATGCCGTCGCGGCATCCTCTTGATTGTTTCCTCCAACACCGCCTGCGGTCCAATGATTTCGACGAGCCGTCTGGCGCGCGTGATCCCGGTGTAGAGTAAAGATCGGCTGAGCACAGGGCTGGGCTGATCGGGCAGCAACAGCACAATTTCATCGAATTCTGAACCTTGGCTTTTATGCACGCTCATGGCATAAGCGGTCTCGTGCTCGGGCAGACGCTCTGGAGTGAAACTGCGGGTGTGGCCATCGGTATCCTCGAAATAGACTCGAAGTTCATTGCCGTGTTGGAGCGTGATGCCGATATCGCCGTTGAACAAGCACTGGGTGTAGTCATTACGAGTGATTACCACCGGCCGCCCTGGATACCACTGTGCCCGGTAGCCGATAGAGCCGTTTTCACGAAGGCGCTCCTCGAGCAATCGGTTGACGCCTTCAGCGCCGGTCTCGCCCGCCCGCAGAGCGGTGAGTACGCGAAAATGGTTGAACAGGCATAACGCCTCCGCAGCGCCAGCCCCTTTGCGGACTGCGGCGAAATAACCGGCGTAGCCGCATTCGATGCGCTTGGCGAATGGTGCCTTAGTGGAGGCGAATGACCGGTTCTGCCACACGACGTCGCCAAATCGCTCGCTCTCCAGCAACCGAAACGCTTTCACCGATTCTCCCTGGTTGATCAGCCGCGCCAACTGTCCAATACCGCTCGCGGTATCAAAGCGAAAGCTATGTTGCAGCAACAGAATGGAATCGCCGAGCGGCGAGGCAGGCGCTTCAGTTCCCGACAGTTCAATGCCGGTCGCGCGCGCGATTTCCTGGCGAAATGCCGCGCTGTAGCCTCGTCCGGCGCATATATCAGCGAACACGGCGCCGGCCTCGACCGAGGCGAGTTGATTCTTGTCGCCTACCAGAATCAACCGCGTCCTGCTAGACAGCGCGTCAATCAGCTTCGCCATTAAGGCGAGATCGACCATCGATGCTTCATCGACGACCAGAACGTCGACTGGCAACGGGTTGTGCCGGTCATGGCGCAAGTAAATAGAGTCCGGCCGGCTACCGAGCAGCCGGTGCAAAGTGCCAGCGTTCTCGGGAATCGCCTCCCGTATCGCGCGCTCGATCGGCAGACCGGCTTTCGCCTTGCGGACCGTCTCCTGCATGCGCATCGCCGCCTTGCCGGTAGGCGCTGCCAGCGCGATCCGCAAGGGAGCACTCTGCTGCGATTGGAACGCGGCGAGAACACGCATCACGGTAGCGGTTTTGCCAGTGCCGGGCCCTCCCGAAATCACACAGAAGCGCTTGAGGACCGCCGCAGCGGCGGCGATTTTCTGCCAGTCTACTCGCCCCGCGTGCGGCGTATCGAACAGCCGATCCAGGATTCGCCGCAGCCCCCCACCGTCGATCGCAGGCAGCGGCTCGGCAGCTCGCTGCAGAAGGTTATCCGCCAAGCCTTTTTCGTATTGCCAGTAACGCGCCAAATAAAGCTGGTTGCGTTCATTCAGGATGAGCGGTTTGTACTCGCCGGGACGACCGATCAGGGGGCTCTGCCGCAACCGCGCGACCCATCCCACCAAATCAGGCATATTGAGCCCAGAACACTTTTCATCCGGCCAGTACCGCGCTCCGGCATAATGGGCCAGATCGATACAGATATGGCCTTCGGCGACCGCTTCGCTGACCAGTCTCGCCGCTCCGACGACCGCCTCATCCGCAGTCGGTTCAAAGTGGCGAAGATAAGCGGCGAACCATTTGGCTAGAGGCAACCCTTTGCTCGTGGTAGAGCTACCCGTCTGCAGCCAAGGAGCAGGCTGGTCGGAAGTCATGTGAAGCAATACTGGCTGTTTGATGAATTGGACGACGTCCGTTGCCCGATAGCATACCGAGTCTGCTGTCTTGTGAATAGCCGGAATAGGCGATGGCTTATGGATGCTCCAGTGATTACGGGCGCATCCGCCTATCCCAGACGCATCATCGCTTCCCCTCCCGCCTGCATCCGGTGCGTGTTGTCGGCGGCGCTCGGCGCTTGGGGTATCCCGTATTTCAGGCGGATCGAAGCGTTGGCCTGGCTGACGTCGCCGCGGGCCGTTCACTCCGAGGGCTTGCAGCTCCGGCGATACTCCTCGAGCGCCATTCGCTGCTCGCGCCCGGTTCGCTCGAGCTTTTCCAGCCACTCGTCCCGGAAAGGTACCAGCGCGTCCCGCACGGTTTCGGCAACGGCCAGATTGCGGAACCATTTCTTGTCCGCGGGCACGATAAACCACGGTGCATGCTCGGCGCTGCAGCGGTTGAGCGCGTCCTCGTAAGCAGCGGTGTAATGATCCCAGTAGACGCGCTCTTTCCAGTCGGCGACCGACAGTTTCCATGATTTGACCGGATTCTTCTCGCGTTCGAGCAGCCGTTCCGTTTGTTCCTCCTGGCTGATATGCAGGTAGAACTTGAGGATGATGGTGGCCGACTCCGACAGTAACCGCTCGAATGCGTTGATGTGCTCGTAACGCGCGCGCCATACGTTCTCGGGAACGAGCTCATGGACTCGCGCCACGAGCACATCCTCATAA
>CADDZF010000187.1 GCA_902812445.1 Methylococcaceae bacterium | reverse complement strand
GTTCCCTGCCTTCATCGAGCTGAATCCAGTACCGGTTCCAGGCTACCTGCCCCGCCGGCCACAGCGCCCGGCCGAAAGCGTGATCGAGAAAGGCGCTGCCGATGACAGCGTAGCGGTTATCCCTCATCGAGAGGCTGCCCGATGCCTCCATGCGGCTGATGAAATAGGCGCGCAGACGACTTCCGCCCGCATCCGGCGAGCCGCTTGCGCCAGCGCGCAAGATCGGCTTTCGGCTTTCCAGCCTGAGATCGATGCGCGCGCCTTCGCCTTCGGCGCGCAGTTCAAAAGTGGGCTTATCGCCGCTTCCGTCCGCCAGATCTACGGTCCAGTCTTCCAGCCAGATACGCTGAATCGGTGAACGCTGATAGCCGCTCAGCCCGAGCGCTGCCCGGTCGAAGCGCTCGAACGCGTAAAACCGCCGGTCCTGCGCGTCGGTCAGCGTGAATACGCCGCGGTAGACCTGGTAGCTGGCCCAGGCCGAAGGTCGGTTCGGCGATCCTGGCCTGAGCCCCAGGCGGCTGAGCATCAGCTGAAAACCGAAGCGCCGGCCCTGTTCGCTACGGAGGGTTCCGGCAAAGCGCCACGCGTCCATAGGCAAGTCGCCATGAGCGCCGTGATCCTCGGGAAAGGAAAGGGGTTTCCCGCTGGGCCGAGAAGGATAGGCAGCGTCGATCTCCTTGAGCAAGGCGTGCAGGGCCGGCGCGGTGCTACGCTCGTCCTCTCCGTCGGTGCGCGGGTTTTTCCCGAGGAGCTGCCAAAGCGCGGCGCTCAAAGTCAAAATCAGCAGAAAGGCGCCAAACAGCTTTATCGTCAGACAGCCTCCGATGCCAGCAGCAGACGGTCAAGTGTCTCGATCAAGGCCAGCGCGGGGCGATCGTGATAGATGCCGTAGCGCTCGGGCGGGCGGATACCGCGCAGAAAAAGATAGTAGACCCCGCCGAAGTGACGCTCGTAGGCATAACCGGGCAGACGGAGCGCCAGATAGCGGTGCAGCGCCAGGCAGTAGATCAGGTATTGCAGATAATAATGCTCGCGGGCGATGGCTTCGATCAGCCCAGGCCGCGCGTAATCCTGCATCTGGTCGCCGAGCCAGTTCGATTTGTAGTCGATGATGTAGAACCGCTCGCCGTCCTGCGCCACCAGATCGATAAAGCCCTTCATGAAACCGTTCAGCGTCTCGAAGCGGAGTCGCCGTGCGCTTTGCGCGTAGACCGGGTCGAGGCCGAGCGCGGCATCCGCCAGCGCTTGCTGGAGACGGCCGAGGTCCAGCCGATGAACGAGGAAGGTGAATTCCATCTCGACCAGGCGTCGTTCGCGGGGAATGGTTTTCAACTGCAGCCCATCCTCGTTCAGGACAGCGTTCAACGTGGATTCGACCATGCCGGCGACGACGGGCGCCCAGCTCTCGGCGATGCCGTGCGCCTTCAGCTGGCGCCGCACCAGGTCGTCGCAATGCGTGCCGTCGCGGTCGGTAAATTCCCATGCCTCGAAAATCGCGTGCAGGCAGGTGCCGGGCGTGGCGCCGCGCGGAAAGTCGAACGCTGAGTCGGTCGGGCGTCCGGCGGGTTCAAGACGAACGTCCGCATCGTGATCGGGCGCTTCGCCGTGGCGCCCGGCGGTGAGCGCGGTGAAGCTGGTCATGCGCCAGCTCAGGCGCAAATCCTGGCGGTCGAAGCTAGCCGTCTGCAAGGTCTCCGGCCGGCATGGCGGCGGACGATAGCTGCTGTCGGGCTTCGGCAGCAGTTCGACCCCGATCGCCTGTGGCGCTCGCGCGGTGAGTTCACGCAAGCTTTGTTCAACTTCTGTGTGGCCAATCTTGGCGAGCTTCATAAAAGCAAGAGGGTCTGCTACCGTCTCGCCGGGGCCGTGCAGCAGCCAGCTTAAAGGCGCGGTTTCCATCTCCCGGATGCATCCCCATACCACATAGCAGCGGTGCCGGGCACGGGTCAGCGCGACATAGAGAAGACGCAGTTTTTCCGCCAGCTTTTCGCGTCCCGCCAACACCCGGTGCCGTTCCAGCGCGGCGGAACCGAAGTTGACGACGGGCGCACCGCCCTGCTCCAGATCGTGAAAGCAGGCGGCCGTTTCGCCTTTCCGCCAGAGCAGGCCATCCCACAGGAATGGACACAACACGAGCGGATATTCCAGCCCCTTGCTGGTGTGGATGGTGGTGATTTTCACCCGGTCGGCGTCGCTCTCCAACCTGAGCAGGGCCGCTTCATTATCGTTCTGCGGCGCGTGGATGGCGCGGAAGAACCAGCCGAGCAGCGCATCGATGCCGCGGCGTTCGCGACTCTCGACCTGCAGCAGCTCGGCCAAGTGCAGAAGATTGGTCAGCCGGCGCTCGCCGTCCCGAAAGCCCAGCAGGCGTTCGGCGATACCGAGATCGGCAAAGCAGTCGCGGAACATGCGGATGAAGCCGTGATCGCGCCACAGGCGGTGGTAACGCCGAAATCGTTCGAGCCACTGCTCCCACGCGGCGTCATCGGAAGACAGCGCAGCGACCGCCGCTCCGGACAGCCCGATCAGTTCGCTCGCCAGCGCTGCCCTGAGTAACGGTGCCCGCCCCGGCTCGGCGACCGCCTGCAGCACGCGCACCAGCTCGGCCGCTTCAGCACTCGTGAAGACGTTGTCCTGGCCTTGTCTCACACTGGGTACCCGGCGCGCCGCCAGGGCCTCCTGTATCAGCCTGCCATGACGATGGGTCGCCACCAGCACCGCGATGTCGCCGCCGCCGAGAGGCCGGTCGGTGCCTGCTCCGACGAGACGCGCCTTGCCTTGCGCGGCGAAGTTCAGCAGCCGTGCGATCTCGCCGGCGACGGCGTGCACCGCCCCTTCGGCGGCCTCGCCCTTGCCGAGCGGGGCGGGTTCACCTTTGGCATTGGCTCCTTGCGGCAGCAGAAAGAAGCGCAGACACTCCCCGCCATCCCCGTCGATCTTCAGCAGAGGGCGTTCCTTGTGTGCCGCCTTGACCAGCGGATAGGTGATGCCCTCGAACAAAAAAGGATGCGGATTTTGCCCGCCGGAGAACAGCGCGTTGATCGCCTCGATCAGTTCGGGCGTCGAGCGCTGATTCGTATCGAGGGTGACCCGCGTATGCGCTTCCCGCCGCGCTTCCAGGTAGCTGAATACGTCGGCGCCGCGAAAACTGTAGATCGCCTGCTTGGGATCGCCGACGACCACGATCGGCAGTCCACTCCCGCCATAGATCCGGCTGAAAATACGGTATTGCACCGGATCGGTGTCCTGAAACTCATCGATCAGCGCTGCCCGGTAGCGTCGACGCAGGGCTTCGGTGAGCGGGCCGCCCCGATCCGATGCCAGCGCCCGCTCTAGCCGGTTCAGCAAGTCGCTGTAAGACAGCAGTCGCCGCGCCTGCTTGCGCTTTGCCAGCTCGGCGTTACAGTAGTGCAGAAGCTGTGTCTTGAGTGCGCTCAGTCTGGCTTTTCCCAGGGTTGTTCGGCGCGCCGCCCGTTCCACTTGCCGCCGCTCGTCCCGGGCGCGGGCTTCGCTCAGCGCCTGTGCGCTCGAGCACAATTCCTGGCAGTTGTGGAAAAACGCATGCGACGGCGGTGAGCAGCCTTTGCGGACGCCTTTGGCAAGGGTTTCGGCGGTGAACTTGGCGAGCTTGTCCGGCAGTGCGAAAGGGACGTCGGTGCGGCTGAAAAAGGTGTCCAGGGTTTCCAGCCAGGCGGCCAGTTGCTGCGGATCGTAGCGGCTGCGATTGAGCCCTCCGTGCGCCAGCAGGAGTGCCTTCACCTCGTGCCCGGCGGCTCGCCAGGCGGCTCGAGTCCGGTTATAGACGCGCTGGTACTCAACGCTCAGACGATCGGCGACATCGGCTACCTCGATCACGGGCTCAGAAACCTCAGGCGCAACGGCGCACTCGAGGACCCTAATATAGGGCTTGCCGACGTGCGGCTGGATTTCGGCCAGCCAGACATCGGGCGTCTGCCGAGCCTCGGCCAGAAACTCGATCCACGGGCCGGAGGCCGGGTACACCGTGCGCCGCCAAAAGTCATCGACAATTTCGCGCAGCACGTCCGTCTCGTCCGCCAGCAGCTCACATTCGAACTCGGCGCCCGCCTCGAAAGCGCTGTCGGCCAGCACGCGTTGGCAGAAACCGTGGATCGTGAAAATAGCCGCCTCGTCGAAGCCACCGATGGCGTGGTTCAAGCGGCGAATAGCCGGCTCGCGCAGCGCCGCGGGTCGGTATCGTTCGACGATAGCGCGGCAAAACTCATCGTCCGCCACGCCGGCCTTCAGCGCGGCCGACACCTCACCGAGTCGCGCGCGGATGCGCTGGCGCAGCTCCGCGGTGGCCGCCTTGGTATAGGTGACGACGAGGATCTCATCGACTCTCAGCCCCCGCTCCAGGATCAGCCGCACGTAAAGGCCGGTGATCGTCCACGTCTTACCGGTGCCGGCGCTGGCCTCGATCAGCGTCATGCCGTCCAGCGGCGCGTCCATACTGAATGCCTGAAACACGTAGTGTCTCCTCAACCAGTCTATTCTGTGGCTGGCACAACGACGCTGTCGCGGGCACCGCCTGACCCTGCCGATGTCGTCAC
>CADDZF010000186.1 GCA_902812445.1 Methylococcaceae bacterium | reverse complement strand
GAAAGCCGGGTTATGGCGATCTCCCGCTCCGACACCCCCATAGACGGTTGCGCCATCGGCGCGCGCCTCTCGACCCTAATCTTTCGCAGCGAAAGTCGCCATGAGCACCGATTACTACGCGATGCTAGGGGGGTCCTTTCAGAAAACGGAACCCAGAGTACGTTAAGATAATGTAGTTAATTGATTTAGAAGAACATTATTAACTCATGGCATGACCATACAACGGGTCTTGCGGGACTGATCGCAAGCTATTGATTATCCTACTGCCTAGCGCCGCTAACGTACGATTTTTGCCGAATTCTGAGGCGACCCCATGTTGCGATGACTGACGAACCTATGGAAATTGTCCGAGGCAGCGGCAATGTCTTTGCTGATTTTGGCCATGCTAATGCGGCGGTTGAACAACTGAAGGCTTTGCTGGCCACCGAGATTATCGGTGTCCTGGACGACCGCCCACTGACGGTACGCAAAGCCGAAGACTTAACCGGTATTGCTGCTGCCGATTTCTCACGTATTCGCAAGACGAAGCTTGACCGCTTCACCATTGACCGACTTATGACGGTTCTGACCCGTCTTGAGCAGGATGTCGATGTGCAAGTGACGTCCGGCCCCATTGTGAAACCGGAGACAGGCCACACGCCCAGTAAGGGATGGAGCATCCTGAAAGGCTGTTATGGGCCTGTGAAAGCTCCCAGCAATCGGCCTGCGACTGCCTCATGGGATAATTATATATTCATCCATGACGGCATGACATAATGATGTCATTACGCCATGGCGTTATTACGTTTGCGCCGCACTACAGCTGGTGGACAATTCTTTAATGACAGCTAAATCTTGTCCTGCTATGTTTGCATGACGTGACGGCGTAGTGCCGCTATGAAGTCGTGACGCCATGAAGTCACTTGCATTCTTAAGCCAAAAAGGCGGCAGTGGGAAAACCACGCTGGCCGTGCATACTGCCGTTGCGGCGCAGGAGGACGGCGAGCGTGTCGCTATCATCGACACCGACATCCAGCGCAGCGCCACCACCTGGGGCGGGGCGAGAGGAGACGAGACCCATCGTCGCTACCAGCGCCGCCGCTAATTTACCGAAAGTTATGAAAGCAGCCGGGCATGACCGTATGACGCTCTGCATCATCGATACCGCGCCGCATGCCGCGCCGGACGCTGCCCGCGAGCTGCCGCTGCTGACTTGATTGTGATTCCCTGCCGACCGACCGCCTTTGATCTGGCGGCGGTCGGGAGCGCCGTTGAGATCGTCGCCGCAGCGAAAACACCCGCCGTGCTTGTTCTATCGGCCTGTCCATTCCCTTCGCCGGAGATTGCCGAAACCCGGCAGGTGCTTGGCGAATATGGGCTGCCCGTCGCTCCCGACGAGATTACCGACCGGCGGGCATTCGCCCGCGCCGTCGCCACGGGCAGGTCTGTCACCGAGTTTGAGGCGAACGGCAAAGCCGCTGATGAAATCCGCCAGTTCTGGCATTGGTTAAAGGAGCAACTTGCATGAGTAGTAAATCGACCACGAAATCCACCGGGCTTGCCGCCTTCACCCGTAAATCAGCTCCCGTAGCAGTTTCTACTGAGGAGCGGGCCACCGCTGCTAAACCGGGCGAGCGCAAGCGCGGTAAAGGCGATTTTGTCGCTCTCACCGTGCGCCTTCCGCGCGCCGACTGGGAGCGTTTGCATCAATTGGCCGTAGGGGAGGGGACAAGCCTGCAGCAACTGGCCTTGCGGGGATTTTCCAAGCTATTTAAGGAGAAGGGGCTTCCCGGAATTAAGTCATGACGTGTTGGCGCCGTACCATAACAACAAGGGGGAATAATGTCCGATACGCGCAAGAAGGCAGTGAGCCTGCCGGATGATGAGGCCTTCAAGAACAAACAGCTGGACCTTTTCCGGACCTTCCTCTGCAATACCAAGGAGGAGCGCGACCGCTTATCGAACACCATCGATCTGTGGGACAGCATTCCGCGCTACGCCATCTCCCGGCAGGAGATGAACAAGCGCCGCACCAAGGAGGGCTTCCTTAACCTGCTCTCGGTTGATTTCCAGTATAAAAGGCAGGCGCTCACCGCGTTGATTCAGCCCGCCCGCGTGCGCGAGCCGGACGGCGCTACGCTGGATTACTATCCCAGCGCCAGCGAGGAACTGGTCGAGGATGCACTGCGCAGGATCGCCACCGAGTATTACCAGGGGTATTTCGACAAGCCGAATTTCCGCAGCGGCGTGGTGTTCTCGCTTTATGCGCTACGGCGGGAGCTCCAGCGGCGCGGCCATACCCGTTCCTATCACGAGATCGTGCGCAGCCTCAACATCCTGTCCGGCAGCGTCATTGAATTGCGTTCCGATGATGGCGGGGAAGGGGAGGGCTTCGCCCGCAGCCCATATTTCCCGGCGCTTGCGGCAGTCTCGCGCAAGCGCCTGGCCGATGACCCCGGCGCGCGGTGGATGGTGCAGTTCCACCCGCTGGTGACCCAGAGCATCGCTGCGCTGGCCTACCGCCAGTTCAACTACGACCAGATGATGAAACTGAGCAGCCAGCTCGCCCGCTGGATTCACAAACAACTATCCCTCAAATACACCTTCGCCAACCAGATCAATAGCTTCGAGACGCGCTACAGCACCATCAAACGCGACAGCCAGTTGCTGCGCTACCGGCGCGAACGCGACAACGTGGCGGCGCTTGACGACGCGCTGGAGGAACTCGCCCGCGATAAGATCATTGCCGGGTGCCAGCGGAAAGAAATCACCGGCGCACGCGGTAAGATCGAGGACGTGATATACACGATCACCCCCAGCAAGCAGTTCATCACCGAGATGAAGGCTGCCAATAAACGCCAGTCCCCCGCCGCCTGTGGATAACTTCAAGAGCTCCGTCTTCCCCCGGTAGGTATAGGTCGCGGGTCGATTTTTTATCTACTTAATTCTACTCAAAAAAAAGTAACTTTTTCGCCCCTATTCTTTTCTTTTCTTTATTCTTAAATTTAATCTTCTCTTTAATCGTGCCCCAAACTGTGGATAACGCACATCATCTCCAGCAGCCCCCACAAAAAACATCCCGATCCTGCGTAGGCTTCCCTGCGCCAGAAACTGCGTTCGGCCGTAAGACCTCATAAACCTCTGTGATGACTATATGTAACGAACTGCAAACATAAACCACCGGAACCGCAAACAGAGGCCATTTTCAAACCACATTAACTGCGAACGGACGGGCGCTCAAAACCGATTTATCTGCGAATGAAACCAGATTAATTGCGAACAAACCGCAAACAAGGCTTTCCAACCGAATTCAGTGCGAATCTCGGCGAGGGAATCGGCAATGCCAATGGAGGTCGCGGGGGCGCCGTCTGGACTGAGCTTATCCAAGAGCGCGGGAAACACATCCGCGAGCCGATTCAGGCGCTGCACGTAAGCTACCTAGCTGGGCAGATGGGGGAACCATTCGCGCCAATAGCGGTCCGCATGATCGTAGAGGGTTTTGATCTCGCGCTTTTTATCCACGATACCGAACAGATAGAGCGTGATGACCTCTTCGTCGGTAAAACGGAGATGGGCATACGGCGCAAAGCGTTGTACATGGACCCAAAGCTCCTGGTGGTAGAGCTCGCACACGGTCAGATATAGAGTGATGAGTTGGGATTGTCAGTCCATGGTGGTCTTCTCGGAGGAGTGTTGTGGGATACCCCTCAAGAGACACTATTGGGCTGGCTCCTTCTCTCCCAGATAGCCCTTAATTCGCATTTAAGTCTTACCCGCTTTTTGACAATCCTGACGATTATCAGCTAAGGCTTGAGCTTCAATAAATCAATTGCTTAAACAGCCAAAGGGTTGAAAATGAGCATCCAAAAACTGTAGTCAAAGAGAGGAAACCATGAACAAAATATTTCGTAACAAGACTAGAATTATGCCGTTCGCTATTATGATTGGCCTTGTATTATTCCCCATACAGCCTGTTTTTGCACAACCTCTCTATAAGGTCGAAGGCAGCAGTGTCGATAAAGCCACTTTCAATGGTTGGAATATTTACAGAACGGAAGCCTGCGGGAGCTGTCACGGAGCAACGGGCGAAGGCAATGTAAGTAATCCGAATTTACTTCACAGCATGAAAAACCTGACTAAAGAACAGTTCCAGCGCGTCCTTGTCGAGGGCCGCGGAATCATGTATTCGTTCCGTGACAACAAAACCGTAGTCGATGGCATTGACGATCTGTATGCTTATCTTAAAGGCCGTTCCGACGGAGCTATTCCGGCAGGCGACTTGACCGAAATGAAGTAACGGAAACCCGTGAGAAAGTCCTGCGCCAGTCCGGACAGCATATTCCGGAAAGAGTAAATAAAAAAAACACGAGGCACAAACTATGACAAACTACCAGTATTTGATTATCGGCGGCGGGATGACGGCAGCAGCCGCCGTGGATGGCATTCGTGAAGTCGATTCAAGCGGCGGGATTGGTCTGATCAGCGCGGAGCCGGATCCGCCATACGATCGGCCTCCGCTCTCGAAGGCGCTTTGGAAGGGAAAGTCCCTGGACATTATCTGGCGCAAACTGGAGAACAAGGGGATTACTGTTCACCTTGACCATGTCGTCAAAGAAATTGATCCCAAGCAGAAACGCGTTGTGGACGACAAGGGCGACGTTTTCACCTACCAAAAACTGTTGTTGGCCACAGGCG
>CADDZF010000185.1 GCA_902812445.1 Methylococcaceae bacterium | reverse complement strand
CGCGGGCCTCGACCGCTCTCGGCTCCTTTTGCCATGCGATCCAGTATCGCCCAGCCACCAGAAGACACACGGCGGCCGTGAGCGCGCCGAGAGCAGCCCAGTCTCGTGACGCAGCGGCGCGCCCGGCATAACCCACGATGATCAAGGCCGGTATGGACAAAAGGAGGCCATCGAAGATTTTTAGCTTTCGCGGTGTCAGGCAGCGCCACAAGGGATACAGGCGGCTTATCCTGAAATTGGCGGAAACCAGGATCAGGCTGGGTTTATAGAGTAGGTAATGAAGAAACTGCCTAGCGGTAGCGAAGGCGACCATCGCCGCCGCCGAAAGAGTGGAAAACAGCATCGTGGCTTGCTGTTCGAGAGCCGTGGCAAATAGATGAGCCAGCAGGCTGCCGAGCAGGGCAAAACAGAAGGCAATCAGAAAGGCCCAAAGCCCCAGGCGCAGCAAGGCATAAAGGCTGTAGAACAAGTAATGCTTGCGGATCTCATCCTGAATTTTTGGACCCGTCTGGCTGAAGTTCAGGAGGGAGCGAATCAGCAGAATGATCGCGCAGCAAGCAGCGACCGCGGATGCGATCGCTAAATGTCTCGACAGACCGATAGAAGGCAGATCGGCGGAAAGGTCCAAATTTAGATCGATTGATTGGTGAGTATCGCCCAGATGAGACTCGCGCACAGACGGGCTCGGCTGATCGGCGCATAGCTCCAGGCCTCGAGGAGATGTCTTATCGCGCCGAGCTGATGGCCGCAACGCGCCTCCCATTTGGCATAGTCGCAGATGACGCTGGCATAAGCGTGTCGCCAGAAATGGCGCCGCGACTCAGCATCCAGCAATGCGCGGTTTTTTCGCAAGACCTGGAGCGAACTTTCGCGCATGGACGCAAAATTCCTGCTGCGGCTGTTCGCCTGCTTTATGACCACGGTCAAAACCTCCGGCAAGCACGCGTAGGCGCTCACGGCGGCGAGGCGCAGCCACATGTCGGTATCTTCGTTTCCGCCCAGCGATTCGTCAAACCAGCCGACCCGGCGTTGCAGGTCGCGGCGGACCATGACGCCGGACGCGCTTCCGGCAATGGCTGCCGTGTTTTGGAAAAGCGCGTGTAACGCTGGAATCTCCACGCCAGGGCAGGTCCACAGGTTGAGGAATTCGCCAGTTGGCGTCTCGACCCGGGTGGCGGTCGAACAGAAGCCGATTTCCGGCCGGCTCTGCATGAGGGCGAGCTGCCGTTCGATTTTAGTCGGTAGCCAGTAATCATCGGCGTCCAGATAAGCGATAAAATCGCCGCTGGAGACAGCGATCGCGCGATTTCTCGCACGGCTTGCGCCGGCATTGGGTTGGGACAGGACCATCAGTTCCGGTCGTTTCAACCGCGCCAGTATCCGCCCCGTGTCGTCCAGACTGCCGTCGTTGACAACGATCAGTTCAATGCGCGGGTAGGTCTGGTCGCAGACGCTGTTGATCGCCTTTTCGATATAACCGGCGGCATTGAAGGCCGGCATGACGACGCTCACGGATAGAGCGCTAGCTTGATTCATGATTAATCTGGATCATAGCCGAGCTCAATCAGCATGGGGCTGATCGTTGCGAGCACGTTTTCGATCGCCTGGCGATTTTGCGAGCGCCACTTTTGCTGTTTGGGCGGGCCGTTGACGATGCTAGTTGGACGTTCGGACAAGCTCGCGCAGCGGGCGCGCAGCGGCTCGTCGAAAGGCAGGCCGAGCCGCTCGAAGGCAGCCTGGAACATCTCGACCGGGCGACAAAAGATATCTTCGTAGCGCAACTGTATCCATTGCTGTTCCGGGATCAGCTGCTTGGCATCCAACGCCATCCGATTGGCGGTCATCCATTGATAGGCGCACACTTCTTCCAGGCTGGCTCGGTTGTATGCGCGCCAGCCGGGCGGTAGAAAAAAACACCAGTCCTTGAAGCGGCCGCCCTCGATTTCCACCTTGGCCGGCAATTTGCCGATCAATCGCTCGAGCGCGAAGTGTGCTTGCTGTTTCCAGCCGTCCATCAGAGAGCTGATATTATCGCGTCCGTCCCGTTGAATATAGATAAAACGGGCCTGCGGAAAAAGCGCGTACAAATACGGCAGGCGCAGGATGTTGATGCAGGTTTTATCCAGCACGCGTCCCTGCCCGAGATGGGCGTAAAAGTACGCAAACGCCTTCCGGCGATGCGCTTCACTGGCGTCCTCTGCCGTCGCTATATCGGCGTCCCACCCGTGGTCTCGGGGCGCTCGCAGGCTGTGCCAGAATTGGGGTATCTCATAGGGAAAAGAGCGAAAATGAGGCGAGGCGCGCATCGTCTCAAAGGTCACGGTGGTTCCCGCTCTCGAGCATCCTAGGATAAAGACAGGGTCCGGCATCTCGGGCTGGAGCAGCAGCCAGTAGTGGTTGCGAGCTTGAAAATAGAGCTCGCGCAGATTCTTGGCAAGGATCTGTCTATCGAACAGCTTGAGGAGCTTTTTTGCCGCCCTCATGGCGACTTACTGAGGTTATTCCTAATCCGTAGGAAGCCTTTGATTTCACCGAGCGAGGCGGCTAGTCGAACGAGGAAGAACCGTCTCCTGGCCTGCTTTAAGCTGAACAGTGCAAAGAGCAAATGCGCCATCGCCTTGCGGATAAGGTAGCGGGGAAATAAGCCTCGATGAACGGCCCCCGTCGTATAGAACCGGACGGTCGAGGAAGAGCGCTCGTAGGCTTTTTTCATCAGGTAAACCAGCTCTAGACGCGCTTTGTCGACATAGTGATACTGGATGATGTGAGGGCAATACTGTATGCGTGCCCCTATATCATAGGCACGAATCATCCATTCGGTGTCTTCGGCGCCTGCGAGATTGTGTCCGACGGGACCGAATTCGGTTGAAAAATTGCCGAGCAAGCGAAAAAGCCCGGTGCGGATCACCAGATTACCGCCGCCGGGAACCGCCATATCGCGTGTGACATGAAGCGGGTCGTCGCCGAGATCAAAGCGTGGAACGGGTAAGGGGTAAATACGGTACTTGCCACCATCATGCACCCATTCTGGCTCGGTTCCATCCCAGTCGGGCAAGATCCGGCCACAGAAAATGTCGGCTTCCGGATAGGTCCAGAGCGCCTCCGCAATGGCGGCCAAATAGTTTTGGTCGACTCGGTGGTCATCGTCGACGAATGCAGTGGTTGCCGCGGTCAGAACAGGAATGGCGCAGTTCAGCGCGTGCGACTTGCCGATCGTTGGTTCTTCCATCCACCGCAGGAACAAAGCGTTTTTCGCAGCCTGCGCGGCGGCGTAGGCGGTCAAGTATTGTTGCGTACCGTCTGTGCAGGCATTGGCCACGACGAAGAGGGAGACGGTGCACTGCCTGGGGCGTATGGCGGCATTCAATGAAGCGATGGTGCGGGCGAGGAGCTCGACCCGGTTATGGGTACACAGAAGTACCTCGATGGACGTATCTTTAGCGGACATCGAGGTTCACGGATCGAGCAGTCAATTCTATTTCTGCAAATCGGCCAATTTTCTCTGTAATCCCTTGGAAGTCGGCGAATGCTTGAGTCCGATTTCCAGGGTACGTTTGGCATCTTCCCGATTTCCCGCTTTCAGAAAATAATTGGCGAGCTGAACATAGGCTTCAGCCAACTTAGGATTGAGCTTGATGGCATTTTGATATTCCGCAACCGCTTCACCTGTTCGGCCCAATTGCTCCAACACCTTCCCCTTGTACAGAATCGCATAGGGTTTCATCGGGTCTTGCGGTCCTACGTAGCGTTGAACATAGTCAAAACTACCCAACGCCTGCCCCAGTTTCGCCTTCATGTCGTATTTGTCGTTCCGCGCCGCCGCTCTATTGGCTCGTATCATTTCCTTCAGGCCGTGGCAAAAGTGATGGGCATGTATATTGGGGAGCTTGTGGCCTTCAACCCGAAACCTGACGGCAGAGGCATCATAATTTCCGGGCGAGAGATATTTGCAGTACGGGGGCAGCAATTTCAGCTCATCTGCCGTGATCTGAAATTCGCTCGCGATGCCGATGCCTGGAATCAAAGCGGATAACAGCATCAGCAGGGGCAGGTTTAGGTATTTAGAATAAATCTCCATAGCGTGGTTTGCCTTTAAGCGGATTTGAGTGCCGCATCATTTTATAAAGCTTTGCTGCGTTCTGCTAATTTCGGGTCGGCAGGCTTTAGGTTTCGCTGCCGCCGAGACCGAGCACGGCGCTGAGCCTCATGCTGGAGATATCAGTGAATTTAAGCGGTTGCGCAGCCGGCTTGCATAGTATCTGATCGGGAAAAATAGACTGGCTTCGTTCGTCCCGAAAGTGAGTTTCTGCTTGAGTTTCCAGGCAGGATCGGTCCCGTAGACTTCGATACGGTGCAACAGGAAGCGGTCGCGCATCCGGTTGTTAAATCCGGCTCGGGTGGAGCAAGCCGATTGAAATCCGGCAATTTCCACCAAGTGGCGGGCTTTATCGTCAAACAATCCGTAAGGATAGGCGAAATGATTGACCGGCTTTCCGAGGCGATCTTCAATCATCGCTTTGGACTGCGTTATTTCGCGGTGTGCCGTGTCCAGCCCAGCTAATCGGGGATGGGAGACCGTATGGGCGCCGAAGTCTATGCCATGGGCTTCCATTTCGCCGACTTGCGTCCAGCTTACCATCCTGCGTTTGGCGTAGTGCCGGCCTACCATCCACGTGTTGTAGCCGCCCATCCGGCCAGTCACCAAAAAAACGTCGCCGGA
>CADDZF010000184.1 GCA_902812445.1 Methylococcaceae bacterium | reverse complement strand
CCGGAAATGACAAGGCGGCGTTGTACGGTATCCACCTTGGCGCTCAGGATCACCGGAGCCGGCGCTTCCGCGCGCAGGGCGCCGCTCGCCCCCCGGCATCGACGGTCTGCGAAATGCTTGTCAGCAGAGCTACCGCGAAAATACCACTATATCGTTTGTACATGACCATTTTCCTTAGCGCGCGAAAAGGCTGTTTCTGGAACCGGTTGCTGAGGTTCAGGCTACGATGTTTCATTTTCATAAGATTTGCTCCTAAATTTTCAAAAACCTAAATCAAAATAATCCCTGTGCCGCGGAATGAACGAAGATGCGTGGGCGGTGAAACACAGAGGATCAGATCCACGCTGGCTCCTCGCTTGGTTATTCCGCTCCAGGGCGAAAAAGGTTCAAAAGATCGTCTCACCAGGGTTGGGCCGGAACGGAGCGCTGCCAATCCGACACGAGCACAGATTATCCAGACGCGAGCGGGAAGTCGTCGGCAAACGGTGGGTTTTCGGTTGGCTTTGGGTTGGGAAAAGTGAGATATTTCTAACGCGTCGAACGTAATCGCCGCGCTGGGCACCGCGGAATACCGGGAATCTTCGAATCCTGAGGGGGAGGAAATAGATGGACGGTCGGCAGTTCCGGTTTGCCCCGTTTCGCCTGGATGTCTGTCGAGCCCGCCTGTGGCGGGATGCGGAGGAAGTGGCGCTGCCGCCCAAAGTGTTTGATCTTCTCTGCTACCTGGTCCGCCACGCCGGGGAACTGGTCATCAAGGACCAGTTGCTCGATGCCGTGTGGCAGCGGCGCTTCGTCAGTGAGTCGACCCTAAAGGGCTGCCTGAACGAGCTTCGAAAAGCGCTTTCGGACGATGTCAAGGCGCCGCGTTATATCGAAACCGTGGCGCGGCGGGGCTATCGGTTCATCACGCCCGCCAGTCACCTTAAGTCGACCTCGTAGCGGTTGTTTCCATCTTCAGCTATGTGCTTGGCGCGGAGCGCGGCCTAGATCCAACGGTGCACAACGAATAGAACCGAAAAAAGCTCGACGCGATCGTCCGCTCGGGCCAATGCGTTCGGTGCAGAGCGGCGGTGGACACGTGGTCGATCACTTCAAGATCCAACTCATCAGCCAGGGCATGGACATCGTCGATTCCGGTGATCCAAGGCGCGTTCAACTGGGCGAAATGATCCACCATCGCGCACAGGACCGGATCACCGGTGGTCTTGTTGACAATGCTTTCCGACAGATAATCGAACGACAGGGTGAATCGCCTGGCGTGTTCGCGGATTTTGATTAGAACTTTTCGCATGTTCTCCCGTGCCAGATACATGGTATTGCCTTCCCAGATGAAATGGGTGGGTCGGTTGACATCGAAACCGTGCGCGTTGAGCAGCTCGATCCAGTCGTCACGCACGTAATCGGCGGGGATAAACGTCAGGTCGGCATCGAGGCCGTGTTCGTCGAAACACACCTTCTTGAAGTCCAGCGTCGTCCGATCGTCCAGTTCAAAATAGGCAACTCCCAGGGCGCGCTTCCGGATCGCCCGGGTGTCCAGGCCCGCTCCCAGAATCACGACTTGCCGACAACCTTCCGCAATCCGCGCCTCCAGCACATCATCGAGATAGCGGGTTCTGAGCTTAACCGCCTCTTTCGCCGGGGGATTGACCGCGCAAGCCTCCGCCGCCGCCCGTTGGGTCGCATCGTTTAAAAACAGACCGACGACAGGGTCTTGATACAGAGGCATCGGCGCCTGATTTTCTTCAGCGCGGAATTCGGCCACGATGAAGGCCGTTCCGGTCACGTTCTTGATCGCTGTCATACCGCCTCCTGATAGGTCATATCGCAGTGATGGATCTTAGTCATAGCGAGCCATTGGCTGAGCTGCGTACTTCCAAGCTTGTGGTAGATGCGCAATGTAAATCCTCCAAGCTCAGCGTTCGGCCTTGATATGATGAACACATTGCTGTTCACGTTCTTCTGAGTACTGCGCCATGTTGAAATTTGCCATAAAGCCTTCCAATATTTTCAGGCCACGAATCTATTCCGAGTACGGTAGTTGGTGACCTTCGCGCGCCAGATAAATCGTCACGCTGATCGTGCCGTCAGTCTGCTCCTCGGAATGCATCATCATCCTGGACAAGAGCGACCCAACATTAAAACTAAAGTGCTGCTCAAAACGCATCTGTTGCTCTCGATCCGCATGCACGACCTCCAGCCGGCACAGCGTCGCACGGCACTCCATATTTTGCACCTGAGTGCCTGAAAATTCCTCGCTTCCCAGCGCCTGGCGTAGCGCGTCCATAGCTTGGAGGGACCAGACGCCATCGGTTGATTCCTGCCGCAGCGCGGCCTCCCCGGCCGCCATGCGCGCCAAGCTGCGTTGGTTCTCCGCTTCGATCAATTCGGCTTCTTGCTCGCGTAACTCCTGCTCGCTTAAGCCAACGGCATCCGCGGGTTCTTCAGCGCCGCTCGGCTTGGCCGATAGCGGGGCCTGCGAAGCGGACTGCGTTAGCTGGCGCAATTGCCGCTGTACCTTGGCTAAATCTGACCTGAGGAGGGCGACTTCGCTCCTCAGGTCGGCCACCTCAGTCAGACTTGGGCCCTCTTCCTCACCCCTATCCGTGGACGACGCCTCTGAAACCCGTGCCTTCGCTGGCGATTGAGGACTCCTAGAAGCCTGTAGGTCCAGGTCGCGAAAAACCGCGCTAAACCCATACCAACCCGAAAGGACAACCGCCAGGCTAGCGACGGCTACTAGTAGAATGCGCAAAGGTGAGAAAGAGGGCATGGTTCAACTCCTTATCAATCTAACATCGAGCGTTGTTAGAACTCATCGATGTCGTACGTCTTGATCTCACCGCCTGGCGGGAGTTGGCAGCTGAGAGCGTACGTCCCCAGCACGGCGCTTGCATTGATATCGACATTGAGACTGACCGGACTGCTGCTCGTCGTTGAAGCATTGGGGCTTTGAGCGATGAAATTACCGTTTTTGTCCCGGCTGACCAGATTACACGAGAGTGATTGCCCGCCCGAGCTGCGGACATTCACAAACGCCAAAGCCGTGCCGTTCGTATTTTGCGTGTTGTCCCGCACGATGGGGCAAGTCACGAAGATGAATTTATTCTGGCTCGCAGGATTGAAGGCACCTCCGGTAAACGTGTCGAGCCTATCTCGTCCATCGGCGGGTTGACACATGCTGCCGTTATGGATCTTGCGGTCAGCTGCCATGGCCGAGCCGCTAGACAAAAACACAGCAGCGGCGACTAAGGATATGAATACACTATTCATGGTACGTACTCCTATATCTTCAAGGTGAAAGTGGCTATCCGGGGCGATCAATCCGCCCTGGAATGAGTGAACAAGTGTGTTTACGATTTTCATCAAGCTTTCCTAAAACAACGTAAGGTTAAGGGTGAAACAGCTCAATCGACCACTGTTTGGCCGGACTGTCGTGACCGGAATTGACGTTCTCGTCAGAACCGGCTCAGCCCCGTCATCAAAGCATTGCCGATTCGACGCAAGAACAGATTATCCAGACGCGAGCGGGAAGTCGTCAGCGAATGGTCGGGTTTTGGTTGGCTTTTGGTTGGCTTTTGGTTGGGAAAAGTGAGATATTTCTAATGCTTCGAACGTGGTTGCCGCGCTGGGCACCGCGGAATACCGGGAATCTTCGAATCATGGGGGAGGAAATAGATGGACGGTCGGCAGTTCAGGTTTGCCTCTTTTCGCCTGGATGTCTGTCAGGCCCGCCTGTGGCGGGATACGGAAGAGGTGGCGCTGCCGCCCAAGGTGTTCGACCTCCTCTGCTACCTAGTCCGCCACGCCGGGGAACTGGTCAACAAAGACCAATTGCTCGATGAGGTGTGGCAGCGGCGTTTCGTCAGTGAGTCGAGCCTGGGGGCTGTGGGAAGGGAAGGTCGGTATCACGCGAGTTTGGTGCAGGGTGAGCGGTATCTCCTCATCTGTGGCCGGTACATTGAGCCCAACCCTTTGCGTGCCAACCTCACACAGGCTCCGGCCGATTACCGCTGGAGCCGCTACCTTTGTCACGCGCTCTGCCAGTCAGACCCGCTGATTGAGCCGCACGAAGATTATCTCAGGCTGGAGAGAGAAACCGCTGAGCGGCTTGAAGCCGCTCTTGCGGTACGTATAGCGAAACGAAAACCGGGACCGAGGAAGCGAGAAGGTAGCTTGGGATAAGTTGGAAGTTTTACTCTGACTCCAAGCTCCAGACTTTGACTGGCGAGACCAGCGTGAGATGTCCGCGCATATGCGTCGGTTTTGGAGTCAAAGACTGCGCGGCCCGAAGCCAAGTTTCAGCACTTTGAGTGACGGTGTTACCTCGCTCATCAACGGCGAATACGTCTAAAGAGGACATTAGTAACCAACACACGAAGACAGTCGAAAAGTTTTTCAGGTCACGTTCCTTTCCCGTCAAAGGATTTGTCGTACTCCCGTTGCTCACTCCTATATTCACTCCGATAAGGTTGGTAATGTCCGAGGCAATCTCATTGCTCCGGATTGGGTGAAGAACGGGTTCACGTAGATACTGTTATCCCAGTCAAGCCCCATGAAGCGTTGGATCGAAGGGTTTTCCGGACTTCAGGACGCCGAAGGCAACATGGAGAAGTGTCAATCAGCGTTGAAAAGTATCCAGCAAACAGCGTCCAAAATTACCCAGGGGTTAGGCCGAATTTTTCCGCTGTTTGAAGCGGTAGGAATCGTTTCCGGTTTCGAGGATGTCGCAGTGATGGGT
>CADDZF010000183.1 GCA_902812445.1 Methylococcaceae bacterium | reverse complement strand
CAGCCATTGTGATGCGATTTTAGTTTTTCTGCCTATACACTGGCGCACTTCAGCCCTAGCGGACAGCCCTGCCGGGCCGACGTTGCCTGCAGTCAAGAGCGTGCATAATAGCGACAGATAGTTGTGCTACCGGGAAACCCTTTCCCAGCTAATTCGAGACGGCGTCCACGGAGATCATCGGTTCGGTGAAATTCATCGCTGCACAACATTCAGATGCCCCAATTTGTCTCGGAGGCGGGCTACGGCGCGGCGGAGCAGGCCGCATCGGCGCAACCCACGCTCGCAGATTCTGCCATCCGGCCGAAAATGCGCTCGCCGCAGCGCCGAGAATCGATCTAGGTTGGTCGCATACGCCTTCATGAGCACGCCAAACGTGTCCGATACCGACATAGACACTCCGAGCCACGCAGCGGAAAGTCGCGCCACCGGTTTAGGAAACCGCCTCGCGATGGTGGTGAATTGTGTGGCCTACAAACACGGCAAACGCGTCGGGCCGATCAAGCTGGAGCAAATCAGCGACGTCTTGCAGCAGGAGGGCACCTTCGTTTGGCTCGGGTTACGCGAACCGACCGCCACGCTGCTGACAAAAATCCAGGCGGAATTCGGACTGCACGAACTCGCCATTGAAGACACCCGCTCGGCCCATCAGCGCCCCAAGCTGGAGGAATACGGCAGCTCCCTGTTTTTGGTACTTCAGACGGCGCAGTGCACAGAGGGCGCTGTTGAGTTCGGCGAAACCCATATCTTCGCAGGTTCCCGCTTCCTGATATCGGTCCGGCACGGTTCCCCTTTGAGCTATCGCAAGGTCCGCGAGCGCTGCGAAAGCATGCCACAGTGGCTGGCCAAAGGCCCTGGCTTCGCGCTGTATGCGCTGATGGATTTCGTGGTCGACCATTATGTACCGGTCATCGACGGTTTGCAGGAGCGGTTCGAGAGGCTGGAAGCAGATATCTTCAAGCGCCGATTCAGCCGCGAGACGCTGGAACAGCTCTACGAACTGAAACGTGAGCTTCTGCACCTGCGCGGGGCGACGGCGCCATTACTCGATATCTGCAGCGAGCTGATGCGTTTTCACGCCAGCATCATTCCCAAGGAAATCCGCTTTTACTTCCGCGACATTTCCGACCACGTGAAGCGTATCAATCAACGCATCGACGGCATGCGCGAGATGCTCACGGCGGCCATGCAGGTCCACTTGGCCTTGGTGACCGTCGGGCAGAACGATGTGGTCAAGCGCTTGGCGGGGTGGGGCGCCTTGTTGGCCATCCCGACCATGGTTTTCAGTCTGTATGGCATGAACTTCAAGCACATGCCTGAGCTGGAAGGCCGCTTCAGCTATCCCGCCGTTCTGGGCGCAGTGATCATCGCCTGTATCTTGCTCTACCGTAAACTCAAGCGGGCGGGCTGGCTGTAGGTGCAAAGCTTGGAAACGCCTTCCGATCCATCGCTGACAGAGCGCGCTTGCTGCTGTCCATCCCGGGACCGCAAAGTCGCGCGCAAAGCGCAATGCGGGTGCCGAGAGCAACCGATCCGGTCAAAGAGATGAGGGGTCCGCATGCTGCAGGCACTGACTCGCATTGACCGCATGATTGACGGCGTTAAAGCCGAGTTTACAACGCAAGGCGTTGATGATGGCGAACGAACGCCCTGATCCCGATGCGCTCCTCGCCCGGGTCGAGCGCGAGGAAACCAAAGCCCGACGCGGCCACCTCAAGATATTTTTCGGGGCTGCGGCCGGCGTGGGCAAGACTTACGCGATGCTACTCGCCGCCCAGGAGCGGAAGGCCGAGGGCATCGATGTCGTCGCCGGCCTGGTGGAGACCCACGGCCGAAAAGAGACTGCGGCACTGCTGGACGGGCTGGAAGTGCTGCCGCCGCAACGCATCGCCTACCGTGGCGCTACGCTCAAGGAGTTCGACCTCGATGCAGCGCTTGCGCGCCGGCCCGGGCTAATCCTGGTCGATGAACTGGCGCACAGCAACGCACCGGCGTCACGTCACCCCAAACGCTGGCAGGACGTCGCGGAGCTGCTGGACGCGGGCATCGACGTCTACACCAGTCTCAATGTGCAGCACCTCGAGAGTCTTAACGACGATGTCGGACAGTTTGCCGGCATCCGCGTGCGGGAGACGGTGCCGGATACCTTCTTCGAAATGGCCGACGAGGTCGAGCTGGTGGACTTACCGCCCGACGAACTGCTGGTGCGGCTCAGGGAAGGCAAGGTTTACCTGCCGCAGCAGGCGGAACGGGCCGCACAGAATTTTTTTCGTAAGGGCAATCTGATCGCCTTGCGGGAACTCGCCCTCAGGCGGACCGCCGACCAGGTCGATGGGCAGATGCAGGATTACCGCGAGGATCACGCGATCCGCGATGTATGGCAAGTCGGCGAGCGCGTCCTCGTCTGCATCGGCCCCAATGCCATGGCGGAGCGCCTGGTGCGCGCGGGAAAGCGCCTGGCCTCGAGTCTTCGCGCCGAATGGATCGTCCTCTACGTGGAGACGCCCGCGCTGCAGCGGTTGCCCGCCGAGAGACGCGATGCGGTGCTGCGGATTCTGCGGCTGGCCGAGCAGCTCGGCGCTGAAACGGTGACCCTGAGCGCACCCGAGATGAGCGATGCGATCATCGATTTCGCTTATGACCGGAACGTCACCAAGATCGTCATGGGCAAACCGACTCGGCGCGGCTGGAAGCGCTGGCTACTCGGCTCTCTCGTCGATACCGTGATCACTCAGGCACATAATATCAACGTCTATTTGCTGGGCAGTCCACGCGACGATACGCAGCCCAGCGATCGAAGCCAGGAGCCATCCCTGTATTTCAAGGATCCGCTTCCGGGACTGCGTAGCCAGTCAGGAACGCGGCGCAAGAGCCGATATGCCGGCTACTTCTGGGGAGTCGCCATTGTCGCGTTGTGTAGCCAGTTCGCCGGCGTGATGTTCGGCCGCTTCGATCTTTCCAACCTGGTCCTGGTTTATCTCCTCGGGATCGTCTTCGTCGCTACCCAATTCGGACACGGTCCATCCGTGCTCGCCTCGCTGCTGAGCGTCGTCGCGTTCGATTTTTTCTTCGTGGAGCCGCGTTATACCTTTTCCGTTTCGGACTCTCAGTATTTGTTCACCTTCGTCGTCATGCTGCTGGTCGCCATGGTCATCAACAATCTCGTGGTGAATGTCCGTTCTCAGGCCAAGGTCGCCGCCCACCGAGAGCGGCGCGCATCGGCGCTCTATGCGATGAGCAAGGAACTCACGGCCAGTCGCGACGAGGAAGAAATCGTGGGCATCGCGGTGCGCCATATTCACGCCGAATTCAGCAGCCGCAATGTCATCCTGTTTCCGGATGCAAACAGCCGCATCGTTTATCCCGCCGGCAAAGCGTTGCCTGAATCCCTGCGCGGCTGCGATCTGGCCGTGGCGCAATGGGTGTTCGACCATAATGAAATGGCTGGCCAGGGCACCAACACCCTGCCGGGCGCGAACGCCGTCTACTTTCCCTTGCCCGGAGCGGACAAGGTCATCGGCGTGCTGGCCATGCTGCCCGTCAATTTGCGGCGCGTCTTTCTGCCGGAGCAGCGAAAACTCCTGGAGACGTTCATCGGCCAGATCGCGCAGGCGATCGAGCGGGTGCGCTCGGCCGAACAGGCAAAGAACGCGCATATCCAGGTGGAGGCGGAGCGCCTGCGGAACTCGCTGCTCAGCTCCATCTCGCACGACCTGCGCACGCCGCTCGCCACCATCGTCGGCTCGTCCAGCACGCTGGCCGAGGATGCCGGGACGCTCGAGCCGGAAGACCGGCGCGAGCTCAGCCGTGCCATTTGCGACGAGGCGCTACGCATGTCGAATCTGGTCAACAATATCCTCTACATGGCGAGACTCGACGCCGGCGTGGTGGAGCTCAACCGTCAGTGGCATCCACTGGAAGAAATCATCGGCGCCGTGTTGACGCGTCTGCAGCAGCGGCTGGAGGGACGCCAGGTCGCCGTGAAGCTGCCTCCCGGCTTGCCGCTGGTTTTTCTCGACGCGGTCATGATCGAGCAGGTCTTGTTCAATTTGCTTGAAAACGCCGCGCGCTACACGCCTGAGGGCAGCCCCATCGAAATCGCCGCGGTGGTGTCGTCCCATGCCCTCACCGTGTCGGTGGCCGACCGCGGGCCCGGCATTCCCAAGGGGCAGGAATTGCACCTGTTCGAAAAGTTTTACCGGGCGCAGGGGGAGCGCGCGCAGAGCGGGGTCGGACTCGGTCTTGCCATCTGCCGCGCCATCATCGAGGCTCACGACGGCTACATCGAGGCAAAAAACCGCGCCAGCGGCGGCGCTGTCTTCTCCTTCGTGCTTCCGCTGGAACGCTCGCCGCCGCCGGTCGAGCCCGAAGAGGAAGCGAGAGCCTTAGTCAATGGCGAATCTGACTCCGATCATCGTAGCGATTGAAGACGACCCGCAGATGCGGCGTTTTCTCAAAACGAGTCTCGGCACGCACGGATTCAGGGTCTTCGAAGCGGAAACCGGCCAGCGCGGACTAGTGGAAGCCAGCGTCCGCAAGCCGGATGTGGTGATCCTGGATCTGGGGCTGCCCGACATGGACGGCGTCGATGTGGTGAAAGGCTTGCGTGCCTGGACGCGGATGCCCATCGTGGTACTGTCCGCGCGCAGCGCCGAGCAGCACAAGATCGAGGCGCTGGACGCGGGCGCCGACGACTATCTGACCAAACCATTCGTCATCGGCGAGCTGCTGGCGCGGGTTCGGGTCGCCCTGCGCCACTCTGCCGCCAATGCCGAAAGCGGTCCGGATCGACCGTTCGTCAT
>CADDZF010000182.1 GCA_902812445.1 Methylococcaceae bacterium | reverse complement strand
GCCTAACCCAGTCATGCTCGGCTTCCCGCTCGCCCCCGAGCAGGAAAGCCTGGAGTTATTCTGCCATCCTTGGGGGGTGGGAGACCACGGGCAAGTTGTACGGTTGGTGGTTTGACCCCGACGCCGGTCTTGCCCGGCCCTTTCCTACCCCAGAGGACGGACGGTAAAGTGACCTGCGCCTTTACTGGGCGCAAAGCTTCTGGGCCGGCAGGCCCGCGGTCTTCTGGCTTTGAAGTGTAATCCTGGGAGCGCTTTCAGGAAACCCCTCTATCGGCATGGGGGGTACCGGTAGCTACTTGGAAAAGCCTCTATGCCGCCCTGGAACAGGCCGGCATCCCCGCCCACGGGGTCAATGCCCGTCCTGTCAGGAACGTCAAGGCGATCAGTGCCGTGGCCCCTCACAGGCTCTTGCCCGCTCTTCATGCTGTTTACCCCCTCGCCAGGCGTATCAAGCGCCCGGGATCGGGAGGTGGCTGTTTATGCCATACGTCAGGGGGTTTCACGGTAACCCAGACGAGATAAATTAATGCCAGTTTCGCGCAGGACTGGAAGGGTTATGTTGACCTATGACATGACAGAGCTCAGCATCGATGCAGCGTGTTGCCTTCGTCGAGCTGCTGCTGCTTTTACCGGGGAGCGCTGATGGCAGGCTAGGCGGTGAACCTCAAAGTCGCTCCTGCATCCAGACTTGGAGTCAATGCGTCGGCGCAATCGAACCTTCAGAGCCGGCGGATGAGGGCCGAGAGCGCTTTATAGCGGTGACTCAAGCTGTTTTTTTCTTCAGCGGCCAGTTCGGCCGACGCGCAGCCTTTCTCCGCCACCCAAAAGACCGGGTCATAGCCGAAACCGCCCGTACCACGCCGTTCGCGCAATATCCGGCCTTCCCATAGCCCCTCTCCGATCAGCGGCCGCGGGTCTTTTTCATGGCGCAGGTATACGATGGCGCAGTAAAAGCGTGCACCTCTTTGTTCGTCCGGCAGAGCGTCCAGCGCAACAAGCAGTTTGTCGACGTTGGCCTCATCAGTGGCCCCGGCGCCGGCGTAGCGCGAAGAAAGCACCCCAGGTGCGCCGCCGAGCGCATCGACTTCAAGCCCCGAATCGTCCGCAATGGCGGGCAAACCGCTATGGCGGGTAGCGTGGCGGGCTTTGATGATCGCGTTTTCGATGAAGGTGAGACCGGTTTCGACCCGGTCCGGAATAGCGAGCTCCGACTGCGCGACGATGTCGATCTCGCGATCCCGTAGTAACGCCCGGATCTCCCGGATTTTGCCGGCATTGGAACTGGCTAGGACGACTTTTTGTCTCATGGATTTAGCCTGACTTTATCCGCGTACCTGAGCGGCTTACTCCATGCAAAAACAACAAGGGGGCTGTCATCATGAGCAAGATTCTGAATGAAGTGTTGGATGCCAATAAATCCTACGCCGTGAGCTTTGGCGATAAAGCCAACCTACCCATGCCGCCGGGCAGGCAGTTCGCTATTCTGACCTGCATGGATGCCCGGCTCGATCCAGCCAACTTTGCGGGCCTTGCCGAAGGCGACGCTCACGTCATTCGCAATGCCGGCGGGCGAGCCAGCGACGATGCGATTCGATCCCTAGTCATCTCTTACAAGCTTCTCGGTACGCGTGAATGGTTCGTGATTCACCATACCGATTGCGGCATGGAGACCTTTACCAATGACATCATGATCGATCTTTTGAGCCGCAGCCTTGAGACGGCGACGATTGATAATTCGGGCTGGCACGATCGAGGACAAGGCCCGGGTTCGCCCGAAGGCAAATACATCAATTGGCTGACCATCCGCAATCAGGCGGACAGCGTCAAGGAAGACGTACAGCGAATTCGCCGACACCCACTCGTGCCGCAAGGCATACCGATCTATGGCTTCATCTATGACGTCAAGTCGGGCAAACTGATCGACGTACCCGAAGCGATAGCCGCAGGTCGCGCACTGTAATTCGGACTGGCTCAACTGCAAGGTCCGGCTCAATCTAGACCTTGCAGTTTTCCAGTGCGTCCAGTTGGTGAATCATCAGGTTTTCAATCCCCTTGTTCGCCAAGGACAGCATGGCGTCCAATTCTTCCCGCCTGAATGCATGTCCCTCCGCGGTACCCTGTATTTCGACGAAAGCCCCGTTATCGTTCATCACCACGTTCATATCGGTTTCCGCCTCGCAGTCTTCGCTATAGTCGAGGTCCAGAACGGGCACGCCTTGGTAAATGCCGACAGAGACCGAGGCGATTTGACCATGAATCGGATTGCTCCTGATTCGTTTTTGCTTGAGCAATTGCCGCATGGCTAGCGAGAGAGCGACAAAACCACCGGTGATGGAAGCCGTCCGGGTGCCGCCATCGGCCTGAATGACGTCGCAGTCGAGCGTGATCGTGCGCTCGCCGAGGGCTTCCATGTTTAAGGCTGCGCGCAGCGAACGGCCGATCAGGCGCTGGATTTCCATGGTGCGTCCGCCCTGTTTGCCGCGGGATGCCTCACGGCCCATGCGCTCGTGCGTCGAGCGCGGTAGCATGCCGTATTCTGCCGTGATCCAGCCAGTGCCCTTGCCTTTCAAGAAAGGCGGAATGCGATCTTCCACGCTGGCGGTGCAGATGACCCGTGTATCGCCGAATTCGACCAGAACCGAGCCTTCCGCGTGCTTGGTGTAGTGACAGGTGAGTAGGATGGTTCTCAATTCGTCTGGTTTGCGTCCACTCGGTCTCATGATCGTTCACTCGCTGCAGTCAAAGCTGTGCAGTATACTCGACTCGTCTGATCGCCGTATCGCACGCCGTCGAATCGGCCTTCTGCCCAAATCTCACTGTAACTGATGACACTCCATCTGGCGATAACTGAGCCACCCCAGTTTTCCCGGAGACGGTTTACCTTAAGTCAGGCCGCGCGGGCCCACTCGCGTCGTAGATCATACGCCGCCTCCAACTCCGCCAAGGGCGACATCGATGAATGACTTCCGCTCGGCCTACCTCAATAATGCAGAAAGGGGTCGCGGATAGATCGATGCAGAGGCCGATGCCGCGCTTGCCGCTGCCCCCGGCCAGCTCGTTGATCCGGTCGAGCCCCCGATCCAGATGGTGGCCTCGCGGGCATTTTTCCTGGCGAGGCCTTTATCTTCATCGAAGGTCTGTTCCTCGCCGGCCACATCCCCGCGCCGGTAGGCGTGATCGGCTTCATCGTTGAAGACGAGCCAGTGCGGGCTGCGGCCCGTCCCGCTGCCGAGTTCCTGCCGGATGCGCTTGAACCATGCCGCGTCGGACTCGAAATATTTCACCTCGACCAATTTATTCACCTTTTCGGAGCCAACCGCGCCATCTTCCGGGCCGAAGGCGACGGCGATGCGTTGGCCGTCGCCGTTGCGGGCCACCGCTTCGGCATGCAGGCTTTCACAGTCGGCCAGGGGGCGTACCGATCCAGGTGCCGCGACAGGTTGCCCGGCAGCTGCAGGGTTTTGCTTTGCCGCAATACCTCGATCATGCGGTCGAGGTAGCGGCGGGGAGGT
Organism: Methylococcaceae bacterium; assembly: GCA_902812445.1. GTDB lineage: Bacteria > Pseudomonadota > Gammaproteobacteria > Methylococcales > Methylococcaceae > CADDZF01. Next base: position 1,450 of record CADDZF010000182.1, on the reverse strand, counting down.
TCGTAGGGTGGGTTAGGCGCACGCACACCGGCCTGAGTACCTGCATCGGCCTGCCCGTGCGCCGTAACCCACCGTTGTGCATCGGAATGGCGAGTTACGCTCTGAGCTTCTGCTGCGCTCCGCTCAGGGCTAACCCACCCTACATAATTTTCATCCAGATTCATCGCGGCCTGGATGGTCGCTTCGACCGTGAACGGCCCGCAGACGCGGGTAATCTGCTTGTTCACTTCGGGGCGGTCAGCCAGCGTGACTATTTCCGACTCTTCCTTGTTGGCGATGGATTTGAGCGTGAGGCGCGGCACGAGACCGCCGACCTCTTCCCCTTTGCGGTTCTGCTTGCGCTCATAGACAAAGCCGCCCGCCGGGCCTTGGGCCGGGTTTTTCAGTTCAATACCTAAGAAAAAGTGGCGGTCAGCAGCCGTTGCCTTGCCAGCGCCATTTGCAGCGCTGGAGGCTGGCAGCGAGCGTCTGGACGGTTCGGCTGGGCGTTCTCGCCTTCGGAAGCCGCCTCGAGCGAACCGGCCGACAGTGCGCAGGCCGGCTGCAGAGGGAACCTTACCGACCTACCCGATGTGATGCCAATGGTGACATCGTAGCGGTCTCCGAGAGCCGTCTCCCTTGGCTCGAGCCCATTGTTGGATCGGAAGGCCCTGAGCTACCGAAACGTACAAGAATGAGCAACGAACTCCCTTTCGCTGCTCATAATTTTCGCTTTGCTCTCTTTTCGCTCAACTGCCTGCCGAGCTTCGATTCTCACCTTTGGCGGGCCCACCGGCCACTGTGGATATAATGTGCAGCCCACCATACAAAAACAGCCCTAAACGGCCGCGATGAGTCGCTGCAAGGTCTGAATGTGCGCCTGCTGCCTGGGCAACAGCGTTGTTTGAATCAAATTGCGAATATCGCTCGGCACGCCCGAGTCCTGTAAAGCGGCCTGATAATCCTCAGCGCCGCTCTCCTCTCCTTCTCGCAGAGCCGACAGCGCAGCATCATCGCCCAGCAGCTTGGCACTACCCATGACGATTTTGCTCCAGGTACCCCAAGCGCCCGAATCGGTGGGGGGCATCGCGCCGAGCTGACGAATCTGCGTCTCCAGTCTTGCAGCCGAATCCTTATGATCTTCGCATATCGCAACCAAATCTTGCGCCTCGCCGAGACCGGCCTGGTCCCGCATCTTGTCCAAAGCCTGCTGGTAGGTCTCTACGGCAGATAATTCGTTCTTCAATAGCGTATCTAACTTGTGGCTATCCCACGGCATACATCCTCCTACGTGTTTATCTTCGGTTGGTTAACGGTTTACTGAGATGACGGCCTACATCTTGGCGCTCGCCTCACCGGTGGTGGCAATGTCCTCGGCGTTGGCCTGTTCGAAGATCTCCTTGGCGCGGGTCCGTTGATCGCTCTCATCGGTGTGGACCGAGATCAGGATGTTGCCGGCCTTGATCTTTCC
>CADDZF010000181.1 GCA_902812445.1 Methylococcaceae bacterium | reverse complement strand
AATTGTTCATAGTGAGTTAGCAGCCACCTGTCCGTTCACAACGTGCGCTCTGTAGCTTCACGCGAGGCTACTATCACGCTCGACTCTATGACACGCGGATTATCATTCTGCTGACTTTTCACGCTGTACCCTTCCTTGTCCTCCATAGAATCTTCGATCGGCGAGCTTTTGGCATTGGGCGTCAGGCTGATGCTCATCGGCATGAGCATCGTCTACCTGTTTCCCGCCCGTCGACTATTTTGGTTTTTATTCAGACCTTCCTTGGGTAACAATAAGCCATCCAGGCATGGGCAGCGTGTGGCTAAACGCCCGCTGCGCCGGCGCCGCCCCTGACAGGGCAATGGAATCCGCTCAATCCTATCGCGCCGGTCGCATGCCCGCGCTCGCCGTGCCACCAACTGCCTCGGCAATCTGGCGATATTGGGTTCACCCGGCCCCGATCAGCCCCCTAAACCATCACTCAACCCAAAGGCACTCAACCCGCTTCCCGTCCCCTTCTAACCTCAAGTCGAACTAACGTTTACTTACGCACCCATGACCATCAAAAAGCCAATGTCCTTTTCGGCCCATCTGCAGAAAAACATACTCGCAGGCCTGATCGTCCTCATGCCGATCTTGGTGACTTGGCTCGTCTTCGAATTTATTCTGGGCCGCCTGATCGGGTTCGGAAAGCCTTGGCTGCCCGCCTTATACCGGGCGATCCAGCCGTTTTCCCCGGAACTGGCGGAATGGCTGCTCAGCCCTTGGGTGGAATCCGCCCTCGCTGCATTGATAACACTCCTGATCTTGTACCTGCTGGGCTTTGTGACGAGCTGGGTGATCGGGCGGCAAATCCTGATCGGGTTGGAACTCCTGCTGGAGCGGGTGCCCGTCCTGAAAGCGATCTACGGTTCCACCAAACGGCTGCTGACGACGTTTCAGGCGCGGCCGGAGCAGCTTCACAAGGTGGTTCTGATCAATTTTCCCTCGAACGAGATGAAGGCGGTCGGCTTCGTGACTCAGGTAATCCGGGATCTCGACACCGGCGAGGAACTGGCCGTCATCTATATGCCCACCGCGCCGAATCCTACTTCGGGTTATATGGAGATCGTACCGATGTCGAAAGTCACGCCAACGGACTGGACGGTCGAGGAGGGAATGCAGTTCGTCATTTCGTGCGGAACCAGCGTCCGCGAAAACCTCCATTTTCGCACTGATGCAAACACGGAACGTGAGCTGTGAGCCTAGAGCGCGTTATGCAGTTTGCAGCAGAGACCGGGCCACGGCCTTGACCCGCATTAAGAGCCTAAACAGCTGCATGGAAGACAAAACTCTCGGAAAATAAAGACGTTACCCGGACCCGTACCGAATACGACGCGACGGCAACCGCGATCGGGTTCCCGAACCAGTTTGAAAATCCCGAGATCGGTTTCGACTAGGCGGACGTCCGCCATCCTCATATAAGCCTTAAAATCGCCCCGTGAGAGGCTTTTCTACTCTGAAAGCATTTTCGATCTCCGCGCCTTAAGCCCGCTCTATAATGCGATTACACGGCAACCCGGGCCTTCAAAGATAAGTAATTGCTTCCATAGGTTCCCATCCTTTATCCTTTCTCCACTCGAAAAGGTGTTCGATCATGTCCGGATGGTACTTTCTCGCGTGCTTGCCACTAGCTTTCGTTCTACTGGCCGGCTGCATGACCGCGGCTGATCACCAGCGGAGTCTCGGTTCCTCTCAGGAACGAGAGATGACGCTTGGGGTAGTTCAGAAAGAGATTCGAGTCGGGATGTCCCAAGCGGACGTTGCGACTGCGCTCGGGTCATCCAATATCGTCACCAAAGACGACGAAGGGAAGGAAACCTGGGTTTAAGACAAGATCGCCTCCGAAGCCTCATATTCCGTCAGCGGCGGGCGCGTGGGTATCCTGATCGCGGGTTACTCCGCGAGTTCCGGCGCCGCGAGCAGAACCCAGAAGACTCTCACCGTCGTAATCAAATACGATCGAAAGGGAACTGTGGAATCCGTCGCATACCACACCAGCAAATTCTAATTTACAGAAAGGAAGGTATCAGGATGAAACGCTTGAACTCTGTGCCGCCGTTCTCTTCGCGTTGTTGGCGGGTTGTGTAATTCGGCCGGCAGTAACTCCGGAAAAGACTCAGCTCGAAATCCGGGAGTTTCAGACCCGCTCCTACGAAACCAAAGACGTGAAGATGGTGATGAAATCGCTATTGAACGTTTTGCAGGATGACGGGTACATCGTGAAGAATGCGAATGTGGAGTTGGGGCTTCTGACGGCTACGAAAGAAGTCGATGTCGAGAATAAAGGCCAAGCGTTGATGCTCAGTCTTCTCGCAGGGAGAGAAGCGCGCTGGAACAAAAATAGCGTCATCGAGTGTTCCGGAAACGTAAGCGAATACGGGAAGCAAACCCGAGTCCGGGTTAATTTTCAATTGAAGACCATGGACAATAAGGGTGAGGTAGTTGGGGTTAAGCAAATCGATGACCCCAAACACGACCAGGAATTCTTTTCGAAGGTCGACAAGGGAATCTTTATCCAGAAGGAGAAGCTGTAATTCCGGTACATGGGCCATGGTATCGCCCGGATAAGTTTCTCTTCGACCGATACCCTCTTAAGGCTTGATTTAGGTAATCTTTCGTTTACGGATCACTCCTTCCGCTTGAGCGCCTTATAAACAGCATCATCATTGCGCTTGCCGATCACAATAACCCGAAGCATCTCGCCTTGGGTGTCGTATACGATCCGGTACTCGCCCACATCCACTCGGAAGTAGGGATAGCCGACCAACTTCTTCGCATCATGAAGTTCGGGATCTTTTAGGAGCGTGAGCACGGCGTTGACGATCTGTTTGTACTGTTTGGCTGGCAATGACTCCAAAAAACCGATGGCGTCACGGCTCAGATCAAGCTTCAGCATCCAGACGCTCTCGAATCCGGCGCATAGTCTCCTCCGTACCCACAAACCCGGTTTGCTCGGCGCTTCGCGCCCGCTCACCCCAATAGGCGTCTTCGACGGACTGCAGACGTTCGTACTCGGCGTAGGACAAGATCACGACCGACGGACGGCCGGATTTTTTGACCATCACCGGCTCCACCAGGGCGGCGTCCAGGAACTGCCCCAGCTTATTTTTAACTTCAGTGGCGCTGGCTTCTTTCATGATTGTTCGCTCTCATCGCTTGATAGGCCAATTTAGCTATTTTAGCTGTTGTAGCGCAAGATATAAAGACTAAGGTTTTTTGGCTGTTTCCATTGTGAGAGGCAGTCTGGCAAAAGGAAATCGAGTAAAGTCAACGGTTTTGAGAAAGCGGTCATAACCATTGGGTTACCCGAGTAATTTGACGGCTCAGGAATGGGCGCTGATCGAACACCCCTTTCAGCCTCAGGACCGAGGCGGCCACGCGAGCAAGCACCCCCGCAAGCCGATCGTCGATGCGATTTTTGTATAGTGCCAAGACGCATCGCCCAATGGCGGGTGCTTTCCAAGGATTTTCCCCCGTGGCAGACTGTCTACGACCATTTCAGCCGTTGGAACCAGCGCGGGGTCTTTCGAGGCCGCCTTGGACGACTTGAATACGCGGCATCATCGCAAAAAAGCATCGAGCGCCCCGTCCCAGCTACGGGGTCATCGATCCGCAGAGCGTCAAGACCCAGTACGACCGGGACGAGCACGGCATCGATGGCGGCAAAAAAGTGAAGGGCCGCAAGCGTCATATCGCCGTGGATACCCTGGGCAACCTACTGCATGTCCAGGTTCACGCCGCCAATCTCCATAGATACCGTCGGCGGGTGTGAAGTCCTCCGCCGGGCGGTGGAGAAGCATCCGAGCCTGGAGGCGTTCTCCTTCTGACGCGGGGTATCGCTGCAGCCGGTGCGCTTCGTGGAGCGGACGTTCGCCTGACTGGGTGGTTTCCGCCGGGTTAAGCAAGGATGTCGAAAGCCTCACCGCTACCGCCGAAAACATGGCCCGCATCGCGATGTTCAAAATCACGCTTGCCAAATGCCTCTGAGTTTTTACCAGACAGCTTCTAAATCTTGTAACTTATGGAGCGAAGGGGATAGCCCGTTTCGGTGATTTAGCAAAGCCGATTTGTAAGAAATTCACAGACAGCGCGACCCACTCCATAGTACTTTGCATTAAATGCCGCCTAAGCACCGCGCTACGCTTTGAATGAAGGAGACATGCTATGTTCGCCCTCAGCAGTCATCAGTTAACGCAAATCATGTCCAAGGCAACTCGCACCGAAGGACGCGGCCTCATACAAATTACCGGCCGGGCGAACTATCAGCAATGCTCGCAAGCCTTCAATAACGCATCTCTGCTCGATACGTCCGAACTGTTTGAGCAACCCGCCGCTGCCTGTCGCCCGGCCGCGTGGTTCTGGAGCGAGCATAGGCTGAACGCGCTGGCAGACCAAAGTGACTTCAGGACCATCACGCGCAAGATCAACGGCGGGCTGAACGGTCTCGAACAGCGCACGCGGTATTGGGACAAAGCCAAAGCCGTTTTACGCGGTGTTTAGCGAAAAGAAGCTCGGAAGCATGCGACGGTTGTCTAAAATGGCGCTCGCAGAAAGCCACAGCCAGGGAGCGGCCCTCTTCGCGGAGGCGGGGATTGATGCGCCGAGGATGCAATGCTACCAGCGTGAGTCCGATTGACCGGATAGACTAAAGCACTGTCGATCCGCAGACTACTCCTAGCTGGCTCAGGCGGAACCTCGCCATTATGAGCGTCATGATCGTCGAAGACGATCCAGTTTTCTTCAACCGGTTCTGCAGGCTTGTTGCCTCTGATTGTGCGCTTGAACTCTTCGCCGCCGTGCGAGATGGCGCCTCGGCCCTGGATACGCTTGCGCGCGCGGCACCCGATGTGTTATTCCATTTCTAATTCTGAAGTGAATCTATGATCCATGGCCAAGCGACGATCGAATGGACTCGGCCGTGGTCGTTTTCCAGCGTTCTCAAGCTGTCTTCCAAGTGATCCTCCAGAGCGTCGAT
>CADDZF010000180.1 GCA_902812445.1 Methylococcaceae bacterium | reverse complement strand
CGCTCAATATCTCGCGGGAGCTGTTGCAGGAGAACAAGCTGATCGAGAAGATTCGCGCGGGTGCGGTCAAAAAAGTGCTGGGGCTGCTGGAAGATCTGGCGCAGAACGATGCCGAGAAATACGCTAAATTCTGGCAGGAGTTCGGCCAGGTACTGAAAGAAGGCCCTATCGAGGATTTCAAGAATCGCGACCGCATCGCCAAGCTGCTCCGCTTTTCCTCTACCCACACCGACGCCGAAAAGCAGGACGTCTCGCTCGAGGACTACGTCAGCCGCATGAAGGAGGGTCAGGAAAACATTTACTACATCACGGCGGACAGCTTCCAGGCGGCCAAAAGCAGCCCGCACCTGGAAGTCTTCCGCAAGAAGGGAATCGAAGTGCTGCTATTGACAGACCGTGTGGACGAGTGGCTGGTGAGCTATTTGACCGAATTTGAAGGCAAGCATTTGCAGTCCGTGGCCAAGGGTGATCTGGACCTAGGGAAGCTGGCCGATGAGGCGGAAAAGGACAAGCAGGAAGAAGTTGGCAAGGATTACCAGCCGGTGATCGAAAAAATCAAAAAGGTTCTGGAAGGCAAGGTCAGCGAGGTGCGCTTGAGCCACCGCCTGACCGAATCGCCCGCCTGCCTGGTCAGCGAGGCCTACGGCATGAGCCGCACGATGGAAAAAATCATGAAATCGGCCGGCCAGGCCATTCCTGCACAAAAGCCGATTTTCGAGATCAACCCGGATCATCCCCTGGTTGCCCGCCTGCGGGAGGAAACCGATGACCCGCGTTTCGATGACTTGACCCGTATCCTGTTCGATCAGGCGGTGCTGAGCGAAGGCGGACAGCTCGATGACCCCGCGGCATTCGTGCATAAGCTGAACGGCTTGCTGCAGGGCTTGTTGCGGTGAGTCGCTGATCTGGTACGCCGGGGGAATCACGGCGTGTCGCCATAGAGCGCCTATGCCAATGAGCGGCGTGGGCGCTGCATTCACTCCAACCTCAAGGGAGCCGTTGTCATGCGTATTCTGCACGCCATGATCCGGGTCGGCGATCTGGAAAGATCGATCCACTTTTACACCGAAGTACTGGGCATGAAGCTCCTCCGCCGTCACGACTATCCCGACGGCAAGTTCACCCTGGCCTTCGTCGGTTACGGCGAGGAACGGGATAACACAGTGATTGAATTGACTTACAACTGGGGCGTCGAACGCTATGACTTAGGTAACGCGTTCGGCCATATCGCCATCGAGGTAGACGACGTCTATCAGGCGGTGGAGCGTATCCGCCAGGCCGGCGGCAACATCGTGCGCGAAGCAGGCCCGATGCAGCACGGGACGACCGTGATCGCGTTCGTGGAAGACCCGGATGGCTACAAGGTCGAGTTGTTGAGCGCGAGCGCTGATCCCGGCGACCGCGGTGGGTGACGAGACGATTCGGACGCGCTAGCCGACGGCAGTGGCTTAAGGCGCCCCATTCACGATTCTTCTTTATCGCGCGCCTGCCTCGAGCGCAGTGGTCTGCTGAGTTTGCGTTCCGCTTCGATCTGGTCGTCGACCACGGCTTTGGGCAAACCCAGCAGCGTCAGCACCTGCGCAGCCATGAACAGCCCCGATTCCAGCATCTCCGGAATGACGTGGTCAGCCCCGGCCGAAATGAGCTCTTCAAGGTCGCCGGCCTGTCCGGTGCGTACCATGATGGGTATCTCGTATCCTAGGGCGCGGATATGGGACACGGCCCGGTGAGCTTCCTGTAACGACTTGAAGGTGAGTATCGCGAGCCGTGCCCGGTCGATATAGCAGCGCTTGAGCAAATCAACCCGGGCGCAACTGCCATAAATCACCGGGGCGCCTTCCTGGCGTCCGCGCTTCACCTGATCGATGTCGATATCCATGGCGATAAAAGGCACTTCGTTGGCGGCGAGCAGCTTTCCGATGGTTCGCCCGACACGGCCGTAACCGGCCAGGATGACATGGTCGCTCAGGTGCGCGGGAATGCGGCGAATCTCCTGTTGTTGGGGCGACTCGCGCCGGCCCAGCAGCCACGCCACCACGCGGCTGATCTCGAAGCTATAGCGAATCAGGAACGGCGCCAGCACCATGCTGCCGAGGGCGATCAGCAAAAGCAACGAACCCAGTTGCCGGGACACGAAAGCCTGCTGGTCGGCGATCGCGAGCAGCACGAAGCCGAACTCGCTCGCCTGAGCCAGCATCACGCCGGTTTTGGTCGCGGTCGTCACAGTTTCTCCCATCAGCATGGCGCAGAGACTGACCACGGCGGTCTTCAAGACGATGAGCGTGAGAATTCCGGTCAGCACGATCTGCCACTGATCGATCAGAAGCCCTATATCCATCCGCATGCCGATACTGACGAAAAACAGGCCCATCAGAATATCCTTGAAGGAGCGTATATCTGCCTGGACCTGATGGCGGAATTCGCCTTCGCCGAGCATGACCCCGACGATGAAAGCGCCCAGCGTCATCGATAGACCAAAGAGAGATGTCAGCCACGCGGACAACAAGGCGATGACCAGTGTCGTCAAGCCAAAAACGTCGTCCGAGCGGGCCTTGGCGATCTCGCGAAACAGTGTTGGCAACAGCCATTTCCCGGCGCTCAGCAAGATAGTGATGAGCGCGACGCTTTTCATGACGATCAGACCGAGTTGTTGAACAACGGGAGTCGTTCCGGAACCGGCCAGGGAAGGCATCAGGATGAGCAGGAGGATAGCCGCGAGGTCCTGGAAAATCAGCACACCGACCGCGAGCTGGGCATGGTGACGATTGGTAAGCTGCAACGCCTGCAGCTCGCGCGTCACGATGGCGGTGGATGAAAGAGCGAAGGTTCCGCCTGCGATGAGCGCCACCCAGCCCGGCTCCTCTGCGGTGACGTAGACGATTGCGGCCAGCAAGGCGGTGGTCAACGTGACTTGTAGGGAGCCAAGGCCGAACACGGAGCGGCGCAAGCTGAGGAGCCTCGCCAGTGAAAATTCGAGACCGAGTTCAAATAGCAGGAACGCGACGCCGAGCTCCGACAGAAAGCGAATCGCCTCGCTGTCCGTCACCCACCCGAAGCTGTAAGGCCCGAGCAAGGCGCCGGCAAAAACATAGGCCAGCGTGTCGGGTAGATTGAGCCGCTGGAAGAGCATCACGCAGAGCAGTGATGTCGCGAAAATCAACAGGAGTATCTGGAACAGGGCGGGCTGCTCGGTCATACCTGCGATAGAGGCATAGCGCCTGCAATGTGAGTGTTGCGATCATTTTATCCGGCGAGCGGCCCTGTCGGGCACCTTATTTAACAGCGCGGCGGGTTAATCTCGCGCGGGCCCGCTAAAGGGGTGCGTTGGACCTGTAGGCGGAGATATCCAGCCGATCGAGCGACCGGCGTCACAACGGCTCGTGCGGCCGAGCGAGGTAACTCAGCGTGGCCGGGCAGGCGCTCCGAATTGCTATTTCTGTATGCCGCCTTCGGTAAGCCTGACCGGATCAAGCAGGCGCTCCAGATCTTCCCGGGAAATGTTGGTCATTTCCGCTGCCGCATCGACGATGGGCCGTCCGGTCTTGTAGGCGGCCTTGGCGATCTCGGCGGCTTTCAGATAGCCGATGAGGGGATTCAGGGCGGTGATCAGGATAGGGTTGCGGGCGAGGGCTTCCTGTAGCCTGTCTTCGCGTACGGTGAAATCCGCGACGGCCTTGTCCGCCAAGAGCCGCGTGGCGTTCGCCAGTAGCTCGATGCTCTGCAGCAAGCTATGGGCGATCAACGGCAGCATAACGTTCAACTGGAACGAGCCTGACTGGCCGGCGATCGTGATGGTGGTATCGTTGCCCATCACTTGGGCGGCGACCATCGCCGTGGCTTCCGGCATCACTGGGTTGACCTTGCCGGGCATGATGCTGGAGCCCGGCTGCAGAGCGGGCAACTCGATTTCGCCGAGACCCGCAAGGGGCCCCGAATTCATCCAGCGTAGATCATTGGCGATCTTCATCAGGCTGACCGCGATGACCTTCAGCTGGCCGGACAGCTCGACGGCGGCATCCTGCGCACTGAGGCTTTCGAAAAACGAGCCATTCGGGGCGAACGGAATGCCGGTCACGGCAGCCAGCGCGTCGGCCATGCGGGAGGCGAACGCCGGGTGAGCGTTGATACCGGTGCCGACCGCGGTGCCGCCTTGTGCCAGCAGGTAGACGCGCGGCAGGCTGGCTCTCAGCCGCTCGACTCCTTTTTGCATCTGCAGTGCCCAGCCAGACAGTTCCTGGCCCATACGGATCGGCATGGCATCCATCAGGTGTGTGCGCCCGGTTTTCACCACGTTGTCCAACGAGCGCGCCTTGTATTCGAGCGTCGCCTGCAGGTGCTCGAGTGCGGGGATGAGCCGCTCGTGCACCGACAATGCCGCACTCACGTGAATCGCCGTCGGAATCACGTCGTTGCTGCTCTGCCCCATGTTGACGTCATCGTTGGCGCTCACCGTCTGCCCGCAGATGCGCGAAGCCAGCGTCGCGATGACTTCGTTCACGTTCATGTTGATGCTGGTGCCGGAGCCGGTCTGGAACACGTCGACGGGAAATTGATCGGCGTGCTGCCCAGCGAGAAGCCGCTGCGCCGCTTGGGCGATCGCATCGGCCCGGGCGGCATCGAGCAGCCCCAGATCCCGGTTGACGCACGCCGCGCACTGCTTGATGAGGGCCACGGCGCGAATGAAAGCCGGCGGCATGGCGAGGCCGCTGATCGGAAAATTCTCCACGGCGCGCTGCGTTTGCGCGCCATAGAGCGCCTCGGCCGGCACCTGCAGTTCGCCCATGCTGTCTTTTTCGATACGGAAGTTGGCTGTCGTCATGGCGATTCGAGACCTCGCGTTGCGGTAGATGAAGCTTGGCCGGGCGCATCGGGCGATGCGCCTTATTCCATTTCTAATTCTGAAGTGAATCTATGATCCATGGCCAAGCGACGATCGAATGGACTCGGCCGTGGTCGTTTTCCAGCGTTCTCAAGCTGTCTTCCAAGTGATCCTCCAGAGCGTCGATA
>CADDZF010000179.1 GCA_902812445.1 Methylococcaceae bacterium | reverse complement strand
ACGCGCGGCCGCATTCCTCATCGATATCATCGGTTCCACTTGCCACGAGTTATTGACCGCCTTGGGGATTTTTCCAGCCCCGGCAACACCCTCGAATACCGAGGCGTTCGACCGGCCGAAAGTGCGGGTTGAATCGATCGAGGAGGCCCCCGCCGCGAAACCGCCATCCGCTGCCCGAGCCGAAAAAGCCATCGAGGTGCGTCGGCCGGATCGGAGCCAGTCTCCGGCGTCACATGCGGCCGTCCGACCGCCCAAAAATCCTCTGCCCGCACCCGAATCTACGGATACGTCCAAACCCAATGCCGTTTATGTGGAAAAGGAACCTTCCAGTTCGCTCTTCAAGAAGCAGATCAAGATCTTCAATCGAGGCGATACGCTGATATTGAAGTTCGGCCATGAACGCCAATGATCTCGGGTTCTCTGCAGGATGCGGCCACATGGCATACGACAGCGCTCGGTCATGACCCGATGCGATCGCCCGCGCGTTTCTCATCAGCCAGCCGGTTTTTTTATGAAAAGGTCAGACTAAGTCCCGCCGGTTTCAAATAGTCCGCTTCCTGCTCCAGATCCGCCACGGTCAAGGGATGCGAATCCAGCCAGGTGGGCGGGAATTTGACATCGACCGAGCGATCGGTGAGCGCCAGCCCGATTTCGGGCACCGTATCGGCTTGACGGCTGCGGTTCAACAGTACCGCCAGCCGGAGTATGACCGCGAGGGGCTTGGCCGCTTTGTGCCACGGCGGCGCCAGATCCTTGAACTGCTTGAGCGGGAACTTGCGCCGATGCGACTGCACCAATGCCGCCAGCAGCTTTTGATCCTGGTGGGAAAAGCCGGGCAAATCGGCGTGCCGTGCGATATAGGCGCCATGCTTGTGGTACTGACTGTGCGCAATGTCGCGGCCTATCTCATGCAGATCAGCCGCCCACCCTAGCCACTGCGCAGCCGTCTCGCGGTCGACGTCCTCGGCAAAACTGACTTGTCGCAAGAGGCTGTTGACGGCATCGCGGACGCGCTTTACCTGTTGCTGGTCGACGTGATAGCGGCTTGCCAAGGCGGCTACGCTATATATGCGGACGTCCTCATGAAAAATACGTCCCAGGAGATCGTAAAGCAATCCCTCGCGTAGTGCACCGTCCGACACTTTCATCTGCTGAATGCCCAAGGCTTTGAAGGCACTGTAAAGAATCGCGAGACCGCCGGGAAAAACCGGCGCGCGCTCAGGACTGAGATCGGGCCATTGCAGCTTATCAACGTGGCCAGCCGCAATCATGCTATCCACCAGCCGGGTTAAGCTTTCGCCAGTGATCCCGTCCTTGCTCCAGCCTGCGGCGAGCACGATCTTTTGCGCGGTGCGCAGAGTGCCGGAAGCACCGACCGCTTCGTCCCAGCCGTCATTGCGGAACGTTTGCTGAAATGGTTCGAGTTGCTGTTCGGCCATGATGACGGCCCGCTTGAATCGTTTGGCGGTAATTCTTCCATCTCCAAAAAAGCGCCCGCTCATCGATACGCAGCCCATGTACGAACTTTCCATATGCAGCGGCTCTCGGTCGACGCCAATGATGAATTCGGTGCTGCCGCCGCCGATGTCCATGATCATTCGGCGCTTCCCATCGGGTGCCAGGCTTTGAGCTACCCCAAGATAGATCAGCCGGGCTTCCTCCATGCCGGAAATGATTTCGATAGGATGTCCCAGGGCCGCTTCGGCTTTCTCGATGAACTGCTCGGCATTGCGCGCGATGCGCAGCGTATTGGTGCCCACGGCGCGCACGCTGCCCGGCGGCATGTGGCGTACGCGCTGACCGAAGCGCTCGAGGCAGGAGAGCGCGCGTTGCTGCGCATCGTCCGTCAAGTTGCGTGCCTCGCTGAGCCCGGCGGCCAGTCGAACCATTTCTCGCATGCCGTCCAGTATCACCAGCTCGCCAGCGCGCAGGCGGGCAATGACCATATGAAAGCTGTTGGAGCCGAGATCGATGGCAGCGACAAGTTCTGGCGGAGCGCTGTACCACATGAACGATTCCCCATGCGTTGGTGTATCGGCGCGACGAATTGTAATGCTTTATTCTGTTAGAATCTTTATGCCTGACAGGCCGTCAAGATAATCAACGTTTCACCCCCGCATCTAGGAGCCGCCTGAATCAACGGTCTATGAAAGCACTGTCCATTTACCAGCTAAGAAAAGTCTACGGCAACGGCTTTGAGGCCTTGAAAGGCATCGATCTCGATGTAGAGGCGGGCGATTTTTTCGCGCTGCTCGGGCCGAATGGCGCCGGCAAGTCGACCACGATAGGCATCATTAGCTCATTGGTGACCAAAACAGGCGGCCGCGTTGCCGTCTTTGGTCACGATCTCGACCATGCTAAAGAGGCAGCCCAGCGCTGCATCGGCGTCGTGCCGCAGGAAATCAATTTCAATCAATTCGAGAAAGTCCTGAATATCCTCATCAATCAGGCCGGTTATTACGGCATCCGGCGTAAAGAAGCACTGTGGCGCGCCGAATTCTGCCTGCGGCAGCTCAACCTCTGGGATCGGCACGCTACCGTTTCGCGTCAGCTGTCCGGCGGAATGAAGCGTCGCTTGATGATCGCCCGCGCCTTGGTGCATTCGCCGCGTCTTCTGATCCTGGATGAGCCCACCGCCGGTGTGGATATCGAAACCCGTCGCTCGATGTGGAGGTTCTTGCGCCAGCTCAATCACGAAGGAACCACCATTATTCTGACCACGCATTACCTCGAAGAAGCTGAAAACCTGTGTCGCAACATCGCCATCATCAACCATGGCCAGATCGTCGAGCACAGCTCGATGGCCAGTCTGCTCTCAAAGCTGCAGACGATCAGCTACATCCTGGAGCTCAAGCGGCCTTTATCGCGCGCCCCGCAGGTCGAGGGCTATGCGATCGAGCGCCTGGATGATTTTACTCTGGCCGCGAAAGTGCCCAACCGTTTGGGCATTCATCATTTATTTACCAGTCTGAGTGCGCTCGACATAGAAGTCGTCAGTCTACGCAATACGGCCAACCGCCTGGAACAGCTGTTTATTGACCTGGTGGAAAGCCAACGTGGCGAACGCCTACGCAAAACCGCTTAACTCTTGTGATCGTCGCGCTATGAACCACTCTGTTGCCTTCCAGACCATTTTCTTCAAGGAAATTTACCGCTTCATGCGTATCTGGCCGCAGACCGTAGTACCGGCCGCCGTGACCACGTCGCTTTATTTTTTGATTTTTGGCACCGTGATCGGTCCTCGCATCGGCAACATGCATGGCTTGCCTTACATCGACTATATCGTTCCCGGCGTGATCCTGATGTCGGTCATCACCAATTCCTACGGCAATGTGGTATCTTCCTTTTATTCGACCAAATTCCAGCGTCACATCGAAGAGTTACTGATTGCACCCGTGCCGAACTGGGTGATTCTGGCCGGTTACGTAGGCGGCGGAGTCGCCCGCGGCCTGGTGGTGGGTGGCGTGGTGATGCTCATTGCCTGCCTATTTACGGATGTCAAAGTGATGCATTATGCCGTGACACTGGGCGTATTGTTCATGACTGCAGCGTTGTTCTCCCTGGCCGGATTTATCAACGCGATATACGCCAACAGTTTCGATGACATTTCCATTATCCCGAGTTTCGTACTGGCGCCCCTGGTCTATCTAGGCGGCGTATTTTATTCCATCGAGCTACTGCCCCACTTCTGGCGGCAGGTATCGTTGGGCAATCCTATTCTCTACATGGTCAATGCGTTCCGCTATGGCTTTCTGGACATCTCGGACATCGATATCAAAATAGCTGTAGGAATTATTTCAGGTTTTATCCTGGTACTGGTTTTGTGCAGCCTTTATCTCCTGCATCGGGGCACTGGAATAAAGACATGAAGCGCACCTGGAACGGGCACATGATCATGAAGGCACTCATCGTAGCGCTTGTGCTTCTACGGCCCGTCAGCGCGGAGACCGATGCACCATTCGAGGAGACGATACGCCAGTTAGACCACGAATGGGCTGTGATCTATTATCAGATGCCGGAAGATCAACAGGCCGCTCATCTCAAGCCGTTGTTGGCCCGCGCCAAAGCGGCGAGTGCGCGTTACGCCGGACGGGCCGAGCCATTGATCATGGAAGCGATTATCCTGTGTACTTATGCCGGCGCCGACTGGGGCCTGAGTTCACTGTCCAAGGTAGAGGACGCGCGAGAATTATTGCAGAGGGCGATTCACATCGATCCGACCGCACGGGATGCTGCCGCCTACATCACGCTGGGCAGCCTTTACCACCAGTTACCGGGCTGGCCCCTTTCCTTCGGCGATGATAAGGCGGCCCGCCGTTATCTGGAAGCCGCGGTCAAGCTGCGTCCGGATAATATGGATTCGAATTTTTTCTATGGCGATTTTCTATTGAATCAAGGGGAATACGAAGCCGCGATTCACTATTTGGAAAAAGCCGATCGAGCGCCCGTCCGACCGGATCAAACGCTTTCCGATCTAAAGATCAAGGAAGAAGTCAAGCAGGCGCTCGCCAACGCTAGAAAACAGCGTTCCGATCAACCGAGTTTGTTTTCGCGATACAGCTCCAAGCTCAACCAGCGGCCAAAACGGGAATGAGGTTTCATTTGGTCGCAGCGTGCAGGTATACCGGATGAAGGACAAAAAAAGACCCACAAGGATGTGGGTCGACGCTGAAGCAGGTTACAGAGTAACCAGACATCTAAGAGGAGAAACTATGCGATACTTATTTAGCACGCTTGATGCCATAATAGATAGATCCTTCTCTAACAATGAGTTATGATTTTTCACACACGCCAGATCGGAATAATGAAGGTGTCTACGCTCGCGAACTGTGCGGATATGCACCAGTGCTGAACACGTTTGGTTTAGGGACGACTCAGGTAGCCGGTGATCTCCTGGCGGTCGTGAAAGAGCTGTTTGAACGAAAGGCAATAGCGTAGACGGCGAGCCTCCAGTTCATCCTCGATGATCTGCCGGCAGCGCTTGACTTCTTCATAGCGTTTTTTCATCGGCAATTTGAGATTGAAAATACAGTCACGACACCAGCCTTGGGCGATCCAGCCGGCTACCAAGGCAGCGATGCGCGACGGCCGTTCAACGATATCGCACACCATCCAGTCGACCGCTTTGTGCGGTCGATAACGAAAGCCATCGACCCGTCGGTGATCCATCATACCGGATGGGATAAGCTCAGCAC
>CADDZF010000178.1 GCA_902812445.1 Methylococcaceae bacterium | reverse complement strand
TCGGGCAGGCGCAAACAGCCGGCGCCCAAACGCCGGCTTTTGTAGCGCGCGCTTTGGAGCAATGTGCCGATCGTTGAATAGGTGAGCTGGAGCGCCATGCGCAGCGGCGATCCCACAGTGGCTGACCATGCGACGCGTGACAAGAAAAGCGAGCTGCAGCCTTTCCCTGAGGGCGCGATAAAGGGACTTAAAAACCGTATTTCTTGCGCTTTCGCCAAAAAGTGGCTCGGCTCATGCCGGCGAGGTGGGCGGCTTCCCCCAGGTATCCACCCGACGCGTGCAACGCTTCGCGGATCAATTCCTCCTCATCATCCCGGTTGGGACGCCTGAGCGCAGCCGGCTCCGGCTGCGCTGCCGTTTCACGAAATTCCGGCGGTAAATCTTCCATGGTTAGCTCACTACCGCGACCAACGGCGAAAGCATATTCGACCACGTTCTGCAGCTCTCTCACATTGCCTGGCCAAGCGTAATCCAGCAGGCAGCGCATCGCTTCAGGCGCAATGCTTGCGATTCGCCGCAAGCCATGAATGTTATGACGATCGATAAAGTGCCATAACAACAAGCTGATATCCTGGCGGCGTTCGCGTAGCGCCGGCAGGAAGATCGGCACGACGCGCAGCCGGTACATCAAATCCTCCCGGAAGCGCCCTGCCTTCTCCTCGCGCAGAGATTTATGAGTAGCTGCGATGATCCTGACGTCCACGGTCACGTCGTGGTCACCGCCTACTGGCATGAAACTGCGTTCCTGTAACACTCGCAGGAGTTTGGCCTGGAGTTCGAGAGGCAACTCTGCCACCTCATCCAGAAACAACGTGCCGCCATCGGCTTGCTGGAACAAACCGGTGTGATCCCGGAATGCTCCGGTAAAAGCGCCCTTCACGTGGCCGAATAGCTCGCTCTCCAGCAGGTTGGGGCTCAGCGTGGCGCAGTTGATAGCGAGGAAAGGACGATCGCGGCGGTAACTTTCCAGATGCAATGCGTGAGCGACCAGCTCCTTGCCGGTGCCCGATTCGCCCCGTATCAAGACCGTCGCTTCCGTCTCGGCGACATTGCGTATGATCCTGATCGCCGCCTGCATAGCCGGATCACGGGTAAAAATGCCATGAAACCTTTCGGCATTGTCCTGCATAGGGGGAATCGATCGGGCCGGCGCCTCCGCCTGGAAAAATTCGACGGCGCCGGCAAACTGACCGTCGGCATCGAAGAAAGCGCGCGCTGCCCGGCGGCAGGCGATGGCCGTCCCACCCAAGGGTTTGATGTGAACGGATTGCGCCTTGATGAGGCCGTGCGCGGCCAGTCCACAGGGATCATAACCGTCCTCGCAAGTGAGCGCTGCCGTGCAGGGGAGGCCGATGACTCGCTCTCCGGGCAATCCGAAAAGGGCTTCCGCGCCCCGACTCCAGAACAGAATTTTGCCAGCGGCGTCGACGACGAACACGGCGCCTGCATCGATCAACTCCGTTAGCACTTCCATAGCCATGTCGGGACCCACTCGACTGAGCCAGCGATTGAAAAACGGGGAGGATTGACTCATGGCGCCTGATACTCGGGATCGTTATAGAATAGATTATTAATGTATCATGTCTCCTCACCACGTTTCAGGCTACGGTCCCGCCTCCGCAGGGATCAGCCGCCTGCAAGAACACGTGCCTCGATACCGAAATTGCATCGCTTTGGCATGGCATCGACAGGGCGACCCGATGGATCGTTAAAGCTAGCGAGGACGGCGCATGGCGCCATGAGGATTAGTCCGCTGTTGCAGTCGGAGACCCACCGCTACCGCCATGGCGGGGGACAGTCGTCTAGTCGGCCCACCGATCTGATCGACCCGCTTGCGGTGCTTGCCTTACCGTCGAACGGATCACAGCCTTTCAAGACGCCCCGAGTTCCGGTATGCAGCATAGGGGTAGTGGTGTAGACGGTCATTCCGCCACATCAACCGAGCCGAGCGGGACCGTGCCAGCCTCCTTCAGCCGGCAGAGAGGGCGGAGCGTTTTGGCATCGCCAGCCTCGCTTTCCCTCTAGGTCTTTCCTTGTTCGATCTCACGCCAGCGCAGCATTGAAGATGCAACTTGTTATTGACAGAGCAATTCCGGTTTCTTATCATTACCCGCTTTTATGGGCAGATTGATGCGCTTAAACGTTCCGGCTCGCATAGCTGGACAAGTCGGGAGTCGTCTATGGCAACGATAAACCAGTTGGTTCGCAAGCCGAGGTTGAGGAAAAAGGAGAAAAGCACAGTGCCGGCTCTTGATGGGTGTCCTCAGAGGCGCGGGGTTTGCACTCGGGTGTACACTACGACACCGAAAAAGCCGAATTCAGCCTTAAGAAAGGTAGCCCGTGTGCGCTTGACCAATGGGGCGGAAGTTACGAGCTATATTGGCGGTGAA
The DNA here is from genome assembly GCA_902812445.1 of Methylococcaceae bacterium. GTDB lineage: Bacteria > Pseudomonadota > Gammaproteobacteria > Methylococcales > Methylococcaceae > CADDZF01. The sequence continues at coordinate 2,963 of CADDZF010000178.1, read as the reverse complement.
GGGCATAACCTACAAGAACACTCCGTCGTATTGATCAGGGGAGGACGGGTAAAGGATTTACCGGGCGTTCGCTATCATATCGTTCGCGGTAGCTTAGATACCTCCGGTGTTCAGAAGCGGCGTCGAGGTCGCTCCAAATACGGTGCGAAAAGGCCGAAAACCTAGAAAAACGTTTGGTTGATAATTTATGTCGCGAAGAAGGTTTGCCGGAAAAAGGGAAATAATTCCCGATCCAAGATTTCACAGCGTAGTCCTGGCCAAGTTTGTCAACATGCTAATGGGTATGGGAAAAAAATCCGTGGCGGAAAAAATCGTCTATGGCGCTCTTGATTCTATAGAAGCGAAAGCCAAGACGAATTCGCTCGATGTGCTAACCAAGGCGATCGAGAATGTGCAGCCCATCGTCGAAGTGAAATCCCGGCGCGTTGGCGGTGCCACATATCAGGTGCCCGTCGAGGTTCGGTCGACTCGGCGCACGGCTCTTGCCATGCGCTGGTTAATCGATGCAGCGCGCAAGAGAAGCGAGAAAACAATGGCGCTTCGATTGGCGGCTGAATTGTCTGATGCGAACGAAAACCGCGGCACGGCCGTAAAAAAACGCGAAGACACGCATAAAATGGCAGAAGCGAACAAGGCCTTCTCGCATTATCGTTGGTAGTTTCATTCTAAATTCACTTCCAGAAAACATAAGGTTTCAGCCGTGGCACGTTCGACGCCCATTGAAAGATATAGAAACATAGGGATTATGGCGCACATTGATGCCGGTAAGACTACGACGACCGAGCGTATCCTGTTTTACACTGGCGTATCCCACAAGATCGGGGAGGTGCATGACGGCGCTGCAGTCATGGACTGGATGGAGCAAGAGCAAGAGCGTGGAATAACCATAACCTCTGCAGCAACCACTTGTTTTTGGAAGGGAATGGATGGCAATTTCCCGCAGCATCGGATCAACATCATCGATACGCCCGGACATGTGGACTTCACGATCGAGGTGGAACGCTCTCTTCGGGTGCTAGATGGAGCGTGCGCAGTTTTCTGCGCGGTAGGCGGAGTTGAGCCTCAATCCGAAACGGTCTGGCGCCAGGCTAACAAATACGGTGTGCCGAGGCTGGCTTTCGTGAACAAGATGGATCGCGCCGGGGCCAATTTTCTGCGAGTCGTCGATCAAATTAGGAAAAGGCTGGGAGGCAACCCGGTTCCCTTGCAGTTGCCGATTGGTTCCGAGGAAAACTTCAAGGGAGTGATCGACCTTATCAAGATGAGAGCCATTTATTGGGACGACACCACGCAGGGAATGCGGTTCGAGGAGAAGGATATACCTAGTGAAATGCGGGCCGAGTGTGCATCATGGCGGGAAAAGCTGGTCGAAGTCGCTGCCGAGGCAAATGAGCAACTCATGGAAAAATATCTCGAGGAAGGCGATCTGCCGATCGAGGACATTAAGAAAGGGATACGCATTAGAACCATAGCGGGTGAGATCGTACCGGCGCTATGTGGTTCGGCGTTCAAAAATAAGGGCGTTCAGGCCATGCTGGATGCGGTGATCGAGTACCTGCCTTCGCCAAAAGAGGTGCCGGCCATCAGAGGTATTTTGGACGATGACTCCGAAGGCGCCAGAGAACCCGCAGACGAGGTTCCGTTTTCGGCGTTGGCATTCAAGATTGCGACGGACCCTTTTGTGGGCGCGTTAACATTCATGCGCGTTTATTCTGGCGTAGTCAACTCGGGTGACACCGTATATAACCCGGTTAAGGATCGAAAGGAAAGGATTGGTCGTCTGGTTCAAATGCACGCCAATAATCGTGAGGAGATCAAGGAAGTCCGCGCAGGCGATATCGCAGCGGCCATCGGCTTGAAGGATGTAACAACCGGCGATACGCTGTGTGATCTCAAGGACGTCATTACGCTTGAGCGGATGGATTTTCCCGAACCCGTCATTTCCGTGGCCGTGGAACCAAAAACCAAGGCGGATCAGGAGAAAATGGGCGTCGCTCTCAACAAGCTGGCGCAGGAGGATCCGTCTTTCCGCGTGCATACCGATGAGGAGTCGGGTCAGACTATCATCTCGGGGATGGGTGAGCTTCATTTAGAAATCATCGTGGATCGCATGAAGCGCGAGTTTAATGTTGAGGCCAACATCGGCGCGCCTCAGGTCGCCTATCGAGAAACCATTCGAAAGTCAGTCGAACAAGAAGGCAAGTACGTTCGCCAGACGGGCGGGCGAGGCCAGTATGGTCATGTTTGGTTGCGCATAGAACCGCTCGAACCGGGTTCAGGTTATCAGTTCGTCAACGGCATCGTCGGTGGGGTAGTGCCGAAAGAATACATTCCGGCAGTTGATAAGGGTATACAGGACCAAATCCTAAACGGTATAGTAGCTGGTTACCCGGTCGTTGATGTCAAAGTAACCCTATTTGACGGCTCGTATCACGACGTCGATTCAAGTGAGATGGCGTTTAAAATCGCCGGTTCGATGGGATTTAAAGAAGGGTCCAGAAAAGCTAATCCCGTGCTGCTGGAGCCCATCATGAAGGTCGAGGTGGTCACCCCCGAGGATTATATGGGAGATGTGGTGGGAGATATTAACCGTCGGCGTGGCTTGATTCAGGGTATGGACGATGCTCCGGCGGGGAAAGTCATCCGTTGCGAAGTGCCTCTCTCCGAAATGTTTGGCTATGCAACCGACTTGCGTTCCGCCACTCAAGGCCGCGCGACTTATACGATGCAATTTGAGAAATATGCGGAAGCACCGACGAATATAGCTGAAGCGATCATCAAGAAAGCGTCTTGAGTTGACTGTGCATAAATTTTTATGAGAGAGGTAATCTAGTCGTGTCCAAAGAAAAGTTTGCGCGGACGAAGCCGCATATCAATGTGGGAACGATTGGCCATGTGGATCACGGGAAGACGACGTTGACGGCGGCGTTGACCAAAGTGATGGCGGAGACCTATGGGGGAGA
>CADDZF010000177.1 GCA_902812445.1 Methylococcaceae bacterium | reverse complement strand
AAGCACGCCAAATACCAGTGGCGTCGCTTCGAAACCTGGGCCAAGGAGCAGGTCCGTGAGGAAGTCATCAAACTCATGCACGGCTTTGGCACCTCTTACAAAATCAGTTTCGCGTGAACGCTTAGACAAGGAACTATGAGCAAATCGACTCTCAATGGAGGTAATGCGTACGCTTACGCCAATATCTTGGTTCCTAAAACCCTGACCTGGACCTTGGGGCTTAGTTATGACTCATTCGATAATGAGATAATTAGTCCGAGTTCAGTCAATCCAAAGTTGGGCCTGCAATGGGACCTCACTGAACATTTGCGCTTTCGGGCGGCGTATTTAAAGACGCTAAAGCGGCTTTTGATCGTTAACCAGACAATAGAACCTACCCAGGTTGCAGGGTTTAATCAGTTTTTTGACGAACCCAATGGCGCCAAAAGCGAATTGCTTGGCGCTGGCTTGGATGTCGTAGCCAAGGACAATCTTTACGGCGGGTTTGAATTCACGCGGCGCAATCTCGATGCGCCGGTCCGGAGTTTGATCGACGTTCAGCAGGAAGATACCTATCGTGCCTACCTTTACTGGGCTCCCCAGTTACAGTGGGCGCTCAGCGCGGAATACCGCTTCGAGCGCTTTCGTAGCGAAATTGTTCCGCCCGATAAAATCGAGACCGTCAGTATCCCTGTATCGATACGCCACTTTAGCCCTACTGGAATTTTCAGCGAAATTGGCGCAACCTTCGTGAGCCAGGAAGTAGGCCGGATCGGCGCCACGCGAAACCGACGCAGAGAAGACTTCTTTCGGGTAGACGCGGTAGTAGGATATCGACTGCCGAAGAGGTGGGGTATTATCAGCCTTGAGGCCAGGAATTTGCTCAATGAACATTTTCTTTTTCAAGACCTTGAATTACGAAGTGCTGATCCATTTACTGTTACCCGTGAATTCATACCAGACAGAACGATACTGGCGCGCATCACCTTAAATTACTTCTGATCACTGGCTCATTATGTTTGGCAAAGTGCGGTGCGTGATCGCTCCAAATAGAAAAGCAAAGCATCGCCAATGGAAGGAGGTCGATAATGAAAACGCGATACATATTCTTGATCCTAGCTTTCTCAATTGCCGCTTGTAACGGCTCGTCACCAGAATCGCAGAGTAGGCCTCAAACAGTAGCGGATGCGGAGAAGCTGAACCTTTTCATCAATAAAATTAAGGGGCAGTTTGGCGTGAATGAGATTGTCGAAATCAACGACGAGGGCGTTACTGCACGCAAAGGTGCCACACGCACTGTTATCCCGATTTCTGACGTAGAGAACCTTGATCCTGAGACGAAAGATACCGTTCAGCTTTTTAGAAGACGGGGCAGTTGCCAACTGGTGGCGTGCGGCGGTGGAGACTTAGGATTTATGCCGAAGTCCTGCCCTTGGCACTGTTAGCCTGGCCAGTCCTCAGCGCGGCCGATTGGCTCGAACACAGCTAGTGAGTTCTGTTATCCCGTAGACAAGCGTAGTTTAATGGCTTATCGATCTGGCGACGCTTTTTGCCGGCCTTAGACGCTAGCAACAGTTCTTTCCGCGCAACGAATCGAATGACAACAAGTCCTTGGTGGAGGACAGGAGAAACACCCATGCAGCACGATATTCTGGCGGGATTGAGGAGCGTCCCGTACTTTTCGTTCATCTCCGATGAATGCTTGTTGTCATTGGCCTCTCACGCCGCCGTCAAGACTTTTCCCCGGCATTCGATCATCCTCAACGAGGGCGATCCCGCCGGGTCGCTGTACATCATGCTGTCTGGCAAGGTGAAGGCTTATCTCAGCAACGAGGAGGGTAAGGAAGTCACCTTGAGCGAGCAATGCGCGGGCAGCTATTTCGGCGAGCTCTCGCTGCTGGACGACGAGCCGCGCTCAGCTTCGATCTGCGCGCAGGAAAAGACGACGTGCGGGATCATCACCAAGAGCGATTTCAAGACCTGGCTGGCGCAAAATCCGGAAGCCGCGCTCGGCGTCATCAAGGGACTGACCCAGCGCATCCGGCACCTGACCGATAACGTGCGCGGGCTCGCCCTGCTGGATGTTTATGGAAGACTGTCGAAGCTGTTGAAAGAGCTGGCCAGCGAGTCCGATGGCAAGCTTGTGATCGAAAACCGGCCGAGCCAGCAGGAGCTGGCCTCCATGATCGGTGCATCCCGCGAAATGGTAAGCAAGATCATGAAGGATCTGACCACGGGCAATTATGTCAGAAAGGATGGCAAAGCCCTAATTATCAATAAAAAACTGCCTTCGTCCTGGTAAGGCGAGGAGGATGTAAGCCGATGTCCAAGTCCTTTGAAGTGCCCCTGAGAGGCACGGCCGACGAGGTTATTGCGCAGGCCAGGGAAGCTGCGCAGCAGCATGGCGTGCTGCTGACCGGCGATGAACGGACAGGCCACTTTTCCGGCGGAGGCGTCGAGGGGGTCTATGCCATTACCGACGACAGGCTGGCGATCACGATTCTGAAAAAACCGTTCATCGTGCCGTGGACATTGATCGAATCCCAGATTCGAAACTTTTTCGCCTGACCTGCTGCCGACGCGGAGACGCTCCGGCCAGCCGCCACCTGCCCGCTACCCCAAACGTCCGGCTTTCTAGGCTGAAGAGCGCTAAAGAGTCCTATTTTTCAGCAACCCAACCGCGAGGAGGAAAATGCCAAGAGAGAATCGCTTGTTCGAGCGGGTGGTTTTCGCTGTTGGATGGATATTTTTCGGTTTGCTGAACGCCGGCGCGGTGCGGGCCGACACGAGCTCGACTGATCCTGCCGTAGCGCAACCCGCGCCGTTGCTGCCGCTGGAAGATTTCTTCCGAAAGCCCGAAAAAACCGCATTCGCCATTTCGCCGGATGGCAGCTATCTCGCCTGGCTGGCGCCCTGGCAAAATCGGCTCAATATTCACGTGCAGCCCATTGCAGGTGGCCAGGTAAAACGGCTTACCGACCTTACCGATCGGGACATTGCCCACTTCGTCTGGGAAGGCAACGATCAACTGGTGTTCAGCCGGGATTCAGGAGGCGATGAGAATTTCCACCTGTTTGCCGTAAGGCGGGACGGCGGGCCGGTCAGGGATTTAACGCCTTATCCGGGTGTGAGAACCGACATCGTCGATGAACTCGAAGACATCGATGATCGGCTGCTCATCGCCATGAACAAGCGCGACGCCAAAGTGTTCGACGTCTACCGCCTCACGCCGAGCACCGGCGCGATCCAGCTCATCACCACTAACCCCGGCACCATCATCGACTGGCTCACCGATCACGACGGCAAGCTGCGCGCGGCCGTGGCCCAGAATGGAATAAACATGACGCTGCTCTACCGGGATAGCGAAAAGGACGCATTCCGCAGCGTGCTGACGACCGATTTCCGTACGTCAGTCATACCGCTCGCTTTCACTTTCGATAACCGGCGGTTGATCGTGAGTTCCAACATGGGCCGCGACAAAATGGCCATCGTGGAGCTAGACCCGCGAGCCGGCAAGGAGATGAGGGTCCTTTACCAGCATCCCGAGGTCGACGTAGTGCAAGTGATGCTGTCCAGACACCGCAAGCTTATCGAAGGCGTCGCCTACGTGACGGATAGGCTGCACTATGCCTTTTTTGACCCGCGGCGCGAGCACATCCAGAAAATTCTGGAAACGCAACTTGACGGGCAGGATATCGCCATCGTAGACCGCAGCAAGGACGAAAGCTGCCTGCTGGTCAATGCCGACAGCGACCGCAATCCGGGCAGTTATTATGTTTACGAAGCGGGCACCGAAAAATTGACCAGACGGGCCAATATCGCGCCCTGGATCAAGCCGGGGTACCTGGCGGAAATGAAGCCGATTCAGTATACGAGCCGCGACGGCAAGACGATCCACGGCTATCTGACACTTCCGGTCGGTCTGGCACCTAGACGCTTGCCGGCTGTCGTGAATCCGCACGGTGGGCCGGAATATAGAGACAGCTGGGGCTACAGCGCGCAGGTGCAGTTTCTGGCCAACCGCGGCTATGCGGTGCTGCAGATGAATTTCCGCGGCTCCAGCGGTTACGGCCGTAGCTTCTGGGAGGCGGGCTTTAAGCAATGGGGCCGCGGCGCCATGCAGCACGATATCACGGATGGTGTGCGCTGGCTGATCGAGCAAGACATCGCTGATCCGAAACGTATCGCCATTTATGGCGGCTCTTATGGCGGATATGCCGCTTTGGCCGGGTTGACGTTCACGCCGGAATTGTATGCCGCCGGTATCAGCTATGTCGGTCCGTCGAATCTGTTTACCCTGTTCGCGTCGATACCGCCGTACTGGGAGCTGGGACGGCAGGAATGGTACGCAAAGGTCGGCGATCCGGAAAAGGACAAGGAACTGTTGACTTCAATCTCGCCCCTGTTTCACGTCGATCAAATCAAGGCGCCTTTGTTCGTCGTTCAGGGTGCCAACGATCCACGGGTGAAGAAAGCCGAATCGGACCAGATCGTCAGCGCGCTCCGAAAGCGCGGCATTGAAGTGCCGTATATGGTGAAAGCCAATGAGGGGCACGGTTTCCGCAACCAGGAAAATCAGTTCGACTTCTATCGGGCGATGGAAGCATTTCTCGCTTCCTCGCTGCAAGGCCGCAGCACGACCGATGCCGCCGTACTGAAGCCGCTGGAGATGGCGCACTAAGACGTCATGTGCCGCTGCTGGCTCGGCGTTTGCGATGGAGGCGACGGAAGAGCTGTGGTGCCCGGTGGAGGCCGCGTGCCGTCGGTTAAGCGCGCTCGCCGGTTCTCCCGGCAAGTTGACAGTCCTAGTAAACCAAGTACACTCGGCTCGAGGGCACACCGCCCGTTATCATCGTATGGGCTGGGCATCCTGTCCGCCGCTGGAGTGGGGAATTCATCATGAAAATAGGCATTGCATCAGATCACGCCGGTTATGATTACAAAGAAGACTTACGGCAATGGCTAGCGGGGCTGGGTCATGAAGTCATCGACTATGGCTGCTTCAGTTCCGAGCCGACCGATTACCCCCAGTGGATCCGCCTTTGCGCCGTGGCAGTAGCGCGCGGGGAGGTCGAACGCGGCATCGTACTGGGCGGCAGCGGCAATGGCGAAGCGATCGTCGCCAACCGCATCAAAGGCTGCCGCTGTGGTTACTGCTTCAACGAAGAATCCACCGAGCTTACCCGCCGGCACAACGATGCCAACTGTATCGCTATCGGCCAGCGCCTCGTCAGCCGGGAGATGGCCCGGAAGATCGTCGAAATCTTTCTATCGACGGCATTCGAAGGCGGTCGGCATGTAGCAAGAATCGCGGCGATCGAGGGCTGAGGAGGGGCGGCAGGCGGGCACGGCAGGCCGGGCGCCGGTTGGTGGACGTCAAGGACTATTCCCTTGGGGCAGGTGCACTTTTATACTA
>CADDZF010000176.1 GCA_902812445.1 Methylococcaceae bacterium | reverse complement strand
CTACGGTGCCCGCCAGATCTGGCGGGCACCGTAGACTGGGAAGTTCTCGTCATAGACCCCGCGAATCTCCCGGCTGAGGGCTTCGTCCCGGTGTCGCCGTGGCGGTAACCGGGCCGGCTTCTCCTGTCGGGCCTTGGGCGGGTCGTACACCGAGGCGGCGATCGGCTCGACCCCGCGGCTCTCCGGTTCACCCCGGTCCCGCTTGGCTTGGCGCACCCCGCGCCGCAATGTCTCGGCGGTGCCGCCGATCTTGCTGGCAAGGGACTCGACGCCGCCCCCTGCGACGCGTGCTCCCCCTGGTGCTCAAAAACTCTCCGCACGGCCCGCTCGCGAACCTCCAGGGAGAATTTCGATGTCGTATTTATGACTCCAATCCTCTCAAACAATGGCGTCTCCGGAAAAACCGGGGCGGTTCAGCGCTTGCACGAACGATGAAGCCTCACGCCCAACATACGGATGAGTATGCCGCCATGACAGGCGTTAGGCAGCAGTAAGTCGTCTAAAGCTTCTCGGCACAACGTGCGGGCTGCGCGGACGATTCCGCCAGCCACTTGACCAGCGAGGAGGTCGCCTCGTCAATCAAGGTGGCAAAAGCGACGACCGCTCCGGGGGCATCGGCGCTTGGCGTGGGCCGCGTGAGGCGAAACATCCGCCCATCCTTAGACTGAGCACAGCCTGGCCGGTCGGCTTCGGCGAGAAATCCCAGTATGACCTTCGCATCTTTCGGTCCGTTGAAGATTTGCTCGAACTCGACCAGTGTGACGTGCAGCCGATAGCCGTGCCCGCTTCCGGCAACCGCCAAGCGCTGCGCCAAAAGGGACGACGGCACGGCCAACCAGCGGTGATGCGCATAAAAGCGCACGCGTGTTGGATCAACGTACCGAAGGCGATAATGAATGCGTTCATCCTCTAGCCAATCAGCGGCGTCCACCGTCACGGTGGACCAGTACGCCGGGATCTGCACACTCGCGCGAGATCCGAGATCGTGTAGCGCGGGAGGCGCTTCATGTGGCGTTAGAAGGCTGCAAGCCTGCATGGCAAGCGCGCAGGCGAAGCACGGCAAAGCGTTGCTGAGACGCATCAGCGAGGTTCCTCATAGCCGGGCTCGCCTGGCCCGGGTTCCAACGGCTGCATCTCATCGAGCAGCGATCGGGGGTTCCGCGTTAATTTGGCGGAAAGCGTTTTAAGCTGAACTAGGCTGGACTGCAGATCTTCCAACAGCTGGTCCAGCCGCGGCAGGGTGTTTTTGGCGACCGCATCTCCTGCATTTTTACCGGAGATCATGAGCGCTTGACCGCTCGCAGCGAGCGGTCGCATTTGTACTGAAAGTTTATTTAGGTTCGTGAGCAGTGCATCGGCGCGCAACATGCTTTCCTTGGCTTTCGCGCTCAGCTCAGGGACTTCGTCCAGCGCCTTATTGAGACGTTCTTCCAGACCTGCCAAGGGTTCGGTTGCCGTTTCCAGATTCCACACCAGGCGCTGCAAACGTTCAAGGGTTTTCTCATCCAGCACGACGAGGAGCCGGGTGATGAGCTCGTCGGCCCGAAGCAGGATGTTGCCTCCAGCCTCCGCCCGGCTATCGATTAGGGAAGAACGTAAGGGAATGCGGGCGGGATGCTCGTCGCTGGTTGACAGCGGGGCGGGATTTTCGCCCGTATCGTTTAGCTCGATCTGCAGCGAGCCGGTCAACCCCTGCGTGCGCAGTCGGGCATAGGTGCCGCGGGTGACGGGCAAATCCTTGCGGATGCTAACGCGCACGAGTATCGTCCGGCTGTCAGCCGGATCAAAGCCGACGGCCTCCACTTCGCCGGCCTCGACACCCCGATAAATCACCGTGGAAGCGGGATCGAGCCCTGCGATTGAACCTTGCGTTGCGACAAGATAGCGGTCGCGCGTGTCGCCGTAACGGTGCAATAACCCGATGGCGAGCCCGACTACCGCCAGCGCAGAGAGCAGCAGCGCGGGCCAACGCGGGAGGACGTGCCTGGCTTTACTCTCCATATCACGGATCTCATTGAGATGTCTATTGCCTTCGCTCGCCCCGCCAGCAACCCCTAGGACCGGTCGGGCGGTGCCTAGCGCCTGTCCTTTGAATTGCGCATCTTTCAGTAGCACCTTTAGCTTACTCCACGGATATGCTCCTTCTCAATCGAAAAAATCGTCTTTGGCGGCCATGGAATGCGCCTTTTTGGCGGTAGACTCTGTATTGTGCAATACGTAATCTATGAAACGGTTGAACGCTGTCTTTTGACCATCGATCACCTCGCCCCATCGAGCTCGGAAACCGGCACACGCAGCTTAATCGCCCCGCGCCCGGTGCAAGGTTTTAATCCACGCGGCCCGGCGTCCGCCGCAACTCACAGAACCTTTGCAGGAGAGGCCGTGAATTTCGTGACAAAGTGGATCAGGCTGATAGAATTCAGTCGTTGTGTCATTGACCCAAGAAACTTGAGGAGACCACTATGCCGTCGCGCCGAGAGCTTGCAAACGCCATTCGGGCGTTGAGCATGGACGCCGTCCAGAAGGCCAATTCCGGGCACCCGGGTGCGCCGATGGGGATGGCGGATATTGCCGAAGTGCTGTGGAATGATTTTCTCCGCCACAACCCTTCCAACCCGCGCTGGCCGGATCGGGACCGCTTCGTGCTGTCGAACGGCCATGGCTCGATGCTGCTGTATTCGCTCTTGCACCTGACCGGCTATGACCTGCCGATCGATGAGCTGAAGCGCTTTCGCCAGCTGCACTCGAAAACCCCGGGCCATCCCGAGTACGGCTATGCGCCGGGGGTGGAGACCACCACCGGCCCCTTGGGGCAGGGCATCGGCAATGCCGTCGGCATGGCCTTGGCCGAGCGCACCTTAGGGGCTCAGTTCAACCGGCCGGGCCATGCCATCGTCGATCATTACACCTATGTCTTTTTGGGCGATGGCTGCATGATGGAAGGCATCTCCCACGAGGTGTGCTCGCTGGCGGGCAAGCTGGGGCTCGGCAAGCTGATCGCCTTTTACGATGACAACGGCATTTCCATTGACGGCGAGGTGCACGGCTGGTTCATCGATGAGACGCCGAAGCGCTTTGAGGCCTATCATTGGCACGTCATCCCGGCGGTGGACGGGCACGATGCGGACGCGGTCAAAGCCGCGCTCGAAGCCGCCCGGTCGGTGACCGACCGGCCCTCGCTGATCTGTTGCCAGACCATCATCGGCTGGGGTTCGCCCAACAAGCAGGGCACGGAGGAATGCCACGGCGCAGCGCTGGGCGAGGACGAGATCGCCCTGGTGCGCGAGACCCTCGGCTGGCCCTATCCGCCGTTCGAGGTGCCGGAGGCTATCTATGAGGGTTGGAATGCGCGGGAGACCGGCGCCAAGCTCGAAGCCGACTGGAACGACCGCTTTGAAAATTACCGCACCGACTATCCGGAACTGGCCGCCGAGTTCGAGCGCCGCCTCATGGGCGCCTTGCCCGCCGACTGGAAGGAAAAATCGCAAGCCTTCATCGCCCAGGTCAACGCCAAGGGAGAAACCATCGCCAGCCGCAAGGCCTCGCAGAATACCCTGAACGGCTATGGCCCGCTGCTGCCGGAACTGATCGGCGGCTCGGCCGATCTGGCCGGCTCCAACCTGACCATCTGGGCGGGCTGCAAGGACGTCAACGCCGAGGAGAAAGCGGGCAATTACGTGTACTACGGCGTGCGCGAATTCGGCATGTCGGCGATGATGAACGGCCTCGCCCTGCACGGCGGCTTCAAGCCCTACGGCGCCACCTTCCTGATGTTCTCCGATTACGCCCGCAACGCCGTGCGCATGGCGGCGCTGATGCAAGCGCCGGTGATCTTCGTCTACACCCATGATTCCATCGGCCTCGGCGAGGACGGCCCGACCCACCAGCCGGTCGAGCAGACCGCCAGCCTGCGCCTGATTCCCAACCTGCACGTGTGGCGGCCGGGCGATGCGGTGGAATCGGCGGTGGCCTGGAAGGCGGCTATCGAGCGCAAGGACGGGCCGAGCGTTCTCATCTTCTCGCGCCAGAGCCTGCCCCACCTCAGCCGCAGTGCCGAGCAGATCGCAGGCATCGAACGCGGCGGCTACATCCTCCGCGATGCCGCCGGCGCGCTGTCCGGCACGCCGGAGGTCATCTTGCTGGCGACCGGCTCGGAAGTCGCGCTGGCGGTGCAGGCGGCCGAGCAGCTGGCGGCCAAGGGCAAGCGCGTGCGCGTCATCTCCCTGCCGTGCACCAACGTCTTCGATGCCCAGAGCGCGGCCTATCGGGAGTCGGTGTTGCCGTCCGCAGTCACGGCCCGCGTGGCGATCGAGGCGGGCGTCAGCGATTTCTGGTACAAATACGTCGGCCTCAACGGCCGGGTGATCGGGCTCGACCGCTTTGGCGAATCCGCACCGGCCAGTCAACTTTTCAAGGAATTCGGCTTCACCGTCGACAATGTCGTCCACCACGTCGAAGCGATCCTTTAATGGCACCTTCATATAAGGGGTATACCCATGGCACTCATCACCTTACGACAATTGCTGGACCACGCCGCCGAGCACAGCTACGGCGTGCCGTCATTCAACGTCAACAACATGGAGCAGCTCAAGGCCATCATGGAGGCGGCGGCGGCGGCGGATTCGCCGGTCATCGCGCAACTCTCCGCCGGGGCGCGCAAATACGCCGGCACGCCGTTTTTGTATCACCTCGCCCTGGCAGCGGTGGAAACCTGGCCGCAGGTGCCGATCTGTCTGCACCAGGACCACGGCGCCTCGCCTGCGGTGTGCATCCGCGCCATCCAGACCGGCTGCACCTCGGTCATGATGGACGGTTCTTTGAAGGAAGACATGAAAACCCCGGCCAGCTATGACTACAACGTGGGCGTCACCCGTCAGGTGGTCGACATGGCGCATGCCTGCGGCGTGTCGGTCGAGGGCGAGCTGGGGTGTTTGGGCTCGCTGGAGACCGGCCTGGCGGGCGAGGAAGACGGCTCGGGGGCCGAAGGCACACTCGATCATTCACAGTTGCTGACCGATCCGGATGAAGCGGCCGATTTCGTCAAGAAGACCCAGGTCGATGCCCTCGCCATCGCTATCGGCACCTCGCACGGCGCCTACAAGTTCAGTCAGAAGCCGACCGGCCAGATCCTGCGCATCGATCGGGTCAAGGCAATCCATGCGCGCATCCCCAGCGTGCACCTGGTCATGCACGGCTCGTCCTCCGTTCCCGAGGAATGGTCGGCGATGATCAATGAGTACGGCGGCGACATCGGCCAGACTTTCGGCGTGCCGGTCGAGGAGATCGCCGAAGGCATTCGCCACGGCGTGCGCAAGGTCAACATCGACACGGACCTGCGCATCGTCTCCTATGGCGCCATGCGCAAGTTCATGGTCGAGGACACGAAGAACTTCGATCCGCGCAAGGTCTACCAGGTGGCGCAAA